>NZ_CACTIE010000100.1 GCF_902713415.1 Arsenophonus endosymbiont of Bemisia tabaci Q2
AAGGCCATTTGGCAAGCTCTTAAAAAATGGGATTGACCTATAAAAAAACTCTACGTCATCCGAAAGCCGACGAAAACACTCGACAAACGTTTCAACAAAAAAACAACAGTATGAAAAAGAAGGCAAGCATATTGTTTTTATTGATGAAAGTGGTTTTTCACACGATACCCCGCGGACTCACGGCTATTCCCCGAAAGGTCAACGATGTGTTGGTCTCAAGAACTGGGGAGCTAAAGGAAGAACAAATGTTATCGGCGCTTTATTGGGCACAACGCTGTTTTCTATCGGATTATTTGATATCAATATTAACAGCGATGTTTTCTATGCATGGGTCACCCAAGTCCTTATCCCAGTACTTCCTAAAAACAGTGTAATCATGATGGATAATGCAACTTTTCACAAGAAACAGAGTATTCAACAAGTCATCATCGATGCGGGGTATATGCTGGAATATTTGCCTACCTATTCGCCAGATCTTAATCCAATTAAACATAAATGGGCACAAGCTAAATGCAAAAAAAGAGCGCTCGGATGCGACACAGATATTTTGTTCGCACTCAATATGGTGTAATCAAAATTAAGTCGCTTAGCTATAATGCTATACGAGCTCCAGTTTGGGTTAAATCCTCCCCCAAAACCAACACCGCGTCATAATTTTCAATTTCACGCAATGTCGCTGCGTATAGACGCCTCCTTTTTGCAGAATATTAACCATTAGTTCGAGGTGACGTTGTTCAGCTGTCGATATACCTGAATAAAAATTTTCTTCGCCAACCGGCGCCCGTAATGCATAATTTCTCTCGATACTAGCTCTTGGTAACCCAATACCGATAATCTTTGTTGCTTTGCGTAAAATTTTGGCATCCGTTTGCATCGCCTCCATCACCGAAATAGTGTGTCGTTTTGCTTTTTTAACTAATTGAGGCTGGTGAGTTCGATCTTTGCGATTAACATAACCGTAACCAAAACGACCACTATCACATAAAAAAATAGTGATTTACCACCTCATTATAGCGGTTTTCAATCCGGCGTAATTCACCATAACGTTCACCAGGGCTTGTATTACAACCAATACTACACTGTTGATATATTCCTGGCGCAAATTGCATATCCCATTTGCGATTGTAACGTTCAGAATGGGTTTTATCAGTAAAAACCCAAGTTGGGCAGATCTCAACTAAATTGCCAGCAAATTCACTCTCTAGCGTACCGTCTTCCTCCCGGCCAAAATAGACATGATTATGAGCGCTATAAACCCCCAGATCGATGCCATCAGCATAATCTTTGTAATAACGAACACAACGATAGCAAGCGATACAACGATTCATTTCGTGACCAATGAATGGACCTAGATCCTGATTATGATGTGTTCTTTTAGTAAAACAATATTTACGCATTGTATGACTAGTCATCACCGTCATATCTTGTAAATGACAATTGCCGCTTTCTTCACAAACTGGGCAATCATGTGGATGATTTGTCATCAACCACTCAACAATACTTGCACGAAACTGCTTGGCTTCATCATCATCGATGGAAATATAGGTTCCATAAGAAGCCGGTGTCATGCAGGACATTACCAGACGACCACGTGTGTCGTCAGCATTTTGATATTGCTTAACTGCGCATTGACGGCAAGTACCAACACTTCCTAAGGCTGGGTGCCAGCAAAAGTAAGGGATATCCAGACCAAGAGAGAGACAGGCCTGCATAGGTTTTCAGCCCCATTTACATCATATCGTTTGCCGTCTACATATATTGTAACCATAGTCAACATGCTTCCTAATGGCCTGCTTTTTCAGCAGGCGTTAATCAAAAATTTAGTCGACTTAAATATGTTTTTATTCAGCTTAGCGTAAGTTATCACCAACGCTGCTTTAACAAATTTGGTTGAATGCCAGCAATTGGACTCAAGTTGGTAAAATTCTGTTGGCTGATACCCGCTTCAAATTCAGCACGAAAATATTTTATAGCACTCTGCAAAGGTTCTATAGCTGGGCGACTTTAAAATGATTACAAGTAATTACTCTATATCAGTAAATTTATATTGGAGAAAAACATATATTTTGTAATCAAAATGAAGACGCTTAGCTATAAAAGACGATCTTTATAGGTTCCAGGCTCCATTTCATCCGCATTGCAAAGTAAATAACGGATATTGATGCTGTCATCTTTCGGCATCAAGCTCCATTTGAGGCCGGTAGAAAAACCAGCACCACCGCGACCTTTAAGACCAGCATCTTTAACTAAGCTAACAACTTGATCTGGCGACATACTTTTTAGGGCATTTTTAGCACCTTGGTAACCATTTTTACTTAAGTATTTCTCTAACCAGACCGGCTGCTGATCTTCACGTAACCGCCAGGTTAATGGATGTGTCTGCGCACTACGGGTAATTTGTCGCTGTGTTTTCATGGATACTGCTCCAATAGCCGTTGAATATAAGATGGCTTTACATGACTATGGGTATCCTCATCAATCATCATAGTCGGACCTTTATCACAGTTACCCAGACAACAAGTTGGTAATAAGGTAAACCGACCATCAGTAGTTTTTTGGCCAGGCGCAATCTTTAATAACTTGATAATTTTAGCCTCAATACCTTGATAACCGGTAATATGACAAACCACACTGTCACAATAACGAATAATATGGCGACCAACAGGTTGGCGATAAATTTGCCTGTAGAAGGTGGCCACTCCTTCTATATCACTAGCAGGAATATCTAAGAGATCGGCAATTGCATAAATAGCACCGTCTTCCACCCAACCACGTTTTTTTGTACAATTTTTAATGCTTCAATTGAAGCGGCTCTGGCATCTTCATAGTGATGTTTTTCTTGCTCGATCTCTTCTCGCTCTTCTGTCGTCAAGGCAAAATCATGTTTGGTGTGAGATTCTACCATATTAGCGACATCGAGCCGCTTTTGCTGTTGATTGGGATTAAATTCATCTTGCATCATTAACGATCTACATCTGACATGACAAAATCAATGCTACCAAGGTAGACAATAAGATCAGACACCAGGCTGCCTCTGATCACCGCAGGAATTTTCTGTAAATGAGCAAAACTTGGTGTATGAACGCAGGTGCGATAACTCATAGTATTACCATCACTGGTCAGATAGTAACTATTGATCCCTTTTGTTGCTTCAATCATCTCAAAAGCCTCATTTTCAGGCATAACAGGCCCCCATGAAACTTGTAAAAATGATTAATCATGGTTTCAACATGCTGTAAAGTGCGTTCCTTCGGTGGTGAAGTATAGCTAAGCGTCTTAATTTTGATTACAAAAATATATGTTTTTATCCAATATAAATTTACTGATATAGAGTAATTACTTGTAATTATTTTAAAGTCGCCTAGCTATAGTTAGGGGATGATCGGCTTTAAATGGTCCTGCTGGCATATTATTTAAGCATTGCTTAAGAATACGCAGGCTTTGCCGCAGTTTTTCCACTTTTAACATCACTCGATCATAACAATCGTCATTGTTGCCGATAGGAACTTCAAATTCAAAGTTTTCATAACCTGAATAGGGTCGCCATTTACGAATATCGAAATTAAGGCCTGTCGCGCGTAATTCGGCGCCAGTGCCCCCCCCAATCTAATGCTTCTTTAGTCGTGTAAGCAGCGACACCAACTGAACGCCCTTTAAGAATACTTATTGTGCAATGCTGCCTTGACATATGAATCCAATCGCTTTAGCATCCAGTCAAGGAACTGCTGCAATAGTTTTTGCCAGCCTTTCGGTAAGTCATGGGCAACACCCCCGATCCGAAACCAAGCTGGATGCATACGGAAACCGATAATCGCTTCAACAATGTCAAAAATTTTCTGACGATCGGTAAACGCAAAGAAAACCGGTGTCATGGCACCGACATCCTGAATAAAGGTACTGATATAGAGTAAATAGCTGTTAATACGGAATAACTCCGACAACATAACGCGGATAGTCTTAACCCGATCAGGAACGTCAATTCCTGCTAATTTTTCTACCGCTAATACATAAGGCATTTCGTTAACACAGCCACCTAAATACTCAATGCGATCAGTATAGGGAATATAACTGTGCCAGGATTGGCGCTCGCCCATTTTCTCTGCACCGCGATGATGGTAACCAATATCCGGTACACAGTCGATAATATCTTCACCATCTAGTTGCAGTACAATGCGAAAAGCTCCGTGAAATGAGGGATGATTGGGGCCCAGATTCAAGAACATAAAATCTTCATGTTCGTTGCCTCTCCCCATTCCCCATTCTTCGGGTTTAAAGGTCAGTGACTCCATCTCTAAATCAAGCTTTTGTTTGGTTAAAACAAAAGGATAAAATTCAGTGGCCCTGGCCGGATAATCTTTACATAACGGATGTCCTTCACAGGTCATTGGCATTAATAACCGGCGCAAATTCCGATGGCCATTAAATGTTATGCCAAACATATCCTATACTTCACGTTCATACCAATTAGCATTGGGAAATAAAGAAACGATAGAGGGAATATTAAGATCTTTCTCACTAAGCGCCACTTTCAACATAATATCGCGGTTACGCTCAATAGAAATAAGATGGTAAAAAACGGAAAAATCCGCTTCAGGCAAACCTTGCCGATATACTCGTTTCCGCTCATCAACCCCATGTAAGTCAAACAACATTACATAAGGTTTAGGCTGTTTTTTCAAAAACTCTATTACGGCAAGAAGTTGTTCACGTTTGATCCATATAACCAACATTCCGGTACGAGTTGATTGAATGGTGAAAGCATCTGGACTGAATTGGTTACGCAGTGTCCAAATTATTGGATCATCACAATGATCATAAGTTTGCCATGCCGGCCTGACGCTCTCTTGCGTTATCTGATCTGTTATCATTATGCACCACAATGCTTGATCAGGTTTATTACGACCGCAACACATTGGTTCTGTTACGCTGAATAGCTTATATTTTTAAGCCTTATATTTCATCGGGTGTTCGTAGCGTTTTGACCGCTATTCTTTCACCACGCTTACGCTCTTTTTCAGATTGCATATTGGCGCGATAAACACCCTGATCGCCGGACAACCCACGATAATAGACGACGTTCTTTACCAATCGATTCTTGTAATGATAATAAAGCTTGCATATAAGCTTCAGGGCGTGGTGGACAACCTGGTATATAGACATCAACAGGAAGAAATTTATCAACCCCCTGTACAACAGAATAAATATCGTACATACCACCAGAGTTAGCACATGCCCCCATAGAAATTACCTATTTAGGCGCTAACATCTGATCATAAAGTCGTTGAATAACAGGTGCTATCTTAGTAAAACAAGTTCCGGCAACAACCATAAAATCAGCCTATCGCGGTGATGCGCTTAGTACCTCAGCAGCAAATCGGGCGAGATCATGCACCGCAGTGAAAAAAGTCACCATTTCAACATAGTAACAAGAAAGGCCAAAATTGTACGGCCAGAGAGAATTATTTCTGCCCCAATTCACCATATTATATAAAGCATGCTCTAATTTACCCATGTAAACACTACGATAAACATGCTGCTCTAATGGATCCCCGACAACTTGCTGTGTTTGCAAGGGATGACGGTCATTCTCACCATTTAAGTCAATGCGAGTGAGCGTATAATGCATCTTTGAATGCCTCAATTTTACTAGGGATGACGATTATTTTTTTTAATTATTTCACTCGGTTTTTCAACATTTCGACGTGAACGCTCTGGGGTCCAATTAAGTGCCCAAACACGAACCAAGTAGAATAAACCCACCAATAGCACCAAAATAAAAATACTTGCCTCAATAAAGCCTAACCAACCACTTTCTTTAATAGAGACTGCCCACGCATAAAGGAATAACGCTTCAACATCGAAAATAACAAAAAACATTGCAGCCAAGTAAAATTTGCCTGATATACGCAAACGGGCACTACCAACAGAATTAATGCCCGATTCATAAGGGATATGCTTTGCTCTGGCTTGGGATCTACCACCGAGGTAATAAGCACCAAGTAACATTAAGGAACACAGACCAAGAGCACCGATAAGATATATTGCAAAATCCCAATGATGAGCAAATACTTCAATAGATGTTGACATACTCGCTGCTTACTCATTATAAATAAAAACGGTGTCATTGCTTTGCTCTTGAATTAGCGCAATATTACACCACACTAACCATAATTAGATGAGAAGAAAAAATTACAATAGACAGAAATACATCAATTTTCTTAAACTTAATTCTTCTCACCACTATTTTGTTTATAGAATAACGCTCTCTTCACACCTTTTACCTTACAACTGTAAATCAAAAAATCTCGCCAGCTAAAACGTGACAGTTCATTCAATTAATACTAATAGTTAGTAACTAGTGTAACTTATATTTCGTTTTTACTACACGATTATCTCAGGAAAAACCTGTTTTAAAACCGCTTCACTTCCGCTATTTTATGATCACGCGCACAATTCTGTTAAAAAAACTTAATTGATTATAAAAAAATCAATTTTATTTGATTATATTAACGACTGTCATTTTTCACAAATTTATAAATAACCCTAATTATTAGATAAAACTTAAACCTTTTAAGCCACAACAAATTTTTCCAAAATAAAATTTAGTTCCATTGATAAGAAATATTTAAATAATTTTTGTTAAACAATTCTTTTCTTTATCACAATAATAAGGAATATTTTATGTACTAATATTTTTAGCTATTGTCAGCTAAATAAAATCAGCTCCTCCAGGGAAAATAAAAATGCACTGCTATAACTATATAAAATAGAGAAACAGTCCAGGAATAATAGAAGCGCACGAGTTATTTAACTTAAATAACAACGTTAACTAAAGCGTAATTTACTAATCGTCAGATTTATAATATTTCTTTATTAATTGTCTCGCTAATCGGCTGTACTATATAAGGTGTTTTCTTATTTTTAATTGCACAAAATACAGCTAAAATAGCCTCGTTTTGCTCATTAATATTACGGTATAACCAATAACGAATTTCGGGTAAACGGGGTAAACGATCACTTTCGCTTAGTATTCTTAAATCACCAGTCTGCATTTCTAGCGGACGCGCAGTGATACCGACTTCAGCATTAACCGCAGCAAGCACTGCCGATAACGAAGCTGCTTCATACGCAATACGCCATTTGATACCCGTAGCATTAAGGGTGCTTATCGCTATTTCACGAAATGGATTGGTTTCATCCATGACAACCAAAGGAATTGGCTCATTTAATTGATGCTGAAAATCAGGTGCACAATGCCAAAGGATGGGCGCAGAACGTAACAACATACTTGGATATTGACTCAATTCTGTGGGTATTAGTGCTAAATCAATTTCACCATTATCCAGCATTTTTTTAATAAGATGGGCGCGCTTTATATAAATATCAACGGCCATACGCGGATATACTGATGCGATACGATTCAGCAGAAATGGTAATAAAGTATTGGTAGTGTCATCAGAAACACCAACTCGCAACTCACCTTCAGCATCATTATATGTTAGTGAAGCTGAAGCATCATCATTAGCCCGTAATATTTGCCGCGCATAACCTAATAACTGCAAACCATGATCCGTTAATAATTTATTACGGCCATGGCGTTCAAAAAGCTCACGGCCCACTAACTGTTCTAAACGCTGCATTTGTTGGCTAACGGCTGATTGAGTACGACAAACAGCTGCAGCAGCTGCCGCAAATGTATTAAGATCGGCAACAGCAACAAAAGTCCTAAGTAAATCAAGATTGAGATTCATAATTGGGCGATTTGAATTTATCATTTTATTCTCTTATATCATTCCTGGTGTTTTTACGAATTCAATAGATATTAAAATTATTGATAGTTAAAGAAATAAAGATAAAACCTTATATATTAAAATTTATTTCTATTAATGCAGTATTTATTACTGTGTATACACTTTTATTAACTTAATTGTTTAATAATAAGCATGTTTTACATATTGATAAACAAAATGCCAATGAGAATGTTCTTCTTCTCTTTTTTATTAGAATAATTTTTAATTCCAGTCATATGCCAAAATAACGATTTTTCAAACAGAAAAAAAATAGGTTATATGTTATTCTGAACAAAATAACTGTTAAAGATAATGCAGCTAGGAAAAACTATTAATTGATAATCAGCAACAAAACTCTAATTTACCCAGATACGGCAATAACATATTAACTTTAATTATATGTTATAAAAACAATATTTCTATCATGAAACCACCAATGGTTTGTAACAAAAAATGCACTGCCAAATCTATTCACTAAGTAATTTATTCTTTGTATACTAAAAATGATCTCACATCTAAAATATAAGACTAACTTATGCGAGATTTTTGAATTTATTTATTTAATTAAGTTATATAAAAGTTTATTTGACCTAATTTAATTATTTAAACCAACCTTTTCCCAAAAATAAGCCTATATCTTCAAAATTTTTCTAACTAAGAGTAGAGTGTGAATATAAATATGCAGAAAAATTTCCTCATATTCTATTAACGTTGAGGTTCAAACAGAGTAAATGAATACAATAACTAAATCCAATAAATTGGATAACGTATGCTACGACATAAGAGGGCCTGTTCTTAAAGAGGTCAAACGTCTTGAAGAAGAAGGCCATAAAGTTCTTAAACTTCATATTCGTAATCCAGCGCCTTTTGGTTTTGAAGCGCCGGATGAAATTTTATTTGATGTTCTAGGCAATCTTACTCACTCAGAAGGTTATAGTGATTCAAAAGGAATTTACTCCGCACGCAAAGCAATCATGCAACTCTATCAGGCTAGAGGAATGCTTGACATTATAGCTAAGCGTCTTAATTTTGATTACAAAATATATATGTTTTTCTCCAATATAAATTTACTGATATAGAGTAATTACTTCTAATCATTTTAAAATCGCCCAGCTATATTGAATAATAATAATGAAATGTTAGTCCCAGCTCCTGACTATCCGCTATGGACTGCTGCGGTATCTCTTTTCGGTGGCAAAGCTGTACACTATAGATGTGATGAAGAACAAAATTGGTTTCCTGATCTAGATGATATTCGCAAAAAATTATCCCTCGCAGACGTGGCATCGTCATCATTAATCCCAATAATCCTACTAATTCTCTTTACAGCAAAGCATTATTAATGGAGATTATCGAAATCGCTCGTCAGCATCAGTTGATTATTTTTGCCGATGAGATCTACGATAAAATTCTTTACGATGATGCTGAGCATCATTCAATTGCCGCGTTAGCACCAGATCTATTAACCGTTACTTTTAATCGTTTATCAAAAACTTATCGGGTTGCTGGTTTTCGTCAAGTCTGGATGGTGCTTAATGGCTCCAAAGAGAATACCAAAAGCTATATTGAAGGCTTAGAAATATTAGCCTCGATGCGGCTTTGTGCTAACGTTCCTATGCAACATGCAATCCAAACCGCATTAGGCGGTTATCAGAGTATTAACAAATTTATCTGTCCTGGTGGGCGATTATATGAACAAGGTAATCGCGTTTGGGAACTGATTAGTGAAATTCCTGGGGAATCATGTGTTAAAGTGCAAAGTGCTTTATATATGTTTCCCAAAATTAATATTAAAAAATTCAATATCTCAAACGACCAAAAAATGGTACTTGATTTACTCTTATACACGATACAGGAAAAAGTTTTATTGGTTCAGGGAACAGCTTTTAATTGGCTTGAACCCGATCACGTCAGAATTGTTACGCTACCTTATGTTGGCGAGCTTGAAGCTGCAATTAATAAATTTAGCCAATTCCTGCGAAACTATCGCTAATAGTTGTCCAACAATAGAACATTCTTAATCTACATTAAGAATGTTCTATTTTGTTATTTACTTGTTAATCTAATCAATCCAGAATGCTTATCACTATAGCTAAGCGTCTTAATTTTGATTACAAAATATATATGTTTTTCTCCAATATAAATTTACTGATATAGAGTAATTACTTCTAATCATTTTAAAGTCGCCCAGCTATATAACAATCCCATGAGGACAATCTATGAGTTATTTTTTTGCCCATCTTTCTCGGATGAAATTAATTAATCGCTGGCCATTAATGCGCAATGTACGTACTGAAAATATTTCAGAGCATAGTTTACAAGTTGCCTTTGTCGCTCATGCTCTTGCTTGCATTAAAAATCGAAAATTTAATGGCCAACTCAATCCTGAACGTATTACTCTGCTCGCTATGTATCATGACGCCAGTGAAGTGATAACCGGTGATCTGCCAACACCAACAAAATATCATAACCCACAAATTGCTAACGAATACAAAAAAATTGAAAAATACGCTCAGCAAAAACTTATCGCTATGCTACCAGAAGAATTACAACAAGATTTTCAGCCGATTCTGGATGATGAATATCATACTGAGGAAGAACGCGCTATCGTTAAACAAGCGGATGCACTTTGTGCCTATTTAAAATGCTTAGAAGAGCTATCTGCAGGCAATACCGAGTTTAATCTAGCTAAAATGCGACTTGAAAAAACACTTTCTGAACGTTATAGCGATGAAATGCAATACTTTATTGAAGTTTTTGTACCCGGATTTACCCTATCTTTAGATGAAATCAGTAGCTAGTAAGTTATATAACATATAAATCGTATTATTATTTTACTGTTTGTTACATACAATAGGCGATAACTTTAAAATGGAAACAATTGAGGAACACTAACAATAGTGATAGCCATAACTAAAACAATAAAAGGAACACCAAATTTAAGGAAATCAGTGAATTTATAGCCACCAGGGGCCAAAATTAGAATATTAACCGGTGAAGAAACTGGGGTCATAAAAGCCGCGGAAGCTGCAACACTTATCAGCATAGCAAAAGGTATTGGCGAAACAATCATATGATTAGCAACAGGAATGGCAACCGGTGCCATTAATATTGCTTTTGCGGTATTAGAAATAAATAATCCAGTTAGTGCAAAAACAATAAATAAGCAAAGCAACATTATCCTTGGTCCCATGCCACCTGCAATATCTATTAGTAAATTAACAATCAAATCAATACCACCAGTTTTTTGTAATGCCAAAGCAAAGGGCATCATGCCAATAATCAACATAATAGCTGGTTTAAAAATTAATAACAATTTAAAATCAGTTAGTTATAAATATATAGCTCAATTAATATACGTATTTACACGTAAAAAAGCGATTTTACTCATTACAAATCAATTACTTACCGCTTATAGTGAGTGAAAATTACTGGTATTATTGATGTTTTTATGGATAATTTTTGTACACCTTTTAACATCAAAAAATATTTAACCAATCTTGCTGGTTTTTTATTTTCATCTTATCAAACTGTAATTATTCACAGTAATAATCAAATCACCCATATGATAAACTTCTTAATCAAATTTAAGCATAGATAAATATTGTGATAGATTTCGCTAAATACTTTTCAATTGGCATCATCAATACAATTATTCATTGGATTATATTTGCTATTATTATTTCTATAACAAATATTACACAGGCTTATGCTAACCTTCTCTCTTTCTTAGTGTGAGTAACATTTTTTCTTTGCCAACGCTAAATTCACTTTTAATAAAAAAGCAACTGGTTCTCGATATAGCTAAGCGTCTTCATTTTGATTACAAAATATATGTTTTTCTCCAATATAAATTTACTGATATAGAGTAATTACTTCTAATCATTTTAAAGTCACCCAGCTATACATAACTTTCATTGGTTTTATGGGAATGATTAGTTACCTGATAGGATGCTTATCAGATAAATTAAATATTTACCCATTTATCACAATACTAAAATTTTTAAACAATATCCTTATTTTAGGTTTCTTATATTCAAAATTTGTTGTATTTAAAGGCATCGAATAATGAAAATATCATTAATTGTCCCTGTATTTAATAAAGAGGAAGCTATTCCAATCTTCTATAAAACCGTCCGTGAAAATGAAGAACTAAAAAAATATGAAGTCGAAATTATCTTCATCAATGACGGTAGCAAGGATTCAACAGAAAGCATCGTCAATGCACTAGCCATTCCTGATAGCCTAGTTAAGCCACTGATCTTCAAGCGGAACTTTGGCAAAGAACCCCCGCTCTGTTTGCTGGCCTAGACCACGCTACGGGTGATGCTGTTATTCCTATCGATGTTGACCGCAAAGACCATTAATGTTATCCCCGCCTCATTGAGAAGTGGAAGGAAGGCGCTGAGGTTGTTCTGACAAACGAACTGACCGCTTAACCGTGGATGGTTAAAACATAAAAACAGCTGAGTGCTTCTATAATCCTGCACAATAAGCACGCCCAGAATGAAGAAAATGTTGGTGACTCGGATGATGTCGCGAAACAGTAGAAACATGGCCTTTCTAGAGAAATCTATTCGTGAAAGGCATACTTTCATGGGTTGGCAGTAAAGTAGATATTGTAGAATATACCCGAGCAGAAGGCTCAGAAGGGGAATCGAAATTTAATGGCTGAATGGCTGAAATTTAATGGCTGAATGGCTGTGAAATTTAATGGCTGAATGGCTGGTGCTGTGGAACCTTGCCTTGAGGGTACTGAAGTTTTCATTTTTCCCCTCCGTATGTGGACATATATACCTATTTGTTGCCATATTTGTGTGTGGGCTTGGATGGATGTAAGATGACTGGTATGGGTGCGTTCCGTGCCTGGTTATGCTTCGTTACTGGTATCTATCTTATTTTGGGGCGTTCAGCATGGGATTATGTTGGGTGAATATGTTGGAAGAATTTATGAAGAAGTTAAACAAAGGCCATGTTAGATACTTAAGAGAAAAAACGATGCTAACTAATAGAGAAATTAATAAACCTATTTTCTTCTTGTTATCATGCTTAATTCTTACCGTATACCTCGGAATGATATTTGTAACTGGAAAACCATATACTGATGATTATGCTAGAATTATGATGAACTATCTAAAATGGTCAGATGATGGACAACCACTTGCTGATGTGGTTGTTTATGCTTTAACTTTAGGTGGCGATATTGTTGATATTGCACCGATGAGCCGAGTTATTTCAGTTGTTGTATGTGCATTATCTTGCCTTATAATTTGTCAGTTTTCTTTTGGGGAGCTTAACCTTAAAAATCTTTTAATATCATCACTCGTTTTTAGCACCCCATTTTTTATACAGAATGCATCATATCATTTTGATGTGATAACAATGTGTTTATCTATCTTTTTTGCTGTAGCACCACTTATCTTTCTTGGCAAAGGTAATATTAAAGTTACTATAGCTTGGCAGCTTGGCAACTTTAAAATGATTACAAGTAATTACTCTATATCAGTAAATTTATATTGGAGAAAAATATATATTTTGTAATCAAAATTAAGACGCTTAGCTATATCTTGAATGTTTTTCATGCTGTGGCACCATACCCCTTAGCAAGGGTTTCAGTAGTGACAACCCGAACACTTTTCCACACGATATAGCTAAGCGACTTAATTTTGATTACACTATATTGAGTGCGAACAAAATATCTGTGTCGCATCCGAGCGCTCTTTTTTTTGCATTTAGCTTTTCCCCATATATGTTCAATTGGATTAAGATCTCGCGAATAGGTAGGCCAATATTCCACCATATGCCCCGCATCGATGATGACTTGTTGAATACTCTGTTTCTTGTGAAAAGTTGCATTATCCATCATGATTACACTGTTTTTAGGAAGTACTAGGATAAGGACTTGAGTGACCCATGCATAGAAAACATCGCTGTTAATATTGATATCAAATAATCCGATAGCAAACAGCATTGTGCCCAATAAAGCGCCAATAACATTTGTTCTTCCTTTAGCTCCGCAGTTCTTGCGACCAACACACCGTTGACCTTTCGGGAAATAGCCGTGAGTCCGCGGGATATCGTGTGAAAAACCAATTTCATCAATAAAAACAATATGCTTGCCTTCTTTTTCATATTCATACTGTTGTTTTTTTGTTGAAACGTTTGTCGAGTGTTTTCGTCGGCTTTCGGATGACGTATAGCTAAGCGTCTTAATTTTGATTACAAAATATATGTTTTTCTCCAATATAAATTTACTTATATAGAGTAATTACTTGTAATCATTTTAAAGTCGCCTAGCTATAGAGTTTTTTGATAGGTCAATCCCATTTTTTAAGAGCTTGCCAAATGGCCTTCTGACAAACGCCAAAACGCTCTGCACGCTCTTTTTGGTAAGCATCTGGATATTTTTCAACATCTTTTCTAGCTAAGCGACTTAATTTTGATTACAAAAATATATGTTTTTCTCCAATATAAATTTACTGATATAGAGTAATTACTTATAATCATTTTAAAGTCGCCTAGCTATATCTACCAGACACTCCTCCATGAGCCAAGCATTGTCCGCGTCGAAATCGTATAATTAGTAGCTTAAGTAAAGCAGTCGTTGTGATTGAGGGTGGATTAAAAAGTGGTTCATTAATTACAGCTAAATGTGCATTGGAGCAAGGTAAAAATATTTTTTCTTTACCAGGTACGTTAGGAAATACCTTATATGAAGGTAATCACTGGTTAATTCAACAGGGGGCTTATTTAGCCTCTTCGCCTCAAGATGTTATTGAATATTTAAACAGTAGACTATAATGGTTACCAGAAAATAAAATCCTATCTGATAATCTGTCGATCGATAATTCTATGAATAATATATTGCGATATATTAATTATGAGCCAACGCCTATAGATTTAATTGCTGAAAGAAGTGGCTTATCAATTACTGAGGTATCTGCTCAATTATTGGAATTTGAATTGATGAATAAAATTATCTTTGTGTCTAGTGGATATATTAGAGTTGAGTAATTAAAGTGAGATGAGAATGCAAAAGGCAACCCTTTTTAGAAAAATTGCAGGTGAAGATAAGGAGCATTGCCCTAAATGTCAAAGTGAACTTATTATTCAAAATGGCGGCTATGGGCCTTTTGTAGCTTGCTCTAACTATCCTAAATATGATTATGTTTGGCCATTAAAACAAGCAGGAGAGAGCCAAATAATTAAAGAATTACCGGATTATTTTTGTCCCAAATGTGGGCATAATTTGGTGTTGAAGCAAGGGCGTTTTGGTATGTTTATTGGTTGCAGTCATTATCCTAAATGTGAACATACAGAGTTAATTGATAAACCTGATAAAACATTAATTGGATGTCCACAGTAGCAAGATGGTGAATTACTGCAAAGAACATCCCGTTTGGAAAAGTATTTTATGGTTGTAATTGTTATCCTAAATATCAATTTGTGCTGAATGCTAAACCAATTTCTGGTAAATGTTCTTTCTGTCAGTATCCATTATTAATAGAAAAAAGGTTTCAAAAAATATGAAAATATTTTGTGCAAATAAATTATGTAATAAACAGCAGTAATAAAAATAAATGGAATAAATTGCTATGGTTGATGAAATATCCCCTTCATTTCGGAATATTATTTTAGCGCTAAATGAAGGTAAAATTATAGCCTATCCGACAGAAGCTGTTTTTGGCCTCGGATGTGATCCTGATAACGCTAAAGCAGTCCGTAAGTTATTATTATTAAAACAGCGTTCATGGAAAAAAGGACTAATTTTAATAGCTGGGGACTATAAACAATTAACACCTTATATTGATGATAATAAATTAACTAATTTACAAAAAGAAATGATGCTTTCAACAGGGTCTGAGGCTATAACTTGGGTAGTGCCCGCTAGAAAAGACATGCCAAAATGGTTAACAGGAAAATTTGATTCACTTGCGGTTCGTATTACAAATTTTGAATTAATTAAAAAGATTTGTTTTTTATATGGAAAACCATTGATTTCTACTAGTGCTAATTTAAATGGATTATCACCATGCAGAACAAAAGAAGAAGTTATTGCTCAGTTTAATCGCCAAGTATTCGTTTTAGAGGGTTCTGTTGGAGGACGTAAGAATCCATCTGAAATTCGAGATATAATGACAGGTCACTTGTACCGAAAAGGGTAATGCAAATGGAAGAATTTGCGGTATTTGGAAATCCAGTAGTACATAGTAAATCACCACTTATTCATAAATTATTTGCTGAGCAAACTGGTATTAAATATGAATATGGAAAAGTGCTAGTTCCTGTAAATAAATTTGAAGAAAAATTAGATGATTTTTTTCCGAGGAGGAAAGGGAGCAAATATTACTTTACCCTTTAAGGAATTAGCCTACCATAAAGTTGATGAATTAACTGAACAAGCTCAAATATGTGGTTCAATTAATACTATCAAGAAATTAGATGATCATAGATTACTTGGTGATAATACCGATGGAATAGGTTTAGTTTTAGATCTTGAGCGTTTGCGCTTTATTGAAAAGGGAATGCATATATTAGTAATTGGTGCTGGTGGTGCAGCACGTGGTGTTATAGCTCCTATTTTAAATTATGGCTGTCGAATAACGATTACGAATCGAACATTTAGCAAAGCAGATAAACTAGCAAAAGAATTTTCTGCTATAGGGCATATTAATTCATTGATGTTGGAGTCTATTCATTCCGCTGGGTATGATTTAGTGATCAATGCGACATCTTCTGGTGTTGCAGGGGAAGCTCCTGCTATTTCATCCAATATATTTAAGCAAAATGTTTTTTGTTATGACATGTTCTATCAATTAAATGAAACACCATTTTTAACATTAGCGAAAACCCACGGAGTATTAAAATATGCTGATGGTATTGGTATGTTAGTCGGTCAGGCGGTTTTTGCTTTTAAACTATGGCACGGTAAATTACCTGATATTTCATCTGTATTACAGCGAATAAAAGAAAATGCTGACATAAATTAGTTGGTATATTTATACGGAAAAAATGATAACGATATCAGGTAACAATTAAGGACAGCATCTTTAATAATACACTTATAAGTAATTATTTTTCGAATTGTCATAAGTCATAATTAGTTGCGGACTGAACTAAGCCTTCTCACTCTTCTGACGATAATTTTTAATCTTTTTTACAGGACTACCAATATATAAATAACCACTTTCTAATTTTTTGCCTTCAGTGACTAAACTACCTGCACCGATAACGACATCAGCCTCAATCTTTGCACCGTCTAAAATAATTGAACCCATTCCAACAAAAGTTCGGTTACCAATAGTACATCCATGCAACATAACTTTTTGTCCAATAGTAACGTCTTCAGCAATAATAAGAGGATATCCTTGGGGATTAAGTTTATTTTTATGAGTAACATGAAGTACTGAACCATCTTGAATATTAGTTCTTGCTCCGATGGATATATAATTGACATAACCACGTATGACAGTTAGTGGCCAAATACTTACATTATCAGAGATACGTACATCGCCAATTATCACAGCAATTGGATCGATAAACAGACTATTTCCAATAACAGGTTTTGAATGCAAATAAGGTCTTATATTAGAAGTGATTGCTATTTTTATCCTAAGTAAACTATTTGAATTAGTTAACAAATAGTGAATAGATAAATATGTATTTTATATTATTAAATATTTTTTTAATCAAATGAAGTGAATTTATATCTAATAAAATACCATATAGTCTTATCTTTGATTTTTTTAAATCATAAAGTTGAATGGATACTATAAGATCGAGCTAATTTCGTAGAATTTTAATTCATTATGACGAAAATATATTCATATAAATTAAAAACGAAAAAAATAGTTGAGTAAATTTTTAGGCGCTCTATACTGCGTCCCCACTGAATCAGTATAGAACGAATCAATTAAATTGCATTTTCTTAACGCAGGGTAAAGAAAAGTAGAAATAACTACTTGACTTTACAGGTGAAAAGCGTAATATATGCCACCTCGCGGCCCAGGTAGCACGCTCTTTAACAATTAATCAGACAATCTGTGTGAGCACTGGCAAAGCATCATCAAAAAATAAATATTTAATTTTAAAGTCTTAAAAAGTAAAAAAAACAGTTAATTCATATATAAACTAATATGCAGTAACGTTATTTTGGTCGGCAGCAGCCAAAGTGGTCAAACATCGACAAAGCAAGTTGAACAAAAAGACGTTACTTTCAGTAAAAACATTCTTTGAGCATCAAGCTTTTAATTGAAGAGTCTAATCATGGCTCAGATTAAACGCTGGCGGCAGGCCTAACACATGCAAGTCGAGCAGCAGCAAAAAAAGCTTGCTTCTTTGCCAGCGAGCAGCAGACAAGTAAGTCAAGTAAGTTATGAGGATCTAGCCAAAAGCAAGAGATAACCACTCCACTAAAAACGGTGGCTAATACCGCATAATCTCTAAAAAGCAAAGTGAAAAACCATTCTGGCCTCAAACCTTCGGATAAACCCATATCAGATAAACTCATATAAGATTAGCTAGTAGTTAAGGTAATGGCTCACCTAAGCGATGGTCTCTAGCTAGTCTGAGAAAATGATCAGCCACACTAAAACTGAGACACGGCCAAAACTCCTACAAGAAGCAGCAATAGAGAATATTGCACAATGAGTGTAAGCTTGATACAGCGATGCCCAGTGTATACGTGTATAAAGAAAGAAGGCCTTCAAGTTGTAAAGTCCTTTCAGTCGTGAAGAAAGTATTAAGGTTAATAACCAAAGTATTAAGGTTAATAACCTTGGCAATTGACGTTAGCGACAGAAGAAGTACCGGCTAACTCCGTGCCAGCAGACGCGGTAATACGGAAAATGCGAAAGCACGCAAGCGATTAATTAAGTTAGATGTAAAATCTCCAGGCTTAACCTAAAAATAGCATTCAAGAGTAATTAGCTAAAGTCTTGTAGAGGGAGTAAAATTCCATGTGTAGCGGTCAAATGCCTAGAAATGTGGAGAAATACCGGTGGCAAAAACGGGGCCCCTAGACAAAGACTGACGCTCATGTGCGAAAGCGTAGAGAGCAAACAAAATTAAATACCCTGGTAGTCCAATGTAAACGATGTCAATTTGAAGGTTGTGTTCATAAACTGTGGCCTCCGGAGTTAACGCGTTAAATCGACCGCCTAGGGAGTACACCCGCAAGGTTAAAACTCAAATGAATTGCCGAGGGCCCGCACAAGCAGTAAAACATGTGGTTTAATTCGATGCAACCCGAAAAACCTTACCTACTCTTGACATCCAGAAAATCCTTTAGAGATAGAGAAGTGCCTTCAAGAGCGCTCAGACAGGTGCTGTATGGCTGTCGTCAGCTTGTGTTGTGAAATCTTAGGTTGAGTCCCGCAACGAGCACAACTCTTATCCTTTGTTGCCAGCGATTCGGTCCGGAACTCAAAAGAGACTGCCGGTGATAAACCGGAGAAAGGCGGAGATGACGTCAAGTCATCATAGCCCTTACGAGTAGGGCTACACACGTGCTAAAATGGCGTATACAGAGAGAAACAAGCCAGCGAAGGGAAGCCAAACTCAAAAAGTACGTCGAAGTCCAGATTAGAGTCTGCAACTCGACTCCATAAAGTCGGAATCGCTAGTAATCTCGGATCAGCATGTCGCGGTAAATACGTTCCCGGGCCTTGTACACACCGCCCGTCAAAGCATGGGGGTAAGTTGCAAAAGAAATAGGTAGCTTAACCTTTTTAGATGGCGCTTACCAGTTTGTGATTCATGACTAGGGTGAAGTCGTAACAAGGTAACCGTAGGAGAACCTGCGGTTAGATCACCTCCTTACCTAGATAAATAAAATGTGAGTGTTCACGGAGATTGTCTGATGAAGATTGAGCAAAAAGTATCATTAGGCTTGTAGCTCAGGTGGTTAGAGCGCACCCCTGATAAGGGTGAGGTCAGTGGTTCAAGTCCACTCAGGCCTACCAACATTGCTGATGGAAGAAGTAGCTAAAAGGCAAGATTAGCAGTAAGGTGTAATAATACGACAATCTTAATGGGGCTATAGCTCAGCTGGGAGAGCGCCTGCTTTGCACGCAGGAGGTCAGCGGTTCGATCCCGCTTAGCTCCACCATATTGGAAGATAGAAGATAATAGAAGATAAAAGATAAAAATAGAAAAAAGCTATTCAGCGCAGGCATGGCAACAGTATGCTGCGAATAATAATGTTCTTTAACAATCTAGAACAAGCTGAAAATTAAAACACACATTATTGAAAAAAATAGTGTAGAAAACTCTCAAACTCCAATTTAAAGTGTTATTCAAATAGACAGACAAGTGGCATAAGAAAGCAAAGTAAAATTTGCGCCGTAAACGGCCCAGTCAGCGCAGCCTAGATAAGTACGTGAGTATAGACAAGCAGCGCACAACAAAAAATTTCGCACGGCGCAGCCATGACGCTTCCGTATTATTTGATAAGAGACACCTTCGGGTTGTTTCGGGTTGTAAAGTTAAGCAAATAAAGCGTACACAATAAATGCCTAAACAGTCAAAAACGATCAAAGACGTGCTAATCTACAAAAAGCGTCGGTAAGCTAATATAAAGCGGTACTAGCCGGCGATGTCCGAATGGATAAATCCAGTGCATTAATGCGCTATCGTTTGATAAATTCATAGTCAAACAAGGCAAACCGGGGAAACTGAAACATCTCAATACCCCGATAAAAAAAATCAACCAAAATTCCCCCAGTAGCGGCGAGCAAACGAGCAGCAGCCCAGAGTCAACATCAATATTTACCGCAGGAAAAAGATCTGAAAAAGGCGGCAACAAAAAATGATAGCCCCGTATCTGAAACGGTAAGTGTTCTGAACTCGAAGAGTAGGGCAAGACACGTGTTATCCTGTCTAAACTGTCTGAATATAAGGGGACCATCCTCCAAAGCTAAATACTTCTGACTGACCGATAGTGAACCAGTACCGTGAAGAAAAGGCGAAAAAAAACCCCGGAAAAGGAAATAAAATAGAACTTGAAAACGTGTACGTACAAGCAGTAGGAGCACCCAAAAAAGTGTGACTGCGTACCTTTTGTATAATGGAGTCAGCAACTTATATTCTGTAGCAAGGTTAACCGGATAGAAAAGCCGTAAGAAAACCGATTCTTAACTGGGCGTTCAGTTACAGAGTATAAACTCGAAACACGGTGATCTAGCCATGGGTAAGTTGAAGGTTAAGTAACACTAACTGAAAGACCAAACTGACTAATGTTAAAAAATTAGCAGATGACTTGTAGCTGGGGTGCAAAACCAATCAAACCAAGGAGATAGTTGGTTCTCGCCGAAGCTATTTAGGTAACGCCTCGTGAATTCATCTTCAGGGATAAAGCACCGTTTCGGCTGGGAGTCATCCGACTACAACCGATAAACTACAAATACCGAAGAATGTTATCACGGGAGACAGACGGCGGGTGATAACGTCCGTCGTGAAAAGGAAACAACAAACCCAGCTAAAGTCCCCAAGTCATGGTTAGTAAGAAACGAAGTAGGAAGGCTTAGAAGCCAAGATGTTGGCTTAGAAGCAGCCAACATTTAAAGAAAGCGTAATAGCTCACTAGTCAAGTCAGCCTGTGCAAAAGATGTAACGGAGCTAAACCATGCACCAAAGCTGGGCCAACGACATTTAAATGTCGTTGGGTAAGGGGAAGCGTTCTGTAAGCCGTAGAAGCTGGACTGAGAAGTCTGCTGAAGGTATCAGAAGTGCGAATACTAACATAAATAACGATAAAGCGGGTAAAAAACTCGCTCGCCGAAAGACCAAAATTTCCTGTCCAACGTTAATCAGAGCAAGGTAAGTCGAGACCCCTAAGGCAAGGGTGAAAAGCTTAGTCGATGAGAAACAAGTTAATATTCCCGTACTAAAGGTTACTGAAAAGGGGAAAAAAAAGGCTAAGGTATCCGAGCGACGGTTGTCCCGGTTTAAGCGAGTAGGTGGGGTAATGCAGGCAAATCAGCACTACTAAAAGACTGAGACGTGATGACAAGCCACCAAGGTAGTGAATTAGTTGATGCCCAGCTTCCAAGAAAAGCCTCTAAGCGATAGGTAATCATTAATCGCGTACCCTAAACCAACACAAGTGGTTAGGTAGAGAATACTCAGGTGAAGAAACTAGGCAAAATACTGCCGTAACTTCGGGAAAAGAGAAGCTAGCATTAGGTAAAAGCTCTAGCATCCGGAACTAAAGCCAGTCGAAGATACCAGCTGGCTGCAACTGTTTATTAAAAACACAGCACTGTGCAAACACAAAAGTGGACGTATACGATGTCACGCCTGCCCGGTGCTGAAAAGTTAATTGATGGGGTAAGCCGTAAGCCAAAGCTCTTGATCAAAACCACAGTAAACCGCGGCCGTAACTATAACGATCCTAAGGTACCGAAATTCCTTGTCGGGTAAGTTCCGACCTCCACAAATAGCGTAATAATGGCCAGGCTGTCTCCACCCGAAACTCAGTGAAATTAAACTCGCTGTGAACATGCAGCGTACCCGCGGCAAGACGGAAAGACTCCGTGAACCTTTACTATAGCTTGACACTGAACATTAAGTCTTGATGTGTAAGATAGATGAGAGGCTTTGAAGTGTGGGCGCCAGTCTGATAAGGCCAACATTGAAATACCACCCTTTAATGTTTGATGTTCTATAGCTAAGCGACTTAATTTTGATGACATTATTTATATGAACTATTCAATTGATTTTAGACGTAAAGTGATATTTACGATGGAAAAAGAAAGGTTTAGTATCCAAGAAAAAGCAAAGCAGTTTTGGATTGGCTTTGCATCTGTATCGCGTTGGATTAATCAAATAGAGCCAAAAGCATCGACTACGCGTCAGCGAAAAATCGATAAATCCGAGTTGATAAAAGATGTTGAACAATATCCAGATGCTTACCAAAAAGAGCGTGCAGAGCGTTTTGGCGTTTGTCAGAAGGCCATTTGGCAAGCCCTTAAAAAAATGGGATTGACCTATAAAAAAACTCTACGTCATCCAAAAGCCGCCGAAAACACTCGACAAACGTTTCAACAAAAAACAACAGTATGAAAAAGAAAGCAAGCATATTGTTTTTATTGATGAAAGTGGTTTTTCACACGATACCCCGCGGACTCACGGCTATTCTCCGAAAGGTCAACGGTGTGTTGGCCTCAAGAACTCGGGAGCTAAAGGAAGAACAAATGTTATCGGCGCTTTATTAGGCACAACGCTGTTTGCTATCGGATTATTTGATATCAATATTAACAGCGATGTTTTCTATGCATGGGGTCACCCAAGTCCTTATCCCAGTACTTCCTAAAAACAGTGTAATCATGATGGATAATGGAACTTTTCACAAGAAACAGAGTATTCAACAAGTCATCATCGATGCGGGGCATATGGTGGAATATTTGCCTACCTATTCGCCAGATCTTAATCCAATTGAACATAAATGGGCACAAGCTAAATGCAAAAAAGAGCGCTGGGATGCGACACAGATATTTTGTTCACACTCAATATGGTGTAATCAAAATTAAGTCGCTTAGCTATAAAACACCCATTAGTATCAGGTGCAGCTATTCGCATGGAAGGACAACTCCTGGTATTAACTTATCAAGATAATACCCCTGCTATCACTGTTTAAGCCGTTTATTTGGTGAAAATAATCTCTCTTGCATCGAAACCAGCGTTATGTCTCCACTGGTTTTGGTATTATTGGTAGCTTGCAAGCGATGGAAACACTAAAATTACTCACTAACTATGGTAAAATTATCAGCGGAAAAGTGCTACTTTATGATGCTATGTCAACAGAATTTCGAACGATTAATTTAATGCCTGATCCTAATTGTGAAGTCTGTCAGGCAATCACCATATAGAGCTAACTTTTATAGCTGTGAAACCAATATATCACTTTTTAATTATTTATTTTATTAGTGCTAACCAAGTGATGGAAACTTAACACAGCTATAGATCATCATAAGTTTTTACTGAAGGTGCCGTGTAGTGTAAAAAACGATCAAGTAAATTGGCCGCCTTATCTTCAATAATCGCCATATGTCGATATTTTTCTTGTAAAAACTTTTCATCAGCCATTTTTTCTATCATAGCAACTAACGGTGCCCAATAATTATTAACATTTAGTAAGCCACATGGTTTTGTATGTAAGCCAATTTGACCCCAAGTAAAAACTTCACTAAATTCTTCCAGGGTACCAAATCCCCCCGGAAGCGCAATAAACCCATCAGCCAAATCAATCATTTTCTGCTTACGTTCATGCATAGTACCGACAATATGGATTTCACTCAGACCAGTATGAGAAATCTCACGTTCAACTAATAAATTAGGCATTACACCAACCACTTGACCACCTTGCTCCAATACCGAGTTAGCTAGAACATTCATAATACCGACGCGGCCACCGCCATAAACCAGCGTTATTTTTCTGTTAACCAGTTCGGATGCTAATGCAATTGCCTGCTGTTGATAAATATCACTGGCTCCTACACTAGATCCGCAATAAACTGTTACATTATTTATCTTATCCACATTATCCGCCTTAATTTAAATTTACTAATGTCAACCTTAGCAGACATTAATCAAATTTGACAAACGCATAAATATTTTTCATGTCATTTCTTTTTTAAAATTAAAAATTATTATAGTGAATATCCTATTTACAATCAGCATTGAAAAGAATATAGCTAAGCGACTTAA
>NZ_CACTIE010000101.1 GCF_902713415.1 Arsenophonus endosymbiont of Bemisia tabaci Q2
CGCCAGATCTTAATCCAATTGAACATAAATGGGCACAAGAGCTAAATGCAAAAAAAAGAGCGCTCAGATGCGACACAGATATTTTGTTCGCACTCAATATGGTGTAATCAAAATTACGTCGCTTAGCTATACTTAGCTTTGTGCCGCTGATTTGGTTTATTAATATTATATTTGCCATCAGCTGGTTGAAATATTTTAAACAAGGGTTAATAGAGTGGTTATGGCGTTATTTAACCAATAAATTCGCTACTTGCTAGCTGAAATTATTTCAGCTCTTCAGGTAAAACGGCAGGATATCCTTTGATACCATCAGGCATTTTTATCAATGCGGGAATAGATTCCTGTTGTCCCAAAAAGCGGGGTTCACTTTTTAATATATAGAGATCAATTAGGGCATTAATACGGGAAAAAACCTCTCGTAAACGAACTTTAATGATTTTTTTGGGTGAGGAAATTGCATAGCACTGTGCATCAATCCCTTTTTTCATAGCGATAAATAATGCTCTTTCACAATGGAAACGTTGGGTAATAATAGTAAAATTGTTAGTGGCAAACACTTGGTGAGTTCGGACAACCGAATCCAATGTTCTGAAGCCGGCAAAATCTAACACAATTTTTGCCGCTGGTATACCAGCTGAGATCAGATCTCTACGCATGGTGATAGGTTCATTATAATTGTAATGGGCATTATCATCGCTAACCAGTAAGTATTTTACTTTACCGCTATTATAAGCCTTAATGGCACCTTGAATTCGATATTTATAGTAGTTATTAAATAAACCGGCAGAATAATATTTTGACGTACCTAAAATCATACCAACGCTGCGAGGTGGTAATTTTTTTACATCATCATAAATATAGTCAGCAGTTTTCCAACTAATCCAACGATCGAATGCTAGAGTAGAAACGATTGCTGTTACTATAATGGTATAAGTAAGCTATAAATAAGGAATTTCCTCATCATTTATGCCTATAGATTACAGGATAGAGAAAGTCAGCTTAATAAGGGTTATTTTACTTATTATCATGCGCGGCCGCTCATTAATTTAACAGCTTATTGCTAGATAAAACTTATAATAGTCAGAAGGCAGCAAGTTTGTAAATACGATATTCAGACTAGCTGAAATTACCTCAAATTAGTTGCTTTAACAGATTGTTCAAGGCTACTGTGGCAACTGGCTAGATTTGATTTAAATTTATCCAGTCAAAATAACCTAAAAGTTAAAGTTACCGCCCGCCAGTGAGATTAATTTTTCTACATAAAATAGACAGAAAGTGATTACTATGTTGTTGATTCATTTTTTATAGCTAATCATTTAATGTAATAAATCGATTATGAAAGGAAAAATGAAAGGGGCAATTAATGAGGTGATTATGCCACACGTCATTAATGCGAGAGAACTATAGCTAAGCGACTTAATTTTGATGACATTATTTATATGAGCTATTCAATTGATTTTAGAGGTAAAGTGATATTT
>NZ_CACTIE010000102.1 GCF_902713415.1 Arsenophonus endosymbiont of Bemisia tabaci Q2
AAAAAATCGATAAATCCGAATTGATAAAAGATCTTGAACAATATAGCTGGGCGACTTTAAAATGATTACAAGTAATTACTCTATATCACTAAATTTATATTGGAGAAAAACATATATTTTGTAATCAAAATTAAGTCGCTTAGCTATACCAAAACCCATCAAACCTAATGGGCCTGGATTGGCAATATTATTTGAACTCATACATTCCTCTAAATGTCATTAAATATATAATATTCAAGAGGATATAAATTTTTATATGCTATCAGGGCTTACATAAAGCAAGTATAATAGGTAGTGTTTGGTTCAAAACAAAGATTAAAATGATTTTTCATTAAAAAATATTTTTTACTTTCCCCTTGATGAATATTTTTATGTCCCCACTTTAATGAATAGCGTAGTTACCAATGGTCAATCTATCAACCTGTCACAAGGTGTCTCGTTAGGTAGATTTTTTTGAGGTCAAGGAAAAAATCTCTTGAAAAAATTCATTGAGCCTCATATAGGTTGGTAACTAAATTAGTTAAGAATTCCCTGTGGAGGCTGTTTAGATGAGTAAAATTATCGGGATTGACCTGGGTACAACTAACTCTTGTGTAGCTATTATGGATGGCACAAATGCACGGGTATTGGAAAACAGTGAGGGTGATCGTACCACACCTTCTATTGTTGCATATATTCAAGATGGTGAAATTCTTGTGGGACAGCCGGCAAAACGTCAGGCCGTGACAAACCCACAAAATACATTTTTTGCCATTAAGCGTCTGATTGGACGTCGCTTTGAAGATGAAGAAGTTCAACGTGACATTTCTATTATGCCTTATAAAATCATTGCTGCAGATAATGGTGATGCTTGGTTGGATGTTAAGGGGCAAAAAATCGCTCCTCCTCAGGTTTCCGCGGAGGTATTGAAAAAAATGAAAAAAACGGCTGAAGATTATCTGGGTGAACCCGTTACTGAAGCTGTTATTACTGTACCAGCTTATTTTAATGATGCTCAGCGTCAAGCAACTAAAGATGCAGGTCGCATTGCTGGTTTAGATGTAAAACGTATTATTAATGAACCAACGGCAGCGGCGCTTGCTTATGGTTTAGATCGTGAAGTAGGTAACCGTACCATTGCGGTATATGACTTAGGTGGTGGTACTTTTGATATTTCAATTATTGAAATTGATGAAGTTGATGGTGAAAAAACCTATGAAGTGCTGGCCACTAACGGTGATACTCACTTAGGTGGTGAAGACTTTGATAATCGTCTGATCAACTATTTGGTCGATGAATTTAAGAAAGAACAAGGTTTTGATCTACGCAATGATCCACTAGCAATGCAACGCTTAAAAGAAGCAGCAGAGAAAGCCAAAATTGAGCTCTCTTCTGCTCAGCAGACTGATGTCAATCTGCCTTACATTACTGCAGATGCAAGTGGTCCTAAGCATATGAATATTAAGGTGACTCGAGCGAAACTTGAATCACTGGTGGAAGATTTGGTTAAACGCTCAATGGAGCCACTGAAAGTTGCACTGCAAGATGCCGGCTTAAATGTTAATGACATAAACGACGTCATTCTGGTTGGTGGTCAGACGCGCATGCCAATGGTGCAAAAAGCGGTTGCTGACTTTTTCGGTAAAGAACCTCGTAAAGACGTTAACCCTGATGAAGCGGTTGCTATGGGTGCGGCGGTGCAAGGTGGTGTATTAGCTGGTGATGTGAAAGATGTCTTGTTACTTGATGTAACTCCACTATCTTTAGGTATTGAAACCATGGGTGGTGTTATGACAGCGTTAATTCCCAAAAACACCACTATTCCAACTAAACATAGTCAGGTGTTTTCAACTGCAGAAGATAACCAGTCGGCAGTAACCATTCATGTATTGCAAGGTGAACGTAAACGCTCAGGTGATAACAAATCATTAGGGCAGTTTAATTTGGATGGTATTCAAGCGGCACCGCGTGGTATGCCACAAATTGAAGTTACCTTTGATATTGACGCTGATGGTATCTTACATGTATCCGCTAAAGATAAGAATACTGGCCGCGAACAAAAGATTACCATCAAGGCATCTTCTGGTCTGAAGGAAGATGAAATACAAAGAATGGTAAGCGATGCAGAAGCAAATGCGGAATCAGATCGTAAGTTTGAAGAATTAGTTCAGGTACGTAATCAGGCTGATCAATTGATTCATGGTACGCGTAAACAAATTGAAGAAGCGGCTGATAAGTTACCTGCTGATGATAAAGCTAACATAGAGAAAGCCATTTCTGAGTTGGAAACTGCCGTGAAAGGTGAAGATAAAGCCATCATTGAAGAGAAAATTCAAGCTTTAGTTCAAGTTTCGGCAAAGCTACTCGAGTTAGCTCAACAGCAAGCTCAAGCAGGCACCGCTGATGCTGCTAGCGCAGGCGCCCAACCTAAACAGGATGATAATGTTGTTGATGCTGAATTTGAAGAAGTCAACGACAAGGATAAAGATAAAAAATAGTGGCCCTTAGCGGGCACAGTGATGGTATTAAGAATCATTTCCTCTGTTACTGAAAACCGAGTACGGGCGTTGGGGGGAACTCTACGCCCGCTTCCGTGTGTTAAGGGTAAAATAAATATGGCAAAAAGAGATTATTATCAAGTTTTAGGCGTTATTAAAACCGCTGACGAGAAAGAGATCAAAAAAGCGTATAAACGTCTGGCAATGAAGTATCATCCAGATCGAAATCAGGGTGATAAGGAAGCAGAAAGCAAGTTTAAAGAAATTAAAGAAGCTTATGAAATTTTAACTGATGCGCAAAAACGCGCTGCTTATGATCAATATGGACATGCAGCTTTTGAACAAGGTGGGATGGACGGTGGATTTAGCGGCGGTTTTGCTTCGGGCGCTGATTTTAGTGATATCTTTGGTGGCGTATTTGGTGATATTTTTGGTGGTGGTAGGCGCCAGCGATCGGCTCGTGGGGCTGATCTTCAGTACGAAATTACCTTAACCTTAGAGGAAGCAGTTCGCGGGGTCAGTAAAGAGATCCGTATCTCGGCTTTAGAAAAATGTGATGTTTGTAACGGCAGTGGCGCTAAACCAGGCACTAAACCAGAAACTTGTTCAACTTGTCATGGGGCAGGTCAGGTTCAAATCCGGCAAGGATTTTTTGCAGTTCAACAAGCTTGTCCAACTTGCTATGGTATTGGTCAAATCATCAAAGAACCTTGTATTAAATGTCATGGTCATGGCCGAGTAGAGAAATACAAAACTTTATCAGTAAAAATTCCACCAGGGGTTAACACAGGCGATCGTATTCGCTTAAATGGTGAAGGTGAGGCCGGAGAAAACGGCGCGCCAGCCGGTGATCTATATGTTCAGGTGAATGTCGCAAGACATGCTATTTTTGAGCGCGATGGCAATAACTTATATTGCGAAGTACCCATTAATTTTGCGGTTGCGGCTCTAGGTGGTGAAATTGATGTACCGACACTTGATGGTCGGGTAAGTCTCAAAATTCCAGCTGAAACACAAACAGGAAAAATTTTCCGCATGAAAGGAAAAGGTGTGAAGCCTGTTCGTGGTGGTATGATGGGAGATTTAATGTGCCGTATCCTGGTGGAAACGCCGGTTAAACTAAATGAAAAACAAAAAGGATTGTTGGAGGAATTTGGTGAATCTTTGAATGGCGAAAGTGATGGCAGGAACAGCCCTCGTTCAAAGAGTTTCTTAGATAGTGTGAAAAAGTTTTTTGATGATCTGACCAAGTAACGATATTTAGCTAAATAGATAGAGCATCGATAGTCAGTGATCGCTGCTTTTTTATTGATTAAAAATAAGAACATTCAATTTGATTTACGGAATAGAAGAGATAGTTATAAAATCGCAGGTTAATTTTGGTTATTTTTAATTAATGTAAGTTATTTAACTCGTTCAATTTATGCAAATTATATTTAAAAATTTTAATTTTCAAGATTAATTTTGCCTGTTTTATGCAAGTTTCCCGCTTAAATTTCTATATAAAATAAATTAAGATTAATTCCAATAAGTTAAACGTGAGCTTAACAAAACTTTCTATACAATTTAGTTTTATTTTAATTAATTTATTGGATTGGAAATAGTTATGTCAGCACCATTTTGGAATGATAATCAGAGATTCGTTTAGACAATTTTCTTTTAACAGACCCGCTATCACTACACAAAATTGTGAAGAATATTTGACAAATAAATTAACTAGCAGGTTTGAATCTAAATTAAAAAATAGTAACTACGTTGATAGAATTGATAAAAGACTTATTAGTGCGGCTAATCTATATTATTCTGTAGATAGCAGTGAATTAGAAGCGATTTTTAATCGAAAATTTATTGCACTCAATTTGGATAAGGTAGATATAGGAAATTTGCAAAAATTTCAGCATTTATTAGATTGCATTAAGGGGATAAAAAATACAGGAGAATTGGGCTGTTCAGTATCTAAAAATATTAGTGATTTAATAGAACTAAAATCTATCTATGTAAATAGAGATAAAAATAATAATATAGATGATAAGAGTCCAAATATTGAGAATAAAATTGGTCATACAACAATAGAATATCAACAGGAAGATGAAGAAGAAGGTTTAACAGCAGCTGAATTCAATCGAATAGAATGTTATCTTGAACAAAATCGATCACTCGCAGAATTAAAGAGTAAAGAATCAGAATATTTTATTAGGGTTTATCAAGAAATAAAAAAATAGGGATAAGAAAAATGAACAATTAATTGTTACTAATCAAACCAGCCAGTCATTGCAAAGCGGAACGACAGAGCTAAAAATAGAATTGGTAGTAGATAAAGAAATAGCACAAAATATAGCGAGTGTGGAATTAAAGCAAGATAATGAGATAGGGACAAAAGAAGCCGTAGGTTCAACTTTCTGGCAAAAATTAAGCCAAAAACCAGCCAATTATTTGCAACATCATGGAGTTTTATCAAAACTAAATTTATTGGATTTTTATTACCTACTTTTTTAGTACCAAGATTAACTAATTTTTTCAATGTTAGCCTAATTTTAAACAGCTAATCGGCTAATAGCGTCAAAATAGTTAGTAACTAGTCGGTATAAATGAATTATTTACGTTAAAAAAATGGTTTTCCGAATTGTATGGATTAGCGTAAAATTAATTAAGCTAATTAACACTGAGGTTATAGTAATGACAGCAATTATAAGACAGTTTTTAAAATTAGAAGCAGCAAGTGGGGTGCTGTTAATTATTGCTGCCATCTTAGCTTTGATTATGGCTAATACCCCATTGCAAGGTATTTACCAGCAATTTCTTAATATTTCCATTGCGGTTAAAATCAGCGTATTAGATATTGATAAACCTTTTTTATTGTGGATCAACGATGGTTTAATGACCATTTTCTTTTTGGTGGTTGGCCTGGAAGTTAAACGAGAACTGATAGAAGGATCATTAGCTGGTCGTGATAAAGCAATATTTCCCGCTGTTGCTGCGGTAGGCGGTATGTTATTACCCGCTCTGGTATATCTATTTTTTAATGCGAATGATGAAATTGCCCGGCAGGGTTGGGCGATCCCAGCGGCGACAGATATTGCATTTGCATTGGGTATCATGGCGCTATTAGGTAAACGTGTACCAACAGAGTTAAAAGTATTTCTACTGGCGTTGGCGATTATTGATGATCTTGGCGTAATTATCATTATTGCTCTCTTTTATACTAAATCTGTTTCTATCATCGCCTTAAGGTTAGCTATGCTTTCTCTATTGGTATTAATATGGATGAATTGGCGTAAAGTTGAAAATACTTCTGCTTATTTGGTTGTTGCTGTCATCTTATGGGTTTGTATTTTAAAATCAGGTATTCATGCAACGTTAGCTGGTGTCATTGTGGGCTTTTTGATACCGCTTAAAGAGGGACAAAATAATTCACCCTCTGAACAGTTAGAACATCTTTTACATCCTTGGGTTGCTTATTTAATTTTGCCACTATTTGCCTTTGCTAATGCAGGCATACAACTTGATGGTGTTACCCTAACTAATCTTGCAAGTGCTTTACCGATCGGTGTCGCGTTAGGTTTATTAATTGGTAAACCAACAGGTATTTTTCTGTTTAGTTGGCTAGCGTTAAAATTAGGCGTTGCAAAATTACCCGCCAAAATTAACCTTAAGCAGATATTTTCTGTTTCAGTACTCTGTGGTATTGGCTTTACCATGTCAATGTTTATTGCCAGTTTAGCATTTGAAGGTTTAGATAATTTTAGTACTTATGCACGGTTGGGGATACTAATCGGTTCGACGCTAGCGGGTATCTTAGGATTATTATTATTGAATAGTGTATTACCTAAAAAGCCAATTAGCACTAAAGCCGTTAATCAGGCAGGATAACGTTAATTTTAAATTATATTTGCGTGAAATAAATAGTATTTTTGTCTTCGCAATACAATATTTTATTTTTGTAGCAAGAGTATCTTATTTAGTTAAAATGAAATGAATCGTTTATCTTCTAATGTTCAGAAAATAACGAATATAAACAGTTATCGGTGGTACAAAAAGGAATCGATATGAGAGTATCGCATCTCAATTTTAATCATCTCTATTACTTCTGCCATGTTTGTAAAGAGGGATCGGTTTTTGGCGCCGCTGAAGAACTTTACTTAACGCCTCAGACAATAACGGGTCAGATTAAAGCATTAGAAGAACGTTTGAATGGTAAATTATTTAAAAGGCAAGGCAGAGGGCTGGTTCCTGCAGAACTAGGGCAACTAGTTTTTCGTTATGCTGATAAAATGTTTGTGCTAAGCCAGAAAATGCTAGATATTGTTAATTATAGTCGTGAAACTAATTTGATGTTGGTGTTGCTGATGCTTTATCGAAACGGCTAGTAAGCCGTGTTCTTGAAACAGCTATTTTTGAGCATGAGCGGATCCATTTACGCTGTTTGAATCGACACACGACCTTTTATTGGAGCAATTAAGTCAAGATAAGTTAGACATGATCTTATCTGATTTCCCGGTTGATTAGTCCCAACAAGAGGGGTTATTTTCCGTCAAGCTTGGAAAATCTGGCTTTAGTGTTTTCTGTCGCAAACCAATACCGGAGAAACCTTTTCGACTGTGTCTAGAAGAGAGGCGATTATTAATCCCAGGTCGGCGTTCTATTTTAGGTCGTCACCTGGTTTCTTGGATCCAAAATAATAATTTGCAGGTAGAAATCCTGGGCGAGTTTGATGATGCTGCATTGATGAAAGCATTTGGCATGTATCATAACGCAATATTTTTTGCGCCATCGCTTTATGCTAGTGAGATTTTTTAGATAATGAAGTAGTTAAAATTAGTCATATGGATAAAAGTAAAAGAAGAATATTATGTTATTTTTGCTGAACGTATGATCCTGCATCCAGCAGTGCAACGTGTTTGTAATAAGGATTTTTCTGGTCTATTTGATCAAAGCTCTTATAAACAATAAGAGTCATTTTTTAATAAGAATAAAAAAACCAGCTGAAGCCGGTTTTTTAGCAAAATCAAAATAAATTACATTGATTTGATTTGCGCTACTAAATTTGCTTTATGACGTGCAGCTTTATTTTTGTGCATCAAGCCTTTACTAGCATAGCGATCAACAATAGGTTGCATGTCGTTAAATGCTTTTTGTGCTGCTTGTTTATCGCCAGTAGCGATAGCGGCATAAACTTTTTTGATAAAAGTACGCACCATAGAACGACGGCTAGCATTATGCTGACGACGTTTCTCTGATTGTATGGCACGTTTCTTAGCTGATTTGATATTAGCCAATGTCGAACTCCAAAATATTTATTCTATCGAGGACAATCTAAAGGCCGAGGAATATGCCTTTTTAGCCTTCATTTGTCAATGAATTTGTGTAAATAAGCATCGTGTACAGCAATGCGATCTGTTGTCATGACCCGGGATTTTACCAGTTTACTGATTGAGAATATAGTTTTAAATGTGAAAACCGGATGAAATTGTAGGAAAGTGGTTAGATTAAGTATTTTTTACTGACAAACAACCATTTATTATCTTTGTTATAAACATTAATCAAATGGTGACTTAACCTTCAAGGTAGTAAGCGGTATAATCCAGCAATTTTTATTATATTGAGCCGATTATGAAGTTAGTACGTGGTATACATAATATTTGCGCATATCATCATGGTTGTGTGTTGACTATTGGCAATTTTGATGCTGTTCATCGAGGGCATCAGACATTATTGAAACATTTAAAACAAGAGAGTCAGCGTCTCGGGCTGCCAACGATGCTCATGATTTTTGAACCTCAACCATTAGAGTTTTTTTTGGGTGCAAATGCGCCAGCACGTTTAACGCGTTTACGTGATAAGATAAAATACTTTACCGAATATGGCGTTGATTATTTACTGTGTGTTAAATTTGATCCAACATTTGCTTCATTAACACCGCAGGCTTTTGTTTCACAATTGCTGGTGAAAAAATTGGGGGTTAAATTTTTGGCGATAGGTGATGATTTTCGTTTTGGCAAAGATAGACAGGGTGATTTTAAATATCTTCGTGAGGCAGGGGAACAATATGGTTTTGAAGTGGCGAATACTGAAAGTTTTTGTGACGCCGGCCAGCGAGTTAGTAGTACGGCTGTCAGGCAAGCACTATTAAGTGATAATCTTACCCTTGCTGAGAATTTTATGGGACACCCCTACCGATTGAGTGGTCGAGTGGTACATGGTCGCCAGCTTGGTAGTGCGATCGGTTTCCCAACCGCGAATATAACATTTAAATGTTTAGTTATGCCTGTTAAAGGCGTTTATGTGGTAGAAGTATATCGATTAGCCGATCACCCTTTGCAGGCAGTGGCAAATATTGGCACACGCCCAACCGTGAATGGTGTTGATCAGCAAATTGAAGTTCATTTAATAGATGTGCATATGGATATATATGGGCGTCATATGGATGTTGTATTGCGTAAAAAATTGCGTAACGAGCAGCGATTTGCTTCTATTAATCAATTAAGACAGCAAATCGGTAAGGATATAATGGCTGCGAGACAATTCTTCCAGTCGTCATAATTTAGATATTTAGCAGAAAATTGGAACTGAGAATTTAGATGAGTGACTATAAAAATACCCTGAATTTACCGGAAACAAAGTTCCCTATGCGCGGTAATCTTGCTAAACGAGAACCACAAATGTTAGCCCGTTGGTATAAAGAAGGTTTGTACCAAGCTATTCGCCAGGCCAAAACAGGCAAACAAATGTTTATATTGCATGATGGTCCTCCTTATGCAAACGGTAGTCTTCATATTGGTCACTCAGTTAATAAAATTCTCAAAGATATTATCATTAAATCTAAAGGACTGGCCGGATTTGATTCGCCATATATTCCTGGTTGGGATTGCCACGGTTTGCCAATTGAACATAAAGTTGAACAAATTATCGGTAAACCCGGTGACAAGGTTTCTGAAGCTATTTTTCGTCAAGAATGTCGCAAATATGCCAAAGAACAAATTGAGGGCCAGAAAGCTGATTTTATCAGAATGGGCGTACTTGGTGATTGGGAACAGCCTTATTTAACCATGGATTTTAGTACTGAAGCCAATATTATTCGTGCGTTAGGTAAAGTGATTGAAAATGGGCACTTAGTAAAAGGTGCTAAACCGGTTCATTGGTGTACTGCTTGCGGTTCTTCCTTAGCGGAAGCGGAAGTTGAATATTATGATAAATCATCACCTTCCATTGATGTACGCTTTAACGCGGTGGATGCTAACGCTGTTTATAGTAAATTTGCCGTAAAATCGTCGGCTTTGCCGGTTTCAGCCTTGATCTGGACGACCACACCTTGGACGTTACCTGCCAACAGTGCGATTGCGGTTAACGCTGATTTTGAATATCAATTAGTGAAAGTCAATAATAATGAATGTTTAATTTTGGCAAAATCACTGGTTGAAACAGTAATGCAGCGTATTGCAGCAACAGAGTGGCAAATTTTAGCACAATGTAATGGCTCTGAATTGGAATTACTGCGCTTTCATCACTCATTTATGAATTTCGATGTGCCTGTTATTTTAGGTGATCACGTTACTTTAGACGCGGGTACCGGGATTGTACATACGGCACCAGGCCATGGTCCGGATGATTATATTGTTGGGCAGAAATATAAACTTGAAATAGCAAATCCCGTCGGTCCGAATGGGTGTTATCTACCTAATACTTATCCTGGTTTGGACGGTGTTTTTGTATTTAAAGCAAATGAATTAATTATCGAACTTTTAGCTGCAAAAGGTGCATTGCTACATAAAGAAATATTACAGCATAGTTATCCTTGTTGCTGGCGGCATAAGACACCGGTTATTTTTCGTGCTACACCTCAGTGGTTTGTTTTTGTTAGTATGGAAAAAAATGGTTTACGTGAACAATCGCTAAAAGAGATTAACGGGGTTAAATGGATCCCAGATTGGGGAAAAAGCCGGATTGAATCTATGGTTGCAAATCGTCCAGATTGGTGTATTTCTCGTCAGCGCACCTGGGGTATGCCGATGGCATTATTTGTGCATAAGCAGACAGAACAATTACATCCACGGACGTTAGAATTGATTGAAGAAGTCGCTAAACATGTTGAAAAAGCAGGTATTCAGGCGTGGTGGGATCTTGACCCCGTTGCCCTATTAGGAAGTGATGCAGCTAATTATGTTAAAGTCCCCGATACGCTTGATGTCTGGTTTGATTCTGGTTCTACACACTATGCGGTTGTAGATGTTCGCCCTGAATTTAAAGGCCATTCTGCTGATTTATATTTGGAAGGCTCTGATCAACATCGTGGTTGGTTTATGTCGTCTCTAATGCTATCAACTGCGATGAAAGGAAAAGCGCCTTATCGACAAGTATTAACCCACGGTTTTACGGTTGATGGACAAGGGCGTAAAATGTCAAAATCTTTGGGTAATACCATTAGCCCACAAGACGTCATGAATGATTTAGGGGCTGATATTCTGCGGCTATGGGTTGCTTCAACCGATTATGCAAGTGAGATTGCTGTTTCAAATGAGATTTTAAAACATTCTGCCGACAGCTATCGGCGTATTCGTAATACAGCACGCTTTTTATTAGCCAATTTGAACGGTTTTGATCCTGCTTCACATCAAGTTAAACCAGAAGATATGGTGATATTAGATCGCTGGGCAGTAGGGCGAGCGAAAGCCGCTCAAGCGGAAATCGCTATGCATTATGCTAATTATGATTTTCATGCAGTCGTTCAGCGTTTGATGCAGTTTTGTTCAGTTGAAATGGGTTCTTTTTATTTAGATCTTATAAAAGATCGTCAATATACGGCAAAAAGTGATAGCTTGGCACGTCGTAGTTGTCAGACAGCCTTATTTCATATCATAGAGGCCTTGGTACGCTGGATTGCGCCGATCCTTTCTTTTACGGCCGATGAAATTTGGCAGCAATTACCTGCTAGACAGAGCAAATATGTCTTTACTGATGAATATTATGCTGACTTGTTTAGCTTGGATGTTAATGAAACGCTTAATGATGAATTTTGGAATAAGTTATTAATTATCCGTAGTGAGGTTAATAAAGTTCTCGAACAAGCGCGTGCAGATAAACTTATCCGTAGCTCGTTGGAGGCTGCAGTGATTTTATATGCTGATATAGAACTGGCTGAAATACTTAATCGTTTAGGTGATGAGTTACGTTTTTTATTGTTAACTTCACAGGGTAAAGTAATTGATATTAACCAAGCCCCAGTTCAGGCAAAGAATAGTGAACTGAGTGGATTGAAAATTGCTTTCCAGCAGGCGGAAGGTGATAAATGTCCTCGTTGTTGGCATTATGCAACGTATATTGGTCGGGACGCGAAGTATGCAGAATTATGCGGCCGCTGTGTTACTAATGTAGCCGGTAACGGTGAAATACGTAAGTTTATCTAATGAAAAATCCTATTTTCTCTACTGGCTTACGCTGGTTATGGTTAACAGTTGTGATATTAATTGTTGATCTTGGTAGTAAGCAACTCATTTTGAATAATTTTCAATTATATGAGTCGATACCATTAATGGCTTATTTCAATTTGGCTTATGCTCAAAACCCTGGTGCAGCATTTAGTTTTCTAGCTGATAAAGGAGGATGGCAGCGTTGGTTCTTTTCCTTGGTTGCGATTGTCATTTGTGTGGTGCTTATCGTAATGATGTATCGCCAAAGGGTGAATAAAAAATTGAGTAATATTGCTTATGCATTAGTTATTGGTGGAGCACTAGGGAATTTGTGCGACCGCTTAGTCCATGGCTTCGTAGTTGACTTTATTGATTTTTATGTTCGTGACTGGCATTGGCCAACATTTAACATTGCGGATATGGCGATTTGTGTTGGTGCCACACTCATCATTTTTCAGAGTTTCATCAATACAGATAAAAAAGCGAGTGGTTCTTAGTTTATCATTCGTTTACGTTGATAACAGATTGATTTATTTCTAATAGTGGGTTTTTATTGTCATGTTAACCTTAGTAAAAGCAAATAGTGCCGTGTTGCTGCATTTCACGATCAAACTTGAGGATAGTTCAATTGCTGATTCAACCTATAATCAGGATAAACCGGCACTTTTTCGCCTGGGCGATAAAAGCCTATCGCGAGCACTTGAAAAACAATTAATTGGTTTAAGTGTTGGTGAAAAAAAGACATTTACTTTAGGCGGAGAGGACCTTTTTGGTACACCAAACCCAGATATGATCCAATACTTTATGCCAAAAGATTTTATTCAGGTCGGTATACCTGAAGTCGGTGCCATCATATTATTTACCACGATAAATGGCAGTGAAATGCCAGGGATCGTAACAGCAGTGACGGAAGAGTCTATCACTGTGGATTTTAATCACCCGTTAGCGGCTCAGAATATCATTTTTAACATTGAAGTGTTGGAAATTGACCCGAAATGGGAGGAATAAAATGCAAATATTGCTGGCTAACCCTCGTGGTTTCTGTGCAGGTGTTGATCGAGCAATTAGTATTGTTGATAGAGCACTGGCGCTTTATGGTGCGCCGATTTATGTTCGTCATGAAGTTGTCCATAACCGTTATGTGGTTGACAATTTACGGCAACGTGGTGCGATTTTTATTGAACAAATCTCTGAAGTCCTTGATGGTGCTATTTTGATCTTTTCTGCTCATGGTGTCTCTCAAGCAATTTTACAGGAAGCTAAGCAACGTCATCTGACCATGTTATTTAATGCAACCTGTCCATTGGTGACTAAAGTGCACATGGAAGTTGCGCGTGCCAGTCGTAAAGGTAAAGAAGCGATTTTAATTGGTCATGTTGGGCATCCTGAAGTAGAAGGCACAATGGGGCAATATAATAATCCGGCTGGAGGTATGTATCTGGTTGAATCGCCGGAGGATGTCTGGAAATTACAAGTAAAAGATGAAAATAACCTCTGTTTTATGACTCAGACTACCTTATCTGTTGATGATACTGCTCATGTTATTGACGCGCTAAATACCCGTTTTCCAAATATTATCGGGCCACGCAAAGATGATATCTGTTATGCGACAACCAATCGTCAGAAAGCAGCGCATGAATTAGCTAATAAAGCTGATATTGTACTAGTTGTCGGCTCTAAAAATTCTTCTAATTCCAATCGTCTTGCTGAATTGGCTCAAAGAGCAGGCAAGCCGGGCTACCTGATTAACTCTGCTGATGAGATTCAAGAACATTGGCTAGAAAATATGCAGATTATTGGTCTTACTGCTGGCGCATCTGCACCAGATATTCTTGTTCGTCAAGTTATTGAACGCTTAATGGTTTTAGGTGCCAGTGAAATGATTGAACTTGCTGGTCATGAAGAAAATATTATTTTTGAAGTACCAAAAGAGCTACGTGTTGAAATCAAGCAAATATAATAATAGCGATTTGGGCATTTTATTAAATGAATTTCTAGCACAGCAATTTATCTATTAATTAAGCCAACTCTAATAACTTTTTTTTCACTGACGGTTGTTGTATGCGTTAAGCTAGGATGATTGTTAACCTTATCGAACTCAGGATACTTAATCTGCTTTTAATCAAGAGAGATAAACATGACTAATTCAGATATTCGTGTTGCCATCGTTGGTGCGGGTGGCCGCATGGGACGTAAACTAATTAAAGCAGTTTCACAACAGAATGGCGTTGTTTTAGGGACTGTGTTAGAAAGAAAAGGTTCAAGTATAGTCGGTACTGATGCTGGTGAATTAGTCGGCATTGGCGGTTTAAATATTATAATTAGTGATGATCTAATTAATGTTTTAGATAAATTTGATATTTTGATCGATTTTACCCGTCCCGAAGGTACGCAAAATTACCTGTCAGTTTGTAAAAAATATGCCAAAGCGATGATTATTGGCACTACAGGTTTTAATGAAACTGAGCAGAAGTCGATTGAAGAAGCGGCGAAAACGATCCCTATTGTATTAGCAGCTAATTTTAGTGTTGGCGTTAATTTGATGTTGAAGTTATTAGAAAAAGCCGCAAACGTGATGGGCGAATATAGTGATATTGAAATTATTGAAGCTCATCACAGGCATAAAGTCGATGCGCCCTCAGGAACAGCTTTAGCAATGCGCGATGTTATTGTCAAGTCAATTGGCCGTGATTTAAAAGATTGTGCAGTGTATGGTCGCCAAGGTATTACTGGTGAAAGAAAAAATAACATCATTGGCTTTGCAACGATTAGAGCTGGCGATATTGTTGGCGAGCATACGGCGATTTTTGCTGATATAGGTGAAAGAATAGAGATAACTCATAAAGCATCAAGTCGGATGACGTTTGCAAATGGGGCTGTGAAGGCCTGTTTGTGGTTAAAAGGAAAAAAAAATGGTTTATATAGCATGAAAGATGTATTAAATTTAGAAAATATTTAATATTTATATATCTATCTATTTGATAAATAAAGGTTAATTTTAAGATCGTGATTTTTTAGCGGTTATTAATTTTTTTTATTTAATAAATTTTCTTTCTATTATTTAAAATAAAAATTTTATTGACTTAAGATGATTTTTTGCACATTTACTATAATGAAATTTATCTAAACCATACTTTTACAATTATCATGCTATGCAATCGATTATTTTGCTAAGATAATTTATCATTTTACTAGTTACATTGATTTTTCATTATCAGTTAACTAAAAAGTAATAAAAAATTATTTTTTACTAGACAATCACTCTTCTCATCATTAAAATGCGCGCAATTTGCCAAAAATTTGCTTAAATTCCATTTTGGCACGAATTTATTGGCTTACGCATGAATAAATATGCTCAATGAATGTTTTTTTATTCTCCCGGAGGGTATTTTGATTAAGCCAGCTATATTGGTTCTGGAAGACGGAACCCAGTTTCATGGTCATTCCATTGGGGCTGAAGGAATTGTTATTGGAGAAGTAGTTTTTAATACATCAATAACTGGATATCAAGAAATCCTCACTGATCCTTCCTACTCCCGCCAAATTGTTACACTCACTTATCCTCATATTGGAAACACAGGAATTAACCCAGATGATGAAGAGTCCGCAATCATTCATGCTCAAGGGCTTGTTATACGTGATTTACCGTTAATTTATAGTAACTTTCGTGGAAAAGAGAGTTTATCTGATTATTTAAAACGCCATAAAACAGTGGCCATTGCTGATATTGATACCCGTATGCTTACGCGGCTATTAAGGGGAAAAGGCGCGCAAAATGGTTGCATTATTACTGGTGAAAATTTAGACATCGATTTAGCATTAGAAAAAATTAAATTATTTAGTGGAATAAAAGGGCTGGATTTAGCTAAAGAAGTTACTACTAAAGACATTTATACTTGGCAACAAGAGAGTTGGCATCTTGGTGCCGATGGATTATCGGCTACTAAGGCACGCGAGCAACTGCCTTATCATGTCGTTGCTTATGATTTTGGTATTAAACGAAATATTTTACGGTTACTCGTTGATCGTGGCTGCTGTTTGACGATTGTGCCAGCAACAACAGTGGCTGATGAAGTATTAAAAATGGCACCTGATGGCATTTTTCTTTCTAATGGTCCGGGTGATCCAGCAGCCTGTGATTATGCAATTAAAGCAATTAAACAGTTTTTAACAACAGAAATACCTATTTTTGGTATTTGCTTAGGTCATCAATTACTGGCATTAGCCAGTGGGGCTGATACCGTTAAAATGAAATTTGGCCACCATGGTGGTAACCATCCAGTAAAAGATTTAGTTAATAATCGCGTTATGATCACTGCACAAAATCACGGTTTTGCAGTCGATGAAGCAACCTTATCTGACAAATTGCGTGTGACCCATAAATCACTGTTTGATGGAAGTTTACAAGGCATACATCATACCGAGAAGCCTGTATTTGGATTTCAAGGGCATCCCGAAGCAAGTCCAGGCCCTAAAGATGCAGAACCCCTATTTGATTATTTTATTGAATTGATTAAAAAATATCGTCAAACAAATTTAGATACTCAAGTTGATTGATCAGGAGCGAAAAATGGCGAAGCGGACAGATATCAAAAGCATCCTGATCTTAGGTGCAGGGCCAATTGTTATTGGCCAAGCTTGTGAATTTGATTATTCAGGTGCACAAGCGTGTAAAGCACTACGAGAAGAGGGTTATCGAGTTATTTTAGTTAATTCCAATCCGGCGACAATCATGACGGATCCGGATCTAGCTGATGCGACTTATATTGAGCCAATTCAGTGGGAAGTGGTACGCAAAATTATTGAAAAAGAACGTCCTGATGCGATTTTGCCTACGATGGGAGGGCAAACTGCTTTAAACTGTGCTTTAGAATTAGAGCGTAAAGGCGTATTAAAAGAATTTGCTGTTACCATGATTGGCGCAACGGCTGATGCAATTGATAAGGCAGAAAATCGTCAGCGATTTGATAAAGCAATGAAGAAAATCGGCCTTGAAACACCACGCTCAGGAATTGCTCCTTCCCTGGAAGAAGCGTTAGACGTACTAGCAAAAGTAGGTTTCCCATGTGTTATTCGCCCTTCATTTACCATGGGGGGCTCGGGTGGTGGTATTGCATACAACCGTGAAGAGTTTGAAGATATTTGTCTGACAGGTTTAGATCTTTCACCGACCAACGAATTATTGATAGATGAATCGCTGATTGGTTGGAAAGAGTATGAAATGGAAGTGCTGCGTGACAAAAATGATAATTGCATCATTATCTGTTCTATTGAAAATGTCGATGCAATGGGGATCCATACGGGAGATTCTATCACTGTCGCACCCGCTCAAACATTAACTGATAAAGAATATCAAATCATGCGCAATGCATCGATGGCAGTGTTGCGAGAAATTGGTGTGGAAACTGGTGGTTCGAATGTTCAATTTGCGGTTAATCCTAAGACTGCCCGCTTAATTGTTATTGAAATGAATCCACGAGTATCACGTTCTTCCGCCTTGGCATCTAAAGCAACCGGTTTTCCTATTGCTAAGGTTGCAGCAAAACTTGCCGTAGGTTATACACTTGATGAATTAATGAATGATATTACCGGAGGACGGATACCTGCTTCTTTTGAACCTTCTATTGATTATGTCGTGACTAAAATCCCACGCTTTAACTTTGAAAAATTTCCGGGTAGTAATGATCGTCTGACAACACAGATGAAATCTGTTGGTGAAGTAATGGCTATTGGGCGAACTTTTCAAGAATCAATGCAAAAAGCATTGCGTGGATTAGAAGTTGCCGCAACGGGTTTTGATCCTAAAGTAGATTTGGATGAATTCGACTCGTTAACAAAAATTCGCCGTGAATTGAAAGATGCTGGTGCTCAACGTATCTGGTATATAGCCGATGCTTTCCGCGCAGGTATGTCTGTGGATGGTGTATTTAATCTAACCAATATTGATCGTTGGTTCTTGGTACAAATTGAAGAGCTTATTCGTTTAGAAGAGAAAGTTACTGAGTTTGGCATTAATGGCTTATCAGCAGAATTCTTGCGGCTATTGAAACGAAAAGGGTTTGCTGATATTCGTTTGGCTAAATTAGTCAGTGTTTCTGAAGCTGGAATCCGTAAATTACGCCAAAATTATAAACTGCATCCAGTTTTTAAGCGAGTTGATACTTGTGCAGCAGAGTTTGCCACAGATACCGCTTATCTCTATTCCACTTATGAAGATGAATGTGAAGCCAACCCTGACAATAGCAAATCTAAGATTATGGTACTCGGTGGTGGACCAAACCGTATTGGTCAAGGAATAGAGTTTGATTATTGCTGTGTTCATGCTGCGTTGGCGTTACGTGAAGATGGCTATCAGACAATAATGGTAAACTGTAATCCTGAAACGGTTTCTACTGATTATGATACATCTGATCGTCTTTATTTTGAACCAGTAACGTTAGAAGATGTATTAGAAATAGTCAGGGTCGAACAACCTGAAGGTGTAATTGTGCAGTATGGTGGCCAGACACCTTTAAAATTGGCGCTTTCCTTAGAAGAAGCGGGGGTTCCAATTATTGGCACTAGCCCGGATGCGATTGATCGCGCTGAAGATCGAGAACGTTTTCAACAAGCAGTGGCCCGTTTAGGACTTAAGCAACCAGAAAACGCCACGGTTACGACAATTGAACAAGCTATAGAAAAGGCTCACAGTATTGGTTATCCATTAGTTGTACGTCCTTCCTATGTTTTAGGAGGGCGAGCAATGGAAATTGTTTATGATGAAACTGATTTACGACGGTACTTTCAGACCGCTGTAAGTGTTTCCAATGATGCACCAGTATTGCTCGATCATTTCCTGGATGATGGCATTGAGGTTGATGTAGATGCCATTTGTGATGGGGAAACCGTATTAATTGGTGGTATTATGGAGCATATTGAACAGGCGGGCGTTCACTCTGGTGATTCGGCCTGTTCCTTGCCACCTTATACCTTGAGTCAGAATATACAAAATGTCATGCGTGAACAGGTAAAAGAGCTGGCTTTTGAACTACGCGTTCGAGGATTAGTGAATGTTCAATTTGCGGTTAAAGATAATGACGTCTATTTAATCGAGGTGAATCCCCGTGCTGCGCGTACAGTGCCTTTTGTATCAAAAGCAACACGAATACCACTGGCAAAAGTAGCCGCTCGTGTCATGGTCGGGCAATCCTTAGCTAAACAGGGTGTAACGAAAGAAATTATTCCACCTTATTATTCGGTAAAAGAAGTCGTATTACCATTTAATAAATTCCCTGGTGTTGATCCTATCTTAGGGCCAGAAATGCGTTCCACCGGTGAAGTTATGGGTATTGGTCGCACTTTTGCCGAAGCATTTGCTAAAGCTATGTTTGGTTGTTCTTATACTATGAAAAAATCTGGCCGCGCATTACTTTCAGTAAAAGAGAATGATAAAGCCAAGGTTGTTGATTTAGCGGCTAAATTAATTGCGCATGGTTTTGAGTTAGATGCAACTCATGGTACCGCAATTATGCTGGGTGAGGGCGGAATTAACCCGCGTTTAGTTAATAAAGTCCATGAGGGACGGCCTCATATTCAGGATAGAATAAAAAATGGTGAATACAGTTATATTGTCAATACTACCGCGGGCCGTCGTGCAATAGAAGATTCTAAGCTGATTCGTCGTAGTGCATTACAATATAAAGTAAATTATGATACCACTATCAATGGCGGTTTTGCGACCGCGATCTCTCTCAATGCTGATCCTACAGAGCAGGTTATATCTGTTCAAGAGATGCATAAAATGATCCAGAATTAACTATTACTGACTATTTGAAATGGCCTGTTTAACCGGGTCATTTTCTTATTCTGGGCGAATAAAATCCATAATATTTAACTGCTTTTTTTATGTTTCCAATATACGACAAGTGAGCCGATAAATCCGCCAATGAGTAGCAGTATCGGTAAAAATATTAAAATATTCATAACGATATTCTCATGGCGTTTTATAAAAGGAATTTGATTTGTTGCGTAACCCAGAGAAATAATAATCCCAATCCATAATAGACCGCTAAGCCAATTGAATAATTGAAAGCGCCGGTGGCTTAAAGTCGAAAGTCCTGCTAAAAGTGGCAATAGTGTTCTCACAAAAGCTAAAAAACGACCGATCAAAAGCGCATACAAGCCTTGGTTGTTAAATAATCGGTTTGCACGATCGTGATACTCTTGTGGGATCTGTTTTAACCATTGTTTTACTAAATGGGTATCACTAAGCCAGCGTCCTTGTAAAAAACTTAACCAGCAACCTAAGCTAGCAGCAATAGTTAAAATAATAATTGTGGGAATAAAAGAAAGAACACCTTTTGCAATCAAAGCACCGGAAAGAATAAGCAACGTATCTCCTGGCAGAAATGCGGCAGGAAGAATACCGTTTTCTAATATAATAATAGTAAAAAGTACAGCATAAATAATCCATAAAATATCGAGATTATTTAGTTTAGCAAAATCATGATCCCAAATTCCCATCACGATCTCATTGAGAACTTGCATAGCTTACCCTGTTAGGAACAACCAAATGAAAAATCGATATAGTTGCCAGTTTACCTTAAAAAACTGAATTATGTTAGATTTATTCAAGCGTTAAGTATAAAAGCCAGTTAGATAAAAATGTTTATTTTAGATAAGGAAGTATTAAAAATGGCAAATATCTGTTGCGATTATCAGTTATTAGAACAAGTCAAATTGCAGCAAAACTTATTGATAGCAGTTAAATAAATAAAAAATTCATCAAATAGTAATGATAATTACTATCAAATGATTTAATGTCTGGTATAATCACTTAGTTTTTCATAATGTAAGCGTGGTAAATCAAAATTTACTAGCAATAAAGTAGCTGGCATAAGTTATGATCAGCTAAAAGGATCACATTAAATAATCGAAGAGTGATAGTTAACTGATGCGTAAATTGATAGTTTCTATTTTATTGGCAATGAGTTTGATAAATATAACATTCGCCGAGCCAAATCCGGCAGGTCTGTCTGAGCAATTTCACCCTGTTAATAAATACACCTAATCAGCAAGATCAAGATATAGCTAAGCGACTTATTTTTGTAATCAAAATTAAGTCGCTTAAGCTATACTTGTAATTATTTTAAAGTCGCCCAGATATATCTATTCGCCAGATCTTAATCCAATTGAATTGAACATAAATAGGCACAAGCTAAATGCAAAAAAAGAGCGCTCGGATGCGACACAGATATTTTGTTCGCACTCAATATGATGTAATCACAATTAAGTCGCTTAGCTATATATCCACGAAAAATCAAATCCAAACGACTTCAGCTAATGAAGAGCAATCGAGCGAAAAACAGCTTTCTGTGGAAAAAATTTAGTGAATCTACAGCAGGAGCCTAATTTATTAACTGCACAAAGAGGATTTGATCAAGATCTTTCGATTTGGAGTATGTATCAACATGCTGACATGGTTGTAAAGGTAGTAATGTTAGGATTAATTGTTGCTTCAATCATTATAGCCAAGCGACTTAATTGTGATTACATCATATTG
>NZ_CACTIE010000103.1 GCF_902713415.1 Arsenophonus endosymbiont of Bemisia tabaci Q2
CATCTAATACACTTCCCTGCGCAAGCAAGGTTTGAAAGAGCTTGATATCGTCGGTTGACTGGGTAAATACAAAAGAAGCGTTGAAATACCAGATTGTCTCGATTTGCTGACCATTACCGTACTTGCGACGCTATAAGTTCACTTAACTGAGCATATATCTGATTGATAGCAATTTTTACTACTGAGCAAAAGTAATAACCAGCTGCTGCTTACTATAGCTAAGCGACTTAATTTTGATGACGTTATTTATATGAGCTATTCAATTGATTTTAGATGTAAAGTGATATTTACGATGGAAGAAGAAGGCTTGAGTATCCGAGAAACAGCGAAGCAATTTCGGATTGGCTCTGCATCTGTATGGCGTTGGATTAATCAAATAGAGCCAAAAGCACATCGACTACGCGTCAGCGAAAAATCGATAAATTCGAGTTGATAAAAGATGTTGAACAATATCGAGATGCTTACGAAAAAGAGCGAGCAGCGCGTTTTGGCGGTTGTCAGAAGGCCATTTGGCAAGCTCTTAAAAAATGGGATTGACCTATAAAAAAAACTCTACGTCATCCGAAAGCCGACGAAAACACTCGACAAACGTTTCAACAAAAAAAAGACAGTATGAAAAAGAAGGCAAGCATATTGTTTTTATTGATGAAAGTGGTTTTTCACACGATACCCCGCGGACTCACGGCTATTCCCCGAAAGGCCAACGGTGTCTTGGTCTCAAGAACTGGGGAGCTAAAGCAAAAAAAATGTTATCGGCGCTTTATTGGGCACAACGCTGTTTGCATCGGATTATTTGATATCAATATTAACAGTGATGTTTTCTATGCATTGGTCACCCAAGTCTTTATCCCAGAGTACTTCCTAAAAACAGTGTAATCATGATGGATAATGCAACTTTTCACAAGAAACAAAGTATTCAACAAGTCATGATCGATGCGGGGCATATGGTGGAATATTTGCCTATCTATTCGGCAGATCTTAATCCAATTGAACATAAATGGGCACAAGCTAAATGTAAAAAAGAGCGCTCGGATGCGACACAGATATTTTGTTCGCAGTCAATATAGTGTAATCAAAATTAAGTCGCTTAGCTATACTGAGAAACGAGTGATTTATCAAAGTAGAGTGATGACGCAAGAGCATCAAATTATACAGCTATTTTGTAGGCATTTAATTATGCCTGAAAGTCCTTTTATTGAAGATAATCTTTATGCGCTTACGCAGTTTATTTTGTTTTTACAATCAATTGATTATCAAATAAAAACAAATTATCCAAAAGTTGAAAATATATTTATGTCCTTAGTGGAAGGATTAATTAATGGAGAAATATATCAACAGAGAAAACAGCTAACGTCCTCAGTCGGGCATCAGTTAAAGTTTTCTTTATTATTGATTATGTCACGTTTTTTTACTATAGCTGGGCGACTTTAAAATGATTACAAGTAATTACTCTATATCAGTAAATTTATCTTGGAGAAAAACTTATATTTTGTAATCAAAATTAAGACGCTTAGCTATATATTTTGTTATCTTGTTTTTACATAATGAAAATCGCATTATTTCTGACATATAACATGCTTCCTTTTTCTGCTAGAGAATAAATTAAAATCGTTGTTTCATTGAAAGAGTGCACCACCTCACAGTAACCAATTGATTTAAATATAGATTTATATTTTTTGGTTTGAATTTTTCAGATACTTTTTTACTGTAGTGGTCAACTAAATTTGGCCATTACATAAAAAGTAGAACTATGGGGTAGCAAAACAACTTGTGCATCAATTTAATAGAAAAAAGTAGTGAGCGGATAGTTCTATCATGCTAAATCACCCACTCATAGCACATTAACAAACTTTTTGCGGACCGCACTAATACTTTTTTTTGCCGAATAAATTTTAACCTCCGGGTCCATGTCTAATTGCACAGCGAGCAGGGATAAACAACCATCAATAAATCCTTCTGCAATCTGTAATTTTGCCCGAATTAGTCTTTCATCCACCCGACGTCGGCGAGCGATAGCCCGCTTCGAATAACCCTTGACGTAATACGCAATAATCAGGTTGAGCTCTTCGGGCTGGCGCACTTTTTGCAATTGCAACACGCAATTATCGATAATCCGGCCATCATCATCCGAGCACGAAGGGCGAAGGGAACGGCGTAAAGGGAGCAACCCCTTAAAACCCGCGGCTATTGGCGACCAGTCGACACCAGTATTGTTATCACTTGCCCAGGTTCCCCATCGTTCTAACACTTGTTGAATATCTCTGCGCATCATCACTCCTGCTGTACAATTTCTCAAATGGTGATAATCAGTTTTCCACCTTTAACGATTTCCTTTCGCTCGATATGCAGTACATCTATAGTTAAGCGACTTAATTTTGATTACACCATATTGAGTG
>NZ_CACTIE010000104.1 GCF_902713415.1 Arsenophonus endosymbiont of Bemisia tabaci Q2
CTCAACCCTTCTTCTTCCATCGTAAATATCACTTTACGTCTAAAATCAATTGAATAGCTTATATAAATAATGTCATCAAAATTAAGTCGCTTAGCTATAATGATTACGTCAAATTTTTCCACAAAGTTTCTCTTTTATCTGAAAAGATATTTATTAATAATACAAATAGCGCGTTTTTTTATTAAATAGCGTAAAATATTTATTACGATTTAAATTTGTGTGGATAAATGTTAGTAAGCACTATAAATCTAGATATTCTTTATTTTATTAACTTAATGAAAGTAAAGGATATTTTTTTATTTTTTTTTTGTTAATTAAAATCAAAAAAGATGTAGATTTTGCTTCCACCGCTAACGTTTATCAGTGATAATGCATTGAGTTCATATTCAACAAATTGGCTTAAGGTTTATGCTACATTTATTTACTGATTTGGATTTTTACACCGGTCTGTTATTAATACTAGCGCTATTATTTGTGCTATTTTACGAAGCAATTAATGGTTTCCATGATACCGCAAATGCAGTAGCAACGGTTATCTATACTCGAGCAATGCGAGCTCAATTTGCGGTTTTTATGGCTGGTGTTTTTAACTTTTTTGGTGTTATTTTAGCTGGCTTGAGTGTTGCTTATGCTATTGTGCATTTGTTGCCAACAGATCTTCTCTTGAATGTAAGTTCTGCTCATGGCCTGGCAATGGTTTTTTCCATGCTATTGGCGGCCATTATTTGGAATTTGGGTACCTGGTATTCGGGGCTACCGGCTTCTAGTTCACATACATTAATAGGTGCCATTATTGGTGTTGCTTTAACCAATGCATTAGTGACCGACTCCTCTATAGTGGATGCATTGAACATCCCAAAAGTTACTGAAATTTTTCTTTCCCTTATCCTTTCTCCTGCTATTGGTTTTGTTATAGCTGGATTGCTAATTTTCTTTTTACGCCGTTATTGGAGTGGTACGAAAAAACGTCGTCGTATTCATTTAACACCAACTGAGCGAGAGAAGAAAGATGGTAAAAGAAAACCCCCTTTTTGGATACGTACTGCATTGATTTTATCTGCCGTTGGTGTCAGTTTTTCTCATGGTGCTAATGATGGTCAGAAGGGTATTGGTCTTATTATGCTGGTGTTAATTGGAGTGGCGCCTGCCGGCTTTGTGCTTAATATGAATGCCAGTGGTTATGATATAACTCGTACCCATGACGCGATAGTGCATCTACAACATTATTATGAAGAGCATCAGTCAACGGTAAAACATATTGTTAATAAGTCACAACATGAGTCGGAATTGGAAATTTTAGATGAGAAATTCCATTGTGATAATTCACGTCCTATTACTGTGCTAAAACAGACATCACTGATGTTGACGGATATTCAAAGTTATTCAGCACTAAAACCTGAAAAACGTAATCAAATGCGCCGATTATTAATGTGTTTATCTGATACAGCATTAGATGTAGCTAAACTACCAGAGACGTCCTCTTCGGATGCTCGTTTTCTACGTAATTTGAGTAACGATTTACTTAATACAGTGGAGTATGCGCCACTGTGGATTATTATTGCCGTTGCTTTGGCGCTTTCTGTCGGTACTATGATTGGTTGGCAACGTGTTGCTATAACGATTGGTGAAAAAATTGGTAAAAAAGGTATGACTTATGCGCAAGGTGTTTCTGCTCAAGTTACTGCGGCAGTTTCCATTGGTGTTGCAAGTTATACAGGTATGCCTGTATCAACAACACAAGTTTTATCTTCTGCGGTAGCCGGTACAATGGTTGTTGATGGTGGTGGTGTACAAGCGAAAACAATTAAAAATATATTACTGGCTTGGTTATTTACATTACCTATTTCAATTATACTTTCTGGTTTTTTTTATTGGATATCATTAAAATTTATATAGACATATCAGATAAACTATATATCACAAAAAATAGTGATGCTTAATTTGGACATCGCTATTTTTTTCATTAAATAATATATTATCTATATCATTTAAATATTACTTGAGCCCATTAAGATCACCAAATGTTCCATATTAAACTTATAAAAACAATAATACTTAATCCACTAATTAACATGAATTGTTTGCGAATACGTTCACAACGTAAAATAACTTCGGGATCGTGATGATTAATCTATTGTTGAGTATTAATATAACGGATTAGTTTTATATGCTTAGTTCATTGGCGATGGGCGATAAAGAATCCGTTGCCATCAACAGATTGATGGAGAAAAGGATTAGATTTCCGCAAAATAAAAAGTAATACTCGGATTGAAGAAAAATATCGCATCATATTTATGATGCACAGTATACATAATCCCCAAAACCATACATGCATATTAAGATAATGACCTCAAAAAATACAGATTTAGCCACTGATATTGTTTTTAGCAAGTGCAAAAGAAGATATTTGCTTATCAGTTGCCGGTTTATTTTAATTGTAGAATAATTTAACAACTTCACAAAATGACTCATTGGGATTATTTTTATCAGTTTAATTTTTATGATGATATTTTTTAACAAATAATTGATATCTTCAACACTATGATTTTTATGCTAAATTATGGAAAATTTAACTAATTTGGTTTATGCTAATTACTCTGAAGATATCTATTTTTCATAATTTATGGGTTTAATTTTTATTAAACTGTCAGGTTTGATCGCTAAGTATTTATCATAAAAACAGGTGTTCTTTTTTAAGAGCTACGTTTGAAAGGAGTTAGATATGGCTTACAAACATATTCTTGTTACAGTTTATTTATCCCCAGAAAGTAAAGTTTTGGTGGATAAAGCTGTCTCCATGGCAAAACCTTATAATGCAAAAGTTTCTTTAATTCATGTTGATGTAAATTATTCTGATCTTTATACCGGCTTGATTGATGTAAATCTTGGTGATATGGAGCAGCGTATCACTAAGGAAACTCACCATGCATTGACTAAATTAGCCAAAGAAGCTAATTATAAGATTGAAAAAGAATTGAGTGGCCGAGGTGATCTTGGGCAGGTTTTGGTTGATGCAATCAAGGAATACAAGGTAGATTTAGTTGTTTTTGGTCATCATCAAGATTTCTGGAATAAGTTAATGTCTTCCGCTCGCCAGCTGATTAATACTGTTCATGTTGATATGTTAATTGTGCCATTAAAAGATAGTGATTGATAATATTTATTGGTAAATCAATTTTTTTAATACAAGTAGTTGATTATTTAAGTGTTTTTTATTAATTTTCGATAAATTAAATCGACTTATATTTTGCCAGAAAGTGTAATTAAGACACAAAAAATTTCATTAAAAATAGAGATAAATTAGTGATATATTGAATAATTAAATTCACACCTAGCAGGTCATTCTGCAAAAATAAATGTTAATAAGTATGAAAGTGTCTTAATTTATCTTTTAATCTAAGGAATTTTGTATGAAAGATGGTTTATCTTTAGAGACATTCCTAACACTAATTCAATCACGTTATGCTCATAAACCTGAATTCTTACAAGCTGTGCGTGAAGTTTTTACTTCACTGGCACCGTTTTTACGTGATAATCCTCAATATTCTGAACAGGCATTACTGCAAAGAATAGTAGAGCCTGAAAGGGTGATTCAGTTTCGTGTTTGTTGGGTAGATGATAAGGGAAATGTTCAAGTTAATCGAGCCTGGCGGGTACAATTTAATTCGGCAATTGGCCCTTTTAAAGGTGGAATGCGTTTTCATCCTTCAGTTAATTTATCAATTTTAAAATTTCTCGGCTTTGAACAAACTTTTAAAAATGCGTTAACTACTTTACCTATGGGTGGCGGTAAGGGTGGCTCAGATTTTGATCCTAAAGGAAAAAGCCAGGCAGAAGTTATGCGTTTTTGTCAGGCATTGATAACAGAGCTTTTCCGACATTTAGGTCTTTATACCGATGTTCCTGCTGGAGATATTGGCGTGGGTGGGCGTGAAGTCGGTTTTATGGTAGGTATGATGAAGAAACTGTCTAACAACACTTCTTGTGTTTTTACCGGTAAAGGCTTGTCTTTTGGTGGTAGCTTCATTCGACCTCAAGCGAACGGTTATGGTTTGGTCTATTTTACTGATGCGATGTTAAAACATCATGGTTTAGCGTTTGAAGGAAAACGCGTATCCGTTTCTGGCTCAGGAAATGTTGCTCAGTATGCTATTGAGAAATGTATGTCTTTAGGCGCTAAGGTTGTTACCGCTTCCGATTCAAATGGAACCGTTGTTGATAAAGCAGGTTTTACAGACGAAAAACTTAAACGATTGGAAGCAATTAAAAATCAATATGCTCCTGTTGAGTCATATGCAGAAGAGTTTGGTTTGACTTATCTTAAAGGAAAAAACCCTGGTCGGTGCCAGTAGATATTGCCTTACCTTGCGCCACTCAAAATGAACTTGATATAGAAGATGCGAAAATTTTAATTAAAAATGGTGTTCAATCGGTTGCTGAAGGTGCAAGTATGCCGACAACAATTGAAGCTACTGAAGCGTTTATTGAGGCTGATGTTCTGTTTGGACCGGGAAAAGCGGCCAATGCCGGAGGGGTTGCAACATCAGGTTTGGAAATGGCACAAAATGCGGCGCATTTGAGTTGGACAGCAGAAAAAATCAATAGCCGCTTGAAACATATTATGTTAGATATTCACCAGAATTGTGTGAAATATGGTGGAGAAGATAAGCAGATTAATTATGTTAAAGGCGCTAATATTGCCGGTTTTGTTAAAGTCGCCGATGCGATGTTAGCACAAGGTATCCTCTAATAAATCAATAGCGATAGGGGAAAATTAAAAACTAATTATATCGTTTAGCTAGTAAAATTCTGAATATTATTTTGCTTATTGAACATCGCCTGCAACTATCCTTTTCAGGCAATGTTGTTAGCAAAAATTTGTCGATTATTATTTATCCTATCAGCTAACCTATAGTTATATTAATCTTCATTTAGACTCATATGCAGGCGATCAATTAAAGGTTTAAACAAGTAATTTAGTAGCGACCGTTCCGCCAGTACGAATAAAAAATTCTACTGGCATTCCTGGTTTGATGGTTAACTGATTTAGGCGTTGAGGATTTTCATCATTTACTTGAACCTCTAATAAATAATAGGGCTCGCCAGTCTGTTCATTAAGTAGCCTATCAGCAGAAATCATCGTCACGTTGCCTTCCACTTTAGGAGCCGTACTTTGATTAAATGGAGTAAATTGTAACTCTATCGGTAAACCTAATTTTACTTGATCAATCAAATATACCGGAACCCGTGCATCAATCAATAGTGGTTGATCATCGAGAACAATCTCCATCATTTTTTGTCCGGCAGCGATTACGCCGCCTTCAGTAAAAATTGACATACCAATTATGGTGCCAGCAACCCGGGCACGTATTTGAGAATTACTCAGCATGAACTTTGCTTTAACGAGCTGACTGTTGGTATGATTAATCTTAGTTTGTGTGTCTGTTAGTTGGGCATGAACATCTTTTTGATATTCTTGTTGGAGTTTTTCGCTAAGCAGTTTTTGTTCTAATATTTGATGTTGGATGCGACTAATATCAACAAGTGTTTGCGCTAAATTACCATCGACTTCGGTATATTTATTTTCAGTTTCTAGTAATGTATTACGAGCAATGTAGCCGTTTTTTCTAATTCTCTCAATCCTTCTAATTGTTGCAATAACACAGTATAGCTAAGCGACTTAATTTTGATGACATTATTTATATGAGCTATTCAATTGATTTTAGACGTAAAGTGATATTGATGATGGAAGAAGAAGGGTTCAGTATCCGAGAAACAGCGAAGCAATTTCGGATTGGCTCTGCATCTGTATCGCGTTGGATTAATCAAATAGAGCCAAAAGCATCGACTACGCGTCAGCGAAAAATCGATAAATCCGAGTTAATAAAAGATGTTGAACAATATCCAGATGCTTACCAAAAAGAGCGCGCAGAGCGTTTTGGCGTTTGTCAGAAGGCCATTTGGCAAGCTCTTAAAAAAATGGGATTGACCTATAAAAAACTCTACGTCATCCGAAAGCCGACGAAAACACTCGACAAACGTTTCAACAAAAAACAACAGTATGAAAAAGAAGGCAAGGATATTGTTTTTATTGATGAAAGTGGTTTTTCACACGATACCCCGCGGAACTCACAGCTATTCCCCGAAAGGTCAACGGTGTGTTGGTCTCAAGAACTGGGGAGCTAAAGGAAGAACAAATGTTATCGCCGCTTTATTGGGCACAACGCTGTTTGCTATCGGATTATTTGATATCAATATTAACAGCGATGTTTTCTATGCATGGGTCACCCAAATCCTTATCCCAGTACTTCCTAAAAACAGTGTAATCATGATGGATAATGCAACTTTTCACAAGAAACAGAATATTCAACAAGTCATCATCGATGGAGGGCATATGGTGGAATATTTGCCTACCTATTCGCCAGATCTTAATCCAATTGAACATAAATGGGAATAAGCTAAATGCAAAAAAAGAGCGCTCGGATGCGAGAGAGAGATATTTTGTTCGCACTCAATATGGTGTAATCAAAATTAAATCGCTTAGCTATAATTATTAGCTGCAGCTAGATAACCATTCTTTTGGTGTTGACCTTGGAAAAAGTAACTTAGAACGAAGTTCAACATCAATCCATAAGCAGGGAGGAAAAATAACATACAAATAAATAACTTAAAGCTATAATCGACTAAAGCAATTTCTACCCAATTGGCCGCCATAAAAGGATCAGTGTTGTGATAAAATGCAATGAAAAAGAAAGCAATCGTATCCAGTAGATTACCGAAAAACATTGCCGTAGTCGGCGCAATCCACCAACGACGATAATTACGTAATTTATTGAACACGAAAATATCCATAATCTGACCTAAAGCGTAAGCCATAAAGCTTGCTAGCGCAATACGGGCAACAAATAGATTAAATTCATTTAGTGTGATAAACCCTTGCCATTGTCCTTGGTAAAAAAGCGCCGAAAGAATGTAGGAGACAGAAAGAGCCGGCAGCATAGTTGCAGCAATAATCCGTCCAGCGAGAGGAGCACCATAAATACGTACAGTTAGATCCGTTGTCAAAAAAATAAAAGGGAAAGTGAATGCTCCCCATGTGATATGAAAGCTAAAAATGGTAATTGGCAGTTGTACCAGATAATTACTGGAGGTAATAATCAATATATGAAAAAAGGAAAGCCAAATGAGTGCTTTGATACGCTGTTGTGGGGTCAATTCGAACATATTATACCTTTTTGGTTATAATGGGGTGAGGGAACCCATGATAATTTAATTTACGCGGTGCATTATACGCTTGAGATAAGGTAAAAGCAAAATAAATAATAAAATTTTTTTATCTATTTATATTTAATAAATGGCGGGAGAATTTATTTGATTTGTAATATAATTCGAACCTATTGAATAGGCTTTAAAACTAAATACCAATGCCAGATATTTTTACTAACCCTAACCGAACCCTTGATACACAAGGATTACGTTGTCCTGACCCAATGATGATGATAAGAAAAATGGTTCGTCAGATGGTTGAAGGTGAAACATTATTAATTATTGCGGATGATCCGGCTACCATCCGTGATATTCCTGCTTTTTGCCGTTTTATGGAACATCAATTGTTTGCTGAAAAGATTCAGCAACCTCCCTACCGTTATTTGATCCGCAAGAAAGTTAATTAATACTAAAAGTGAAACGGTGTTAAACAAAAAGTATATTGAAAAAAGAGAGATTATTGAATCATGTCTCTCTTTTTTCAAATATATAAATAATATTTAACAAAGTGTTTATTCTGGCTGGCGATCCTTCAATAAACGGAGCGCATTTGCGGTCACTAATGCAGTGGCACCGGAATCTGCTAAAATAGCCATCCATAAGCCGGTTATGCCTAATAAACTGCTCACCAGGAAGATAGCTTTTAGTCCTAACGCGATAGTAATGTTTTGACGAATATTGACTCTGGTTGCTCGTGATAACATAATGATCTCTGCTAATCCAGTTAGCCGGTTATGAGTCAATGCCGCATCAGCGGTTTCAAGAGCTACATCCGTTCCATTACCCATGGCTATGCCAACATTTGCGGCCTTCATTGCGGGAGCATCATTAATACCATCGCCAACCATCAGTGTATGGTTGGTTTTACTGAGTGCTATAATGGCATTGACTTTGTCTTCAGGTAACAGCCCTGCCCGATAATCTAAACCAACTTTTTGCGCAATTGATTCAGCTGCCAGTGGGTTATCACCCGTTAACATGACGGTTTTAATACCCAGTTTTTGCAGTTTATTAACCGCATCAATGGCATCTGAGCGTAATGTATCTTGCATAGCAATAATACCAAGTAGCTTATTATCGACTAGTACCATAACAACAGTTTTACCTTGATTTTCAAGTGTTTTTACAGTTTGCTGCCATTGTAAGGTTAATATATCGTCAGAGATTTTATTCGGTGCTGACACCAGAATATATTTATCTGCCAAATAACCTTCCACCCCAATACCAGTCAATGCTTTATGATTCTGGGCGGGTTTAACATTTATTTCTAGCGCTTGAGCCTTAGCCAAAATTGCTTTTGCTAAAGGATGGTGTGATCCGCTTTCGACTGAAGCGGTAAATTGCAATAGTGTTTCCTCGGTCACGGTTTTAGCGGTTATGATGTCAGTAACTTGTAGTTTCGATTCGGTAAGTGTACCTGTTTTATCCAGGGCAACTTGGGTGACAGAACTTAACTGCTCTAAGGCTGCGCCACCTTTAATCAGGGCTCCTCGACGGGTTGCTGCTGCCAGAGCAGAAGTAATTGCCGCTGGAGTAGAGATCACTAAAGCGCAAGGACAGCCTATTAACAACAAGGTTAGACCACGATAGATCCATATGTCCCATGATTGAGAAAAAAATAGTGGTGGAATAATAATAACCAATGTTGCGACTAACATAATAAGGGGCGTGTAAAGTTGGCTAAAACGATCAATAAACCGTTCAATTGGGGCGCGGCGCTCTTCAGCTTCTTCAATTAATATCATTATGCGATCGATCGCATTTTTTCCTTGTTCAGATATTACTTTCATTTGTATAGCGCGATCGATAGAAAGTGCGCCGGCTGATACTTTTCCCCCCGTTTTTCGTTCAATAGGGATTGATTCACCGGTTAATGCACTTTCATCAAAACTGGCAAATTCATTCACTAATTCAGCATCAGTGGGTAAACGGCCACCAGGAAAGATTTCAATGATATCGCCTGGTTGCAGTGTCGAGACAGGGACAGTTGTTTTTACACCATTTTTAATGAGTACCGCTTGTTCAGGAATAAGGGCCATTAAACTACTGATGCCGCGGCGTGCGCGTCCAGCGGCATATGACTCTAATCTTTCTCCTATCATAAACAACAGCAGTACCATCGTGGCTTCTTCGTTAGCATTAATGAATAATGCGCCTATTGCCGCAACACTCATTAATGTTTCTATTGCAAAAAAGGTACCTGAACTTATCAGTTGTATTGCTCTAACTGTAATCGGGTAGAGTCCATATAATGTTGTTAAAATAAAAGCAATTTGTCCTACTTTTACATCAATGAAGGAAATTCCCCAACTGATTAAAATAAAAAATATTAAAATAATGATAGGCTTAGATTCACTAAATGGATTATTTTTCTTCTTTTTTGTGGCTGATTCGGCGCCATTGAGGTTATATAATTTGAAGCCCGCTTGTTGCACAGCTTTGATTACATCATCACGAACATCATCATCAGCATCGACAATTAATTTTTCGGTTGTAAACAGTACCTTTACTTGTTTGACATGCTTGACCTTGCTAACGGCTATTTCAATTTTACGCGCGCAGCTTGCGCAGTCCATACCGCTTACAATCCAATGAAAGCGGTGCTTTCCTCTTGAAATAACAGCATTACTTTCCTCTGTCATAAGTGAATGTTCACTTACACAATTATGTTGATTGGTATCACTGCATGCCTGCTGATCAATAAGTTTAGTGTTACTCTTCGCAGAATGATGTTCATCATCAGCACTATTTTTTGCTGATAGCGATACGGTTTTTTTGCTATATTTGTGACCACTAACTTTTTTTTGTCGCTGCAGTGGCTATTGGTTGTACAACATTTTGCAGTATGCTTATGTTGTTGATGGGTATGCGCACACATAGTATCCCCTTTTTAATTCACTCACTTAAAATTTCGTTTCTGTGATTTACTTTACACTTTAGAGTTAACTCTAAAGTCAAACATAAAAGAGGGGATTTTTTGACAAAAAGGCTATTTAGCTGAAAAATGGTTATCAATCCAACTTATAAGTAAAGCGAACGTACAATGAAAAATTGACCAATAAAATAGCAAGCAGTAATTGTTGCTTTAGAAGCTTTAAATGGGTAAGGAAAGTTGGCGATAAGCCAAATACTGTTGGCAATAAAAAGTAAAAATGCACCTATCATAATGGAAAAATTATGTTCTCTTGCAAGACCGAAATATTGTTCACCCGCTATCCAAGTCATAATGAATGACATTGTTAGTAGCAAAATGGCCGGTGCGCGTAGTAAGCCAAGAGGTGCCCAGATTATAATTAATACTATGACACTAAGGATTAGTAGGATAGTAAGTAATGGCAAGTAGAAAGTGAAATTCATCTGCATAGCAAAACTGATGGTATAAAGTAGGTAGCTTAGAGACAACAAGAAAATAGTCGGCAATAAACGTTCCTTGGAAAGCATTTGCCAGCTGTCAGCAATTAGCATCACCAACAGACCCGCCATGATCAGATAGCCGGCAGCATCAGTAAAATCGGCACTCCAGGCCCAAAATACTAACAATAATAGCGTAACTGGGCGAAAAAGCCAGCATTGCCATTGTGGACCGCGATAGGCAGCATCAATATAAAGCCAACCAGAAAATAACACAGCAAGAAATGGCCAACTGATCATGGTTTCCCCACTAACTAAAAAGGTTAATTAGAAATTATTGATCCTATTAGAGGATAGACAATAATAGTTACTAAATATATGAATAATGAAAGCTTAGAAAATGTTGTGAATAAATCGGTTATATTCGTTATTACTACTATTATTATAGCTGGGCGACTTTAAAATGATTACAAGTAATTACTCTACATCAATAAATTTATATTGGAGAAAAACATATATTTTGTAATCAAAATTAAGTCGCTTAGCTATATCATCATTATTATGTCAGCGACGAAACGTTTTTTTGATCAACGTCGACAAGATGTCATTAATGACAATTCTCCGATTATCAGTTATCAAGTTGAGGTCATTGATAAGAAAGATATCCCTATCCTAATATGCGTTCTCGTCAACGAGAGGTTGTTACTCCGGAAACTTTTCGTTATGAAATTCATTTTCAGCGACTATCGGCTAGTGAGGTAATAAAGATTTTCCTAAAAAAGGAGAAAGAATATAATGCGATTAAAAAAGGGGATAGAGGTACGGTTTATTTATATGCATATGCAGAGAACAAGGTTTGTTCGTTTTCAAAGCAAACCCAATGCAAAATAGCTAAATTTATCAGCCAATAATGCATTGCCTTTATAATTACTTGCGATTTTTTTATAGTTAGTCAGTTTTTTGTCTTTTCTGCCAGGCTAAAAGTTGAAAAACGCCAAGATAGAAAGATTTTTATTTGCAGCCAACAAGGATGCTTTTCTGTTTTTGCAAAAGCGGCGTGCAAAAAAATGCCTTGCATGGCATGCATGAAAATCATAAATATCATTGCTACATTTATAAAATATTTTAATGGTTTTGGAAATGGATGGATTAAATTAAACAGCATAAATCCCCAAAAAAAAACATCAATAATTTTCCAGCGTTTATTAACATGATATTTTCCAACTAATTATTGATTAAGAATATAAAGACAGTAAGCGACTTGCCCAGTAACTTTTTTACGATGAAGCTACCAATTTTTAGGTAACAAGGCTAAATTAGCTTCTGCTTCTGCTTCTGCTTCTGCTTCTGCTTCTGCTTCTGCTTCTGCTTCTGCCTCAACATAGATCCAACAGTTTTCGCTTAACCAACCATTTTGTTCTAATAGCAAGGCTGTTTGTTGCAATAGATCTTTACTAAAAGGCGGATCAAAAAAAATGACATCATAGGCTGTGCCGTTCTGTGCCAGATAGTTCAATGTATCGCTATTAATCACTTGTACATTTTTTGCCTCTAATTTTAGCTAGATTGGTCACAAGTTATGTTGCGACGGAGCGCTCTAATTCAATTAAGGTAGCTGAAGGGGCATAACGAGAAAGTGCTTCAATAGCTAAAGCGCCACTACCAGCAAAACAATTAAGGCAGCGAGCCTCCTGAATAACAGGCATTAACCAATTAAATAAAGTTTCTCTGATCCTATCTGTTGTGGGGCGTAAGCCCTCACTATCAAAGACAGGTAGTTTACGACCTCGCCATTTACCAGCAATAATACGAATTTGGCGACGTCATGCAGATTGTATTTTTCTTGCCATAATTTACATAGTTTAGTCATTACAGTTTGTTAATATAGCTAAGCGTCTTAATTTTGATTACAAAATATATGTTTTTCTCCAATATAAATTTACTAATATAGAGTAATTACTTGTAATCATTTTAAAGTCGCCCAGCTATATAGATGATGATAATACCAATGTTTATCGACAGCATGTACAACATGAAAATTATGGCTAATTTAACATGAAATGGGTGTCAGATATGTGTTGCAATCAAATCAAGTGATACACTGCCATCCTATTTTTATTATTTACATTGGTAACACCATATTTTTACCGCTAGGAGTGTAATGGGAGATGGCTAAAAAGAGAAAAAAAAGTTTTTTTTCCTGGCTAGGGTTAGGATCTGAACATGAAGTGCAAAAAAGAGAGACAGAGCAACAATCTGAACCGAAAGTAGAAGACAGTTCTGAAGGGGTGACCGATGTAATAGCAACATCACAGCAGTCTGCAAAAGTAGAAAAGGTACAACCTCAAGTAGCGGAAGAAAAAAACGATCAATGTCAAACAGCAGACATGGAAGCCGCAAAAATTGTTACACCTAGTCAGCAGATAACCACTTTGCAAGACATAGACGAACAGAAAAAAGTACCGCCGATACAACAGCCAAAAAAACCGGCAAAAGAGAATTTTTTTGCACGGTTAAGACAAGGTTTATTAAAAACGCGGCAGAATATGGGAGTCGGTTTTGTTAGTTTTTTTCGTGGTAAAAAAATTGATGATGAGCTATTTGATGAGTTAGAAGAACAACTTTTAGTTGCTGATGTGGGGCTAGAAACAACACGAAAGATTATAAATAGCCTAATTACCCATGCTAATCGTAAAGAGTTGAATGATGCTGCGATGCTTTATAGCAAATTGCGCGAAGAGATGGCCAATATCTTATTTGATGTTGATAACCCATTGGTTATAAAAAATAAGCTACCTTATGTAATATTGATGGTTGGGGTTAATGGGGTCGGTAAAACGACAACAATTGGTAAGTTAGCCCGCCAATATCAGGCAGAAGGTAAATCAGTAATGCTAGCGGCTGGCGATACATTTAGGGCAGCAGCGGTTGAACAATTACAAGTTTGGGGAGAGCGTAACAATATCCCGGTTGTTGCTCAGCATACTGGCGCAGATCCTGCTTCAGTGATATTTGATGCCATTCAGTCTGCGAAAGCGAAGGGAGTCGACATATTGATTGCTGATACTGCCGGACGATTGCAAAACAAAGCGCATTTGATGGAAGAGTTGAAAAAAATTGTCCGAGTTATGCAAAAACTTGATCAACAAGCGCCTCATGAAGTGATGCTAACATTAGATGCATGTACTGGTCAAAATGCAATTAATCAGGCTAAAATTTTTCATAAGGCAGTGGGGTTAACTAGCATTATTTTAACTAAACTTGATGGTACAGCTAAAGGTGGCGTGATTTTTGCTATTGCCGATCAGTTTAAGATCCCGATTCGCTATATAGGAATTGGTGAAGGCATTGATGATCTCCGGCCATTTGTAGCTAATGATTTCATCGAGGCGCTTTTTGTCCGAGAGGATTAATATCAATGATTCTCTTTGAACATGTTAGTAAAGCTTATCGTGGTGGAAAGCAAGCACTTTAGGGCGTTGATTTTCATTTTCATCCTGGAGAAATGGCATTTCTTACTGGCCATTCGGGGGCGGGGAAAAGTACTTTATTAAAGCTAATATGTGGTATTGAACCCCCCAGTACTGGCCATATTTTGTTTGGTGGTCATCACATTAGTCGCTTAAAAAAACGGGAAGTCCCTTTTTAGGTCGGCAGATAGGTATGATCTTTCAAGATTATCATTTTTTGTTTGATAGAAACGTATATGACAATGTCTCTATGCCGCTGATTATTGCCGCGGTGCCAGCTCTGAGGATATTCGTCGTCGGGTTTCTGCTGCTTTAGAGTCGGGTTTCTGCTGCTTTAGATAAGGTGGGTTTACTTAATAGAGCGAAAAGTTATCCAATTCAATTATCAGGTGGTGAACAGCAGCGGGTAGGTATAGCTCGCGCAATTGTTATAGCTAGGCGACTTTAAAATGATTACAAGTAATTACTCTATATCAGTAAATTTATATTGGAGAAAAACATATATTTTTGTAATCAAAATTAAGACGCTTAGCTATAATAAGCCTAGTGTATTGCTAGCAGATGAGCCAACGGCTAATTTGAAGGTATTATGCGATTGTTTGAAGAATTCAATCGAGTTGGGGTAACAGTTTTGGTAGCCACTCATGATCTTGAGCTTATTGAGCGTCGTCATTATTCTATTTTCACATTAAGCGAGGGAAGAATGGTAGGAGGTCAGAATGGCTAAAAAACCTATCCATAAAATAGCCAAAGCCAACGCATTGAAAGGAGGGTGGCGAGAGCAATGGCGCTATGCTTGGTTAAATACATTAGCTTATATGTTACGCCAACCTTTAGCGACGCTTTTAACGGTGGCTGTTATTGCTATCTCGATAACGCTGCCCAGTTTTTGTTATATTGTTTGGAAAAATGTTTCACAAGCCGCGCAACAATGGTATCCCGCACCCCTATTAACCATTTATTTGGTGGATAAATCATTAGATGAAAAAGGCGCTGAACAGACAGTCGCTGGACTGAAGCAATTAGATGGTGTTAAGAGTGTTAATTACCTGTCGCGCGAAGAAGCCATGATTGAGTTTCGCAATTGGTCAGGATTTGTCACTGCGTTAGATCTATTGGAAGAAAACCCTTTACCAGGAGTAGCCATTATCACGCCTAAAATTGATTTTCAAAATTCACAATCATTGATAAACCTGCCTAATAAAGTAGGTCAATTAGCTGGAATTGAAGATGTCCGCATGGATGATAGTTGGTTTACCCGTTTAGCAGCATTAAGCGGGCTGATTAGACAAATTGCCATGGTGATTGGTATTTTAATGGTTATGGCGGTATTTTTAGTGATAGGCAATAGTATAAGACTAAATATTTTTGCCCGCAGGGATACGATTAATGTCATGAAGTTGATTGGGGCGACAGATGGTTTTATTATGCGTCCTATTTTAAATAGTCCTATTATACTGGGATTCTTTGGTGCTTTACTCTCATTAATACTTTTTGCATTATTGGTATGGCAACTGACCGGTATCGTTACACAGGTAACGGGTGTATTTGGTACTACATTTCATATTCAAGGTTTTTTATGGGATGAGGTGCTATTAGTTATACTCATTGCCGCAATGATTGGCTGGCTACAGCTCAACACTTAAGACGTTTCACGCCAGAATGATCATTATCAGCAGGAACAGTGACACGGGTAATCAATATTGAACTTTTATGCTGACATTTTGTCGAAGTTAAAAGTTCAATGTAATTAAATCAAGGCAATTTTCTTCGATACAAAGCAGTGGTAAACTACTCGATATCAGATTAATCGCTGAGCAATGGAATCTGCTAAAATATAAATTTTTATTTAGAACTAACTCTTAGTTTGTTGAATTCAAAGAGGATATAAATGACCAAAGATATGCAATCATTAGCATTAATTCCACAAGGTAGCATTGAAGCTTATGTGCGATCAGCTAATGCTTATCCGATGTTAACCGCAGAGGAAGAACAAGAATATGCAAAACGGCTGCATTATTATGGTGATTTAAATGCGGCTAAACAGCTTATACTCTCTCATTTACGTTTTGTTATTCATATCGCGCGTAATTATTCAGGTTATGGATTGCTGCAAGCGGATCTGATCCAAGAAGGTAACATCGGTCTAATGAAAGCTGTGCGTCGTTTTAATCCTGAAGTTGGCGTACGTTTAGTTTCATTTGCTGTTCATTGGATAAAAGCTGAAATTCATGAATATGTATTGCGTAATTGGCGGATAGTTAAAGTTGCCACCACTAAAGCTCAACGTAAGCTTTTTTTCAATTTGCGTAAGAATAAGAAACGTATCGGCTGGTTTAATCAAAATGAAGTCGATATGGTTGCCAAGGAGTTAGGTGTAACCAGCAAGGATGTTCGTGAGATGGAATCGCGAATGGCTGCACAATACATGGCATTCGACATGAATGACGATGATGATAATTGTGAAAATACCACTATTCCCCCCGTTTTATATTTACAGGATAAATCTTCTGATTTTGCCGATAGCATTGAGGAAGATAATTGGGAAAACCATGCTACTGATAAATTAACGCAGGCATTATCCACCTTAGATGAGCGTAGTCAGGATATTATTCGAGCGCGTTGGCTTGATGAAGAAAACAAAACCACTTTACAGGATTTAGCCGATAAATATAGTGTATCGGCTGAACGTGTTCGTCAATTAGAAAAAAATGCCATGAAAAAACTTCGGTTAGTAATGGAAGCTTAAAATAAGCCACATTCGCGTGATGTAAAAATCTAGCTGAAACTTTTGTTATGTAGCTAATTTAAACTTTGGCAATTAACTATATGAAAACTTGTTGAAAGATAGAAAGGTAATAGCAAATTTATTTTGATTGTTACCTTTTAAAATAAAAAGGTATTTACCTGTGAGGTAAGCGTTTTTTTACATGTATCTAGTGGCTTTTCTATTACTTCCCTACAATATTACCTAAATTACCTAATATTTTATCTGTCAGAGATATTCTGCGTGTGTTTATATTTAATATACACCTATCCTATTCTGATAGACTCCATCATTAATTTTTATTCTGCATCAATTGTAATATACGACCAAAGCTAAGCGAACGGGTACTAATTTTTTGCATTCCATCTTCTGGAAGATATAGCTAAGCGACTTAATTTTGATGATATTATTTATATGAACAATTCAATTGATTTTAGACGTAAAGTGATATTTACGATGGAAGAAGAAAGGTTGAGTATCCGAGAAACAGCGAAGCAATTTCGGGATTGGCTCTGCATCTGTATCGCGTTCGATTAATCAAATAGAGCCAAAAGCATCGACTACGCGTCAGCGAAAAATCGATAAATCCGAGTTGATAAAAGATGTTGAACAATATCCAGATGCTTACCAAAAAGAGAGTGCAGAGCGTTTTGGCGTTTGTCAGAAGGCCATTTGGCAAGCTCTTAAAAAAATGGGATTGACCTATAAAAAACTCTACGTCATCCGAAAGCCGACGAAAACACTCGACAAACGTTTCAACAAAAAAACAACAGTATGAAAAAGAAGGTAAGCATATTGTTTTATTGATGAAAGTGGTTTTTCACACGATACCCCGCGGACTCACGGCTATTCCCCGAAAGGTCAACGGTGTGTTGGTCTCAAGAACTCGGGAGCTAAAGGAAGAACAAATCTTATCGGCGCTTTATTGGGCACAACGCTGTTTGCTATCGGATTATTTGATATCACAATATTAATAGCGATGTTTTCTATGCATGGGTCACCCAAAGTCCTTATCCCAGTACTTCCTAAAAACAGTGTAATCATGATGGATAATGCAACTTTTCACAAGAAACAGAGTTATTCAACAAGTCATCATCGATGCGGGGCATATGGTGGAATATTTGCCTACCTATTTGCCAGATCTTAATCCAATTGAACATAAATGGGCACAAGCTAAATGCAAAAAAAGAGCGCTCGGATGGGACACAGATATTTTGTTCGCACTCAATATGGTGTAATCAAAATTAAGTCGTTTAGCTATAAAATGGCAATTTAACCACTATCATAACGACATCATAACGACATCAAACTGTTCCTGACTATACAGTGACTCAATTTGGACTTTGACAGATTTGCCAACAAAAATTTCTACTTCGGCCAATATATGAGATTCATCACCATTTAATGCTTCAACAACTGCCGCTGAAGCATAGACTAAGAAACGATTAGCATCGATAGTACGATTTATACGAACAATTCCACGTAAAATTTCATAACAGATTGTTTCTACCGATTTTACTGTTCCTCTACCTTGGCAAGTCGGGCATTCATCACATAGAACATGTTCAAGGCTCTGACGTGTTCTTTTGCGTGTCATCTCGACCAATCCTAGTTGAGAAAAACCATTAATGGTGGTTTTAACCCGATCTTTTAATAATGATTGTTCCAACGATGCCAAAACACGACGACGATGCTCAGGATCAAGCATATCAATAAAATCGATAATAATAATGCCGCCCAAGTTTCGTAACCTTAACTGCCTCGCTATAGCTTGTGACGCTTCAATATTGGTATTAAAAATGGTCTCTTCCAGATTACGGTCACCAACAAAAGCACCAGTATTAATATCAATAGTGGTCATTGCTTCAGTTTGATCAATAATGAGGTAACCACCTGATTTTAATTTAACTTTACGTTCTAAAGCACGTTGGATCTCTTTCTCAACATCATACAGATCTAATATTGGTAATGGTCCTTGATACAGTTCAAGTTTTACTGTTATTTCAGGCACATATTCATGAATAAAATCTTTTAATGAAATAAAAGTCAGATTTGAATCAACACGGATCCGATCTAATGAAGCACCGGTAAAATCACGAATGATACGATGTGCTAAAGCCAGTTCACTATAAATCTGCATGCGGGACTTATGACGTTTTTTACGTTCAACAATTTTAGCCCATAGACGCTTCAGGAAAGCGGCATCTTGAGCCAGTTCATCATCACTGATCCCTTCTGCCGCAGTACGAATAATAAAGCCACCATGCTCATCACAAAATAGCTCAACAATATTTTTCAAACGTTCTCGTTCTTCTTCACCTTCAATGCGTTGGGAAACGCCAACATAAGACGCGCACGGCATAAAAACGAGATAACGGGATGGTAATGTGATATCCGTTGTTAAACGAGCACCTTTTGTTCCTAGCGGATCTTTAACCACCTGTACCATAATATCTTGCCCTTGCCGAACCAATTCCCCGATATCACGTACATGAAAGTTTTTTTGTTCGTCGCCGGCAATGCATTCGGTATGAGGCATAATATCTGAGGCATGAAGAAAAGCCGATTTTTCCAAGCCAATATCAACAAAGGCCGCCTGCATACCAGGCAAGACTCGACTCACACGACCTTTGTAAATATTACCTACAATGCCTCTTTTAGCTTCACGTTCAATATGAATTTCTTGTAACACGCCACCATCAATATAAGCCACCCGTGTTTCAGAGGGGGTTACATTGACTAATAGTTCAGCTACCATAGCTCTCATTCCTATTATTTAACGCTTATTTAACGCTTATTTAACGCCAGAAACTTTGGTCAATAATTCATCTGTTTCAACTAACGGTAACCCTACTACAGCGTGATAACTTCAGAAAATCCGCTTAACAAGACAGCCACCTTTACTCTGGATAGCATAATCTCCTGCCTTATCCATCGGCTCACCCGACAAGATATATTGATCGATTTCTTTATTTGTTAATTGCCGCAATGTCACTTTGGTGACAATTAAATCATACAATGTATTTCGCTTATCTGAGAACGCGATTGCATTCATCACCTGGTGTGTTTTACCTGAAAGTTGTCTTAATATATGCATATATGCGCAGCATGGTTTTTATCTTTAGGCTTACCCAAAATATTTCCGTAACTTACGACAATAGTATCCGCACCCAACACTGGGTAGGGTTTTTCTGTCATATCAACACCCGCCTGAGATTTTTCACATGCTAAGTAAATAACATACTCACAGGCTGTCTCTCCTTCGTAACATAATTCAGATATATCAGGGAGAATAATGTCAAATAATCATCCTAGCTGCTGAATTAACTTACGCCTTCTTGGTGAAGCTGACGCTAAATAAATTCTATTTATCATAGAAAAAACTCTCAGAAAAAATAGACAGTTGGCTGGCTATTTTTAACGAACTAAAAACTGGCGTCGAACTTTGCGCAATAATAAAAACATCCAAGGCCACAAGATGGCATTAATCAAACAATTCCAGAATACTTTGGGATGAAATAATACTAGAGAGGAAAGAAACTCCGCCCAGAAGATCGTAAAATTCATAACCACAGATAATCCAGCAATAACAAGGGATTGTTTCCACAGTCCCATATTACGAAGAAGCTGATGTTTATACGATACTAAATAACAAATTATACTATAAGCTAATGCATCTACACCAAGAGCTGAACCTTGGATCAGATCCATAAAGATCCCCAAAAAAAATCCTGTGCCTACACTAACTCGATGCGGCAAAGCCATAACCCAATAAATTAAAATTAATGCTAACCATGTGGGGCGATAATAAATAAACTGCTCAGGCCAGGGCACTTGCTCTAGGATTATTGCAATTAAAAAGGACAGCCAAATGATCCACCGCCCATTTCCACGGTATTGATCCATTTTATGTTTCCTTTAGTTGCCTTGATTTCACGGTAGCAATTCCTACTGAGCGACCAAAGGAGATTGCTCGACATTTTTTTTCATTTCTGTTGACGGTAGCTGTGGCCCTTGAAGCTCGTTTGGGCCAGGAAATACCTGGGGCAGAATCTTCATTAAACGTTCATTTGCTGCGCGATATACTTCTGATGGAGGTAAAGGATGAGAAGGATCGCTAGAGTTTCCCCATAGCAATAAAAGATAGCGTAGTCTTTGTAAATCTGCGGTAGGCCGTCGTGCATGGATAATCGTATAAGCGCGCTGGGTATCATGTTTTACGGAAGAAACAGTCGCAACCGGGTAACCTTCAGGAAAACGCCCGCCTAAACCAGAAGTAACTATTACATCACCAATACGTATATCAATATTATCTGGTAAAGGTTCAAGTTGAAGATCATCACTACATCCTGTACCCACTGCAATAACCCGAATATCATTACGTAATACTTGTATAGGTAATGCATGCGTTGTGTCGCAAATCAGTAAAACACGACTATTAAACTGGCTCACTGCGATAACCTGTCCAACAACACCTTTATCACTAATAACAGGCTGGCCTTCATAAACACCATCATGTAAACCTTTATCAATCACAATTTGATCTCGATAAGGTGTATTCGCACCTGAAAGCACTTGAGTAACCATCATGTGTTCATCCTGACGTAGAGGTGAACCCAATAGCTCACGTAATCTAGCGTTTTCCTGTTTAAGTTGTTCAAGTAATAAATTATCTGCTTTTTTTAATAAAACCTCTTTCTTCAATGCCTTATTTTCAAAAAGAAGTTGATCTCTTCTTGCCAATGCATCTGAAATATTATCAAGCAGTTCTCGCGGACCATTTGCCAAAAAATAAAAAGGACTAAGAGCCGTATTTAAATAACTACGTATTTTATTAAAAGTATCAAATTGACGATCAAAAGCAACCAACGCGATTGCAACAACGATCGCAATAATAATACGTAATTGTAGGGATGGCCCTCGACTAAAGATCGGCTTCATGAGTTATTTTGATAAAAATAAATAAACGTTAAACATTAACATCGCTATACGCTATACATAAAGTAAGGAGGAGCGCCATCCTTAAGTTCCTCCTTTATTGGTTAACGTCTAGTCATCACTAAACAGATCACCACCATGCATGTCGATCATTTCTAATGCCTTACCACCACCACGTGCAACACAAGTTAGCGGTTCTTCAGCAACAATAACGGGAATGCCTGCTTCTTCCATTAATAGACGATCCAAATTACGCAACAACGCGCCACCACCAGTTAACACCATACCTCGTTCAGAGATATCAGAAGCTAATTCTGGTGGACATTTTTCCAAGGCCAACATAACGGCACTAACAATACCAGTTAAAGGCTCCTGTAATGCCTCAAGTATCTCATTAGAATTAAGTGTAAAACCACGTGGTACGCCTTCAGCCAAATTACGGCCGCGCACTTCAATTTCGTAAACTTGATCTGTAGGATAGGCCGAACCGATTTCATGTTTAATCCGCTCAGCAGTAGCTTCACCGATTAATGAACCATAATTACGACGAACATAATTAATGATTGCTTCATCAAACCGGTCACCCCCGATACGTACCGATGACGAATAAACAACACCATTTAATGAAATAACACCAACTTCTGTCGTTCCACCACCAATATCAACCACCATTGAACCCGTTGCTTCGGAAACAGGCAAACCAGCACCAATTGCAGCCGACATGGGTTCTTCAATTAAGAAAACCTGACGAGCGCCAGCACTCAGCGCCGACTCTCGGATTGCACGACGTTCTACCTGGGTCGCACCAACAGGTACACAAACTAAGACGCGTGGACTTGGACGCATAAAGCTATTGCTATGAACTTGTTTGATAAAATACTGTAACATTTTTTCAGTAACATAAAAATCAGCAATCACGCCATCTTTCATTGGACGAATAGCCGCGATATTACCTGGCGTCCGGCCTAGCATCTGTTTTGCTTCATGACCTACAGCAGCAACGCTCTTAGGTGAGCCTGCGCGATCTTGACGAATAGCGACAACTGACGGTTCGTCTAACACAATACCTTGTCCTTTGACATAGATGAGAGTATTGGCGGTACCCAAATCAATAGACAAGTCGTTGGAAAACATGCCACGAATTTTTTTAAACATAACGAAAGGATAATCCTGCAAGCTGGAAACGAATGAAAATCTGTCTACTTTACCAACCACATGAAGCGACGACAAGGAGTTAATTAAATCGCTTCAATAAAAAGTGGCTAATTTTTTTACAATACAAAAAACCACTACTACTGCTTATTCTCTATAATCAATTACAGTATAAAGTAAAAAATACCCCCATAAAAATAACTTAATTCATTTAATATAAAACTTTCTAACAAGAAAATTAAGCATTAAAAGCCAGTATAAAATCGATCGATGACACACTTTTACCCTCTGATGACGTTACCGTAGATATTTATTGGTCTACACTAAACTACAAAGATGCTTTAGCTATTACTGGTAAAGGAAAAATTATCCGCCAATTCCCGATGGTACCAGGCATCGATTTTGCTGGTATCATTAAGTCTTCAACAGATGCAAAATTTCAAGTCGGCCAACAAGTTTTACTGACCCGTTGGGGTGTTGGTGAAAACCATTGGGGGGATTAGCAGAACAAGCGGGAGTTCCAGCCAAATGGTTAACAGCTATTCCTGACAAAATGACTATGCGACAAGCGATGATAATCGGCACCGCTGGTTTTACCGCTATGCTCTGTTATAATGCCGTTGGAAGAAAACGGCGTAATTATTGATAAAGGCAACATTGTTGATAAAGGCAACAATGTTGTGACAGAAGCCAGTGGTGGTGTAGGTGTGTAGGTATAGTTAAACGTCTTAATTTTGATTACAAAATATATGTTTTTCTCCAATATAAATTTACTGATATAGAGTAATTACTTGTAATCATTTTAAAGTCGCCCAGCTATAGT
>NZ_CACTIE010000105.1 GCF_902713415.1 Arsenophonus endosymbiont of Bemisia tabaci Q2
CTAATCAATCTTTGCAAGTAAAATACATTTGGTCTTCAAATCGATATGATGTTTCTATTTTATACTCCTATCGCCATCCAATAATAACCGTCCATAAACACGTATCGTTACCACCTGTTATACTCCTTGTATAATAATTAAATCCCCTTGTCGTTACATCATAAGCAATTCCTATAAACATAACGCCAGAGCTTGTATTATGCGCCTTAGAACTCGTCGTTATACTATAGACAGATGAAGAAAATGCAGTAGGAAAATTAATGGTATAAGAATTCCCTTCTTTACTTCTATATCCCCATTGAATAATCAGGCCGATATTCGGATCTTTCAGCCAACCATTTGCCGATTTTTTTGCTGTCCATTTAATGGCATTAATCCTAGAGTCCACTTCGGATTTAGTGTAATTATCTTCTTGAATAGCAAATTTTCCATTTTTATCTGGAAAATAAGTTACTACTCCAAGCCTATTATTGCGTATAAACTCACGTTTAGATGAACGTACATATACTAAATCATAACCCTCTTTAGTATATCTCCTAGCCATATAACAGAATTACCGGTAAGATGAGTAGCTCTAAGTCCAAAAGCGGTTATAGCTGATGGATTATTAGTTAAGGCTAAAGTTCCATTAGTTTTAGGAACTTGTACTCGATATTCTAAACCTACACCGTTTTTTATTCCGTCGATATTTAAAATTTTGCTATCTGGATCTAGTACAAAATCTACCATAGAATTATCTTTAGTAGTTTTAATAGTTAATTTAGGATTTCCATAAGTTATATTTAATCCTTCAACAGTTACTCCTCGGGTATCTACCAACTTAACAAAGTTATCATCTTTTTCTGCTTTAGTATATGAATCAAGCACAATCCGCATTCAGGCACCACAACCTTAATACCCCCTGTCGATTCAGGCGTTGAATTTGGATATATACCTGTTTGGGCAGTTGACCATCCCATCGGTAATAACCGCCCTCTTTTTCATAATATAATGCCTGGTAACGAACTGTTATAGCTAAGCGACTTAATTTTGATGACATTATTTATATGAGCTATTCAATTGATTTTAGAACTAAAGTGATATTTACGATGGAAGAAGAAGGGGTGAGTTTCCGAGAAACAGCGAAGCAATTTCGGATTGGCTCTGCATCTGTATCGCGTTGGATTAATCAAATAGAGC
>NZ_CACTIE010000106.1 GCF_902713415.1 Arsenophonus endosymbiont of Bemisia tabaci Q2
CTTCGCTGTTTCTCGGAAACTCACCCCTTCTTCTTCCATCGTAAATATCACTTTAGTTCTAAAATCAATCTCAGGCGCGGTTGAGGTATCAGTACGATAGACATTTAATCAATAAAGTTTCCAATTCCTGAGCTATGTTATTTCGTCCTCTGTTGCCATCTCCAAATCAACCGCATCTTGCAAGGGGATAATCACGTCAGTTGCATCCTGCATTAGCACTCTTTTTTCATTCTCAGCATCTGCGATTAATTTGTTGTTTGGTCTAGGAGGGATATCAACCCAAATGGGGTCACCATCTTCACTCTCATTAAACATTTTACCCAATGGGGCCTCCGAAAGTGCAAATTCATGGTAAACGCTGTAGGGAATAGGTTTAGCCGTACTATCCCAATTGTTATTTTTTATATATTCATCTTTTAAAGATTCGGCTAACCAGCCTAATCCATCTTTGCAAGTAAAATATATTTGGTCTTCAAATCGATATGATGTCTCTATTTTATACTCCTATCGCCATCCAATAATAACCGTCCATAAACGTATCGTTACCACCCGTTATACTCCTTGTATAATAATTAAATCCCCTTGTCGTTACATCATAAGCAATTCCCCTATAAACATAACGCCAGAGCTTTTATTATACGTTTTAGAACTCGTCGTTATACTTATAGAAAGATGAAAAAATGCAGTAGGAAAATTAATGGTATAAGAATTTCCTTCTTTACCTTCTTTACCTTCTTTACCTTCTTTACTTCTATATCCCCATTGAATAATCAGGCCGGTATTCGGATCTTTCAGCCAACCATTTGCCGATTTTTTGCTGTCCATTTAATAGCATTAATCCTAGAGTCTACTTCGGATTTAGTGTAATTATCTTCTTGAATAGCAAATTTTCCATTTTTATCTGGAAAATAAGTTACTACTCCAAGCCTATTATTGCGTATAAACCCACGTTTAGATGAACGTACAGATGCTAAATCATAACCCTCTTTAGTATCTCCTAGCTATATAACAGAATCACCGGTAAGATGAGTAGCTCTAAGTCCAAAAGTGGTTATAGCTGATGGATTATTAGTTAAGGCTAGAGTTCCATTAGTTTTAGGAACTTGTACTCGATATTCTAAACCCATACCGCTTTTTATTCCGTCGATATTAAAAATTTTGCTATCTGGATCTAGTACAAAATCTACCATAGAATTATCTTTAGTAGTTTTAATAGTTAATCTAGGATTTCCATAAGTTATATTTAATCCTTCAACAGTTATAGCTAAGCGACTTAATTTTGATTACACCCCATATTG
>NZ_CACTIE010000107.1 GCF_902713415.1 Arsenophonus endosymbiont of Bemisia tabaci Q2
TACCTCTAAAATCAATTGAATAGCTCATATAAATACTGTCATCAAAATTAAGTCGCTTAGCTATACTATGCCAATGGCAAACGCGCAGAAACTTGGAGTATTGGTGCGAAATATAGCTAACCGACTTAATTTTGATGAGAAAATATATGTTTTTCTCCAATATAAATTTACTGATATAGAGTATAATTACTTGTGATCATTTTAAAGTCGCCCAGCTATATAATATAATGTCAATAACGTCTATCTGGCATCAACTTATATTGAAACACGTAATACGATACCTTTTGGCTCGACGAATACCAACATTGCACCTAAAAAAACTTTTGAAATTGTCGCTCAATATACATTTGATTATGGTTTGAAACCATCATTAGCTTATATTCAGGCTCAAGGGAAAGGTCTTTGAGAATATGCAAATAATTACTTAAATAAATTCATATCACTAGGCTCATTCTACTATTTTAATAAAAAATTTTGCTGCACTGTTAGATTATAAAATTAATTTATTAAATAAGAATAAATTTACTGAAAATTACGACATTAGGACTGATAACGTTTTAGGCATAGGCTTAGTCTATTATTTTTAATATATGATCCCAGATAAAAAATATCTGGGATATTTTTATAAAAAATAACTAACCCTAAGCTTATCTAGTAGCAGTTTGATTTTATAAAATAAAAAATTAATCAATTATTATCAACATTAGTCACTATCAACAAAGACTCTTTAATTTATTAATATAACCAGATAAAAAAATAGAGGGCGCTCTCATGGCCAGCCTCTATTCTAATTGATATCTATTATGACAAATTTAATTTACTTTAGACATAATTTTTTTAGATGCTTTTTTCTCCAGATTTAATATGAGCAGGTTTCTGCGCTTTTACTTTACCAGAATGAAATATTTTTTTGGTTTTGACTTGTTGCTGTCCAACATTGGTTTGACTAGTTTTATTCATTGGAATAGAAGCAGCCATACTACCAAATAAAATTAATTCTATCGATAAAAGTGCATGTTTTACAAATTTCATTGTAATTACCTTCAAGTTGATTTAGATACGTTAGTATTATAATAAAGTAAAAATAAATTACTGTTATGAATATTTATTTTATCCATAAAATTTATTAGCAGTGTTAATTAAAATTTAGAAGATGTAGGCTTTGAAAAAACTGTAAATATAAAAAACATAGAAAATATTTTTAGGAGAAATCTAATCAAAATTAATGATTATCATTATATAATAAAAATGTTTTTAAATAGCCAATCTACTAAATAATAACCTGGTATTAAGCGAATTGAATACAGCCAATCTATCTCTATTGATTATAAAAAACCTCACTCAATGAATATTCAATTGTTAGGGGATTAATTTATAAAATATAATTAGGTTATATGAAACCGTTAATCATTGGTAACCATTAACGACTTTAACTCCTATATTTTTCAAGCAATGCACGAGCAATAGCTTCTGTTTCAGCATCTGCATTACCACTTATATCAGTTCGTCGAAAGTGAAGCTGAAATGCACTAATGGTTCTGCGTGTTTCCTCATCAAGTTCACCTGATTGTGGAATTTTATCATAACCATATTTCTGCAAATATTTTTGAACAACTGACACACTAGCCGGCGCATAAACTGATCGCCCTGCCAGATATTTCCTAACCGTCATTTCATCCGGCCAAGCTCCAATACCAAGCTCAGCTAAACGTTTCCACGGGAAAAGTTTACCTGGGTCATACTTTCTTAATGGAGCAATATCACTATGGGCTAAGACATTATGAGGAGTTATATTATATCGTTTTATGATATCTTTAGCTAAAACAATGATGGCGGAAATTTGCTGCTCATTAAAAGGGTACCAGACTTTATCGCCAAGCATATCCTCAGTAAACCCTTTATTGACTATTTCGACGCCAATAGAGCTATCATTAAGATTAAGCCTACCGTTCCAATTACTTAATCCTGCATGCCATGCGCTTTTATCCTCCGGAACAAAGTTATATATAACGGGTTTATCATTTTTTATTTTCGGAATTGATGGAATAAGATAATGGGCACTTACTTTAGCTTGAGTTAAAATTTGCAATGAGCGAGCATCATTTACTGTAGTATAATGAAATATTAAAAATTTCACTCGATCATCTTGGCTTATCGATGAAAAAGATTTATCGATATAATAATTTCCTCTATCAACGATAGGAGTTTTAGACGAACAACTCACTATCATTAGCACCAATAACATCATAAACAACTTTCGCATATCATCTCCACATAAGTGTTTGATACCTACCCTTACAAAAGTATTACTTGTCATACACTCTACTTCATGCACCTAAATAATTTAGGCCAAAACTTTTGGCTATACGCTTAGTTTTCATTACCAGCTAATTTGTATCTCCATTTTTATAATTTAAAAGAATAAACCATTTATAATGTCTCATCTCATTTACATAATTTATTTTTTATTATCAAAATAAATAATAGCAATAATCTTAATCAACAAAGCGTTGAAACATCACAATTACATATAATTAATAATAAATTTACAATTGATTTTAATTGTTAATTTTTAATGAATTTTGGCTTTATTGACTGAATATCTTTATGGTTAATCGATATTTTGACCATAATTTTATAAAGTTATTAATTAATAGTAGAACAGCAGCTTTCATCAATTATTTACAATTTTAAGTCAATCACATTATCAAATAGTAAGAGATAGCTCTTAAAAAACATTTTGCAACAGTATCTATTGAAAAAGAATTTAGTATATATTTTATACTTTATTATCATACTTATATCATTTCAATTCATACAGTTTTTGATAAATAATAGCTATTGCTATTTTATTAAAAATCGTTCTAAAAAAGTAATAAATAGGCTACTGAGTTAGTGTAATTAACATTTACATTCATTTTTATGCTTTGTTATATAAATGTTATTTTATATTGATCATGCCGATGCTGGCGTTCATGGCCTAATTAACAATTAGTGGGAATTTTTTCTTTATAAAATTAGCTAGTTGTTAGGTTTGATATGTTGGTGTTAGCAATAGAAGTGAGGTCTAACTTAATTTTATTTTAATAATCAACGATTATTTTCATTAAATAATTCATAATAAAAAAATAAAAAATAAAAAATAAAAAATAACAGGATTAATAATATTTAATTATATTAAACCATAAGATTTATCAAAAAACGAATCATTATAAAGTTGTTGACCATTTTCATAAAATATTATAGCGGTTTTACTAAACTAATCAATATTGTTTTATCTGTTATATTAACAAGTGTCTTAGGTGATAAATTCATATTATTAGATACGCTTTTAATATATGAATTAGTGTTATTTTCATTATGTGGTTCACAGAGACTAATTAAATCAGATATATTTTTTAAACCATAATTTTGTTGATATTTTTTAAGTAATAATATTATTGCACGAGTACCATATTCAGGTTATTCAAATCGACAAAATCGTTTTTCAATTGCAGGATCATAAAGTACTGCCCCCTGCTATTCATTAATAGGATTATAGTCAATATTTTCTGGATTATTATTACGCAGACCACGTTGAATGGCCATAATTTATTTACTCCACATTTATTTTAAATAATATTAACATTGAATTAAGAATATCTTTAAATTTATTATCAAATAAACAACACTAAGAAAAAAATAATAAATTAACAAATTTAATTTTTTAAAAATATTATTTTTATATCAAGCATTCTCCATGCGCTAGCTAGTAAAAATGTATTTATAACTATTCACTTCTTATTTAATATAAGCTCTTTAAAATCCTATGGTGAGACTAAAAATTTTTTTATTCTTTTATTATATAATTTAATTTAATGATAAAACAAAAAAATAGAAAATTTTATAATTTATTTATAAAAATATAGATATTTTATATCTGATAATTATATTAATTAATAAGCACAAATTTGTTGAATTTTCATTCAATTTTAGCAAAACCTTACAAACTATTTGACTATTATATATCTGATATATTCACATCTATACTTTGATAAAAAGCTGACCCTGTATCAACTATTGTCCATATAACTAAAATAATTTGATAATCACTTCGTTTCGGTACATCACATTCAATATTCATCTCATCAAAAGTTAATTTCTTTCTATCATTAGATCGTAAACAAAATGGTTTTTATTCAAATGAATCACGCGTCAATGATGCATTTGGATCCCAGTCTTGCTTGGTAATATAAAACTCCCAACTTACCGTATGATTTGGCTGAGTTAAAAACCATTCAAATATATTTTTACCTACTTTAATATTATTTTTATGCCAGCGATCGCTATTTTGCTGATCTAATTGACTAAACCAAAAATTATCACCGCTAGCTATTCTACCATCTTTAGCACCCTGCTTTGGAAAACCACTCGCGCCTTCAATCGACATTGGGTCGTTACTAGCACTACCACAATCATCATTCTGTTCTATAACTAAGCGACTTAATTCTGATGACATTATTTATATGAGCTATTCAATTGATTTTAGACGTAAAGTGATATTTACGATGGAAGAAGAAGGGTTGAGTATCCGAGAAACAGCGAAGCAATTTCGGATTGACTCTGCATCTGTATCGCGTTGGATTAATCAAATAGAGCCAAAAACATCGATTACGCGTCAGCGAAAAATCGATAAATCCGAGTTGATAAAAGATGTTGAACAATATCCAGATGCTTACCAAAAAGAGTGTCCAGAGCATTTTGGCGTTTGTCAAAACGCCATTTGGCAAGCTCTTAAAAAATGGGATTGACCTATAAAAAAACTCTACGTCATCCGAAAGCCGACGAAAACACTCCATAAACGTTTCAACAAAAAAACAACAGTATGAAAAAGAAGGCAAGCATATTGTTTTTATTGATGAAAGTAGTTTTTCACACGATACCCCGCAGACTCACGGCTATTCCCTGAAAGGTCAACGGTGTGTTGGTCTCAAGAACTGGGGAGCTAAAGGAAGAACAAATGTTATCGGCGCTTTATTGGGTACAACGCTGTTTGCTATCGGATTATTTGATATCAATATTAACAGCGATGTTTTCTATGCATGGGTCACCCAAGTCCTTATCCCAGTACTTCCTAAAAACAGTGTAATCATGATGGATAATGCAACTTTTCACAAGAAACAGAGTATTCAACAAGTCATGATCGATGCGGGGCATATGGTGGAATATTTGCCTACCTATTCGCTAGATCTTAATCCAATTGAACATAAATGGGCACAAGCTAAATGCAAAAAAAGAGCGCTCGGATGCGACACAGATATTTTTTTCGCACTCAATATGGTGTAATCAAAATTAAGTCGTTTAGCTATATTTACTTTGAAATTGCTAAGATGATTATGACTGATTTAGCTTAATCAACAAAGGAGAGTGATTCGCTCTCCTATTGATTTTGCCAAACAAGATATTGACTACATTTTTTGCAAATATACTCCCCTTTCCCGAGTTAGATTTTGTTGTGCCGACGCAGGGTTATAGTTGGGCGACTTTAAAATGATTACAAGTAATTAGTCTATATCAGTAAATTTATATTGGAGAAAAACATATATTTTTTAATTAAAATTAAGACGCTTAGCTATATTGGCAATAATTAGAAGATATTCATTATTTTTAATTACCTCAAATAAATCATTTTCCTTTTCTTTTACCGCAAGTAGATCAATACTAGAATTTCCTACGGTTTTTAATTGAGAGCTAAGTTTATTCTCTGTATTCGTAGTCGTATCCATTTGCGCAGAAGCAATCTGTTGATTAACTATTTGAGATGAATAATTCCCAATCTGGGATGCTGAATTTAACATTTTATTTATATTCTCCCATTGAATAAGAATAAATCGCAAAGATATTTTGCAGCATCTCAAATATCAATCATTTATACTTCTAAAAAATAATCAATAGCAGAATTAAAATAATTGATAGCAATAAGTTACTAATTAATTAAAGAAAAAATTAAAGTTATATATCGCAATACTTCAATTCAGTTCGCTACAATTAAATATTTATTATTTTTTACTTTTATCGCTATTAATATTCACTATTGATAATATCAAAAAAAATAACGAATAAAATGGGTTCTACTTTTATTAAAGTAACCGCTCAGTCAAACCACTATGCCGTTCCGTTGAGGTCATTAACGCTTTAGTAAAAACATGACGCTCAGCATAAATCGTCAACTGAATTTTTGCTCTGGTAATTGCAGTATAAATAAGCTCTTTACTAATAATAGGAGTAAAAATTGGCGGTAAAACTAATGCGGCATGTTCAAATTCTGACCCTTGAGATTTATGTACTGTCATAACAAACGCAGTTTCATGCTGAGGTAAACGACTGGGTTGTATTTTTTTTATCACCCTATTAGGCAACTGAAAATAGGCTTTTAAATCTTGTTGACCATCCCGTAACATAACACCAATATCACCATTAAATAAGCCAAGAGGACGATCATTTTTGGTGATCATTATTGGGCGACCTTCATAATTTTTATTCCAGCTATAAGCAGGCCGTCGAATACTTCCTTGACGATGTAAAAGCTGTTCTAATTTATCATTTAACCCTGTAACCCCGTATGGTCCTTCCCTCAAAGCCGCTAATAAACGATAACGATTAAAAGTAGTCAGGATTTCTTCGGGATCTCGACCCGTTTTTATTATATCCAGATAGCAACGGTAACATTCAGCCGCATCAAAAAGTAATTTGCCATATTTCTCAGACGAAGCAATTGAATGAAAAGCAATATCCGCATTTTGCTGCGCTAATAGTTGCTCAACCTGTTTAATATTACCTTTGTTAATTGCAGTAGTTAGTCGACCAATTCCTGATTGCGCATCAAAACGATAAATTTTTCGTAATAAACAAATCCTATCTTTAACCTCTGGCCCATCATTCGATATAAAATCAGATAAATCACAAGCTGTGATTTTAGTCAGTTTTCCCGCTTTTTCACGACTGTATCCCGATTCTGCAAAACGACAAAGATCGCCTAGGACAGCTCCCGCTTCAACAGAAGCTAATTGATCTTTATCACCTAGCAAAATGACACGGGCATGATCTGGTAGAGCTTCAATTAATCTAGCCATCATAGGCAGATCAACCATCGATGCCTCATCAATAATTAAAACGTCTAGCAAAAGTGGATTGTCTTTGTGATAACGTAATAATTGGCTGTTGGGTTGAGCGCCTAATAATCGATGCACAGTCTGCGCTTGTTCTGGCATAACCGCATACTCATCAGCAGATAAATTCAGTTTTAATAATGCATTATTTAATGATTCCGTTAATCGAGCAGCCGCTTTTCCTGTCGGCGCCGCTAGCTGAATGATTAACTTTTCATCACTTAATTGGACTAAAGTAGCTAATAAACGTGCCACTGTCGTTGTTTTTCCTGTACCCGGCCCACCAGAAATAACTGCGATCCGACTGGTTACTGCAACAGCAACAGCTATTTTTTGCCAATCTTGCGTTTTCCAGGACGCAAAAAAACCATTTAAAATAGTCGCTAATCGCTGTTCATCAACGGTTTCTAACAAATGGCGAGAAAAAAAATCAGCCACTAGTCCTTCATCAGCCCACATTCGCTGAAAATAAAGTTTGTTATCTGATAATACTAATGGTTTTGCTGCTGATTCTGGTGCCTCACAAACTGCATTACATTGTTTAAGCTGAGTATAAATCCTGTTACTATCAGGTGCTCCTGCCATTTCCCAGAGCATAAAAGCTATTTCCGCCTGTCTACCTTCAAATAAATAAGCGGGTTCGAGCTTATCAATAAATAAACAAACATGACCTGCTCGAGTTTCAGCACTTAATATTGCAAATATTAATAACAATAATGGGTTTTCATCATCAGCTAATCGAATAGCAAGTTGTATGTCTAAACAACTAAACAAATTAAGCTCAGCAGCTCGCTTTAGTAAAGTTATCATCATTGCTCACCTCGATTAGTTGCATTAAATAACTCATCCAGGCTATTAATAAACGCATAAGGAGGAATAGAGTAATAAATACCATAACCAGGGTTTTTCGCATCAAATCCACGCAAAAAAAGGTAGATAACCCCACCAAAATGTTTTTGATAATCATAATTAGGTAAACGATTCCGTAAATAACGATGCATAGCTAATGTATAAAGCTGATACTGTAAATCATATCTATGGTCAATCATAGCATTCTGTATGGCCTCCTGGCTATATGCCAGACCATTTTCCCCTAACCAATTTGATTTATAATCAAGCAGATAAAATTTGTCTTGCCAGCAAAAAACTAAATCAATAAAACCGTTTAAAACACCCGTTACTGGCTCAAAACTAAGCGGTGAGCAACGTTGAGATAAAACATCATATTGATGAGTTAGCCTATCTAATGCAGATGGCAATAACAATTTTTCTATCGGTAAATGAAATTGCATTTCATTTAATTGATTCTCAGGCGTGATCTTTGACAAGCTGAGGCTATCGCTAAGTAAAGGGGTGTCAAAAATATTTATTAGCCACATTTTAAGCACCGGTGCCCAATTAGCGGAAAAACCGGCTTGCTCTAATTTTCCAGCTAACCAAGACTCTTGTGGATGTTGATTAAATGGCAGTAATTCCAACAAGGAATGCAAAAAAGTTCCTGGTGTGGCCCCCTTAGGAAAGGTATGAACACTCCACTCTGCTATTTCACCTTGAACCAATGAGCTGTCACCTTGTGCATCAACGTCCATTTTAGGTGCCAAATCTTGTATAGCAATCTCAATACTTATATCACTAGCAGTAAATTTATCAAAATACATATCATGATAGGTTAATCCTGAATAACTCGTAACCCGCCAGGTATTTTGGATCTGTCCTGTAAAATTTCGAGCCAATAACTTCACGGGTGTATTTTCTTTTGGGTACCAAGGCGATAAATTAATATCACTAACAGGTGTGATGCTAATATTTTCATTAGCTAATGCACCTAGAGCATCACGCAATAAAGTCGCATTCGCTGGCTGTCCATTTTGCAATAAGTAACCTAATGCGCTTTGATGCAAATCCGTATTACCACTTTCCCCACTAGGACGACCTTTTATTAAAGGTGCAATACCAACACTACAATGATATTTTGAGCGTGTTAGTGCAACATATAACAGCCGCAAATCTTCGGCTAAACGCTCTTCATTAGCCAGCCTGATGCTTTTTTCTTGTTGGGTCAGATCAAGGCAAGTTTGAAAATTATCACGATCATGGAACGTGGCCAATTTTTGCTGCGAGAATTGACAGGCAAAAGGTAACCAAACAATCGGGAATTCTAAACCTTTAGATTTATGAATTGTACTAATACTCACCAAGTGACTATCACTCTCTAGACGTATTTGCTGATTTTCTAGTAACGGATCGGGGTGATCGATCTGCTGAGCTAACCAGCGAACTAGAGCATGCTCACTTTCAAGCTGTAATTCAGCTTCTTGCAACAATTCACTCAGATGCATCACATCCATCAAGCGCCTTTCACCATCTATATTATCCATCAGTAGGTTTTCAGCAATCCGATGGTTAACCATAATAGCTCTTAATGCAGGCAAAATACCATGTCGCTGCCAAATCAATAAATAATTGGCAAACTCTTCAACCCGTATCTCCCACTGCCTTTCATCTTGATTTAATTGCTCAATATCTTGTGCACTTAGCCCGATTAAACGAGTAGCTAACGCACAACGCAACGTACGTTCCTTTTCAGGTGAGAGCACAGCTTGTAATAACCATAATAGATCGCGCGCTTCATTAGTAGCAAAAACGCTTTCTTGATTAGAAAGAAAAACTGACGAAATATTAAATTTACTTAATGCTTCTCGTATTATTACTGCGTCGCGACGACTTCTGACTAACACCATAATATCCGCAGCTATTACCGGCTGTTTTACATCATTTCGATACAGCCAGGTTGTTCCATTCTCTCCCCCTTTAAGCCAATCACAAATCTGACTAGCACACTGATAGGCCATCGTTTGTTGATAGTCTAAGGTTGAAACCGCTTCTTTATCTAAATAACAAAAATTTAAAGCTGATAATTTTGCTGTTTTATGAATAAATGCTAAATGCTGATTTGAAGAGGCTGAATCAACTTTGTTAAAAGATATTTGCTCAAATAAAAACGGTTTTGTTGCCCGACTGAATAATTGATTAATAGCTGCTACCATACTTGGTGAAGCGCGCCAATTAGTATTAAGAGTATAGTGTGATTCAATCTGATCTTTAGCTTTAAGATAAGTAAAAATATCCGCCCCACGAAAAGCATAAATAGCTTGTTTAGGATCGCCAATAAATAACAAACCACAATGATTATGCCCCTGATAAATACGTTGAAAAATGCGATACTGTTGCGGATCAGTATCTTGAAACTCATCAACCATAACAACCGGGTAACGATTACGGATCGTGTTAGATAATCGATCACCACCTTCTGCGTGTAGTGCCTGATCTAAATGACTTAATAAATCATCAAATCCAATCTCTCCACGTCGTCTTTTCTCTTTAACAATTGTTTGACGAACGTCAATAATCGCTTTTGAAATAATGATATCGCGTAATGTAAATGATTGTTGCATCAAATTATCAATAGCACGAAAAACCTCATGTTTAGGTACTTGACCTGTCGGTGTTTTATCTATCAGTTCAGATTGGCAAAAACGAGCTAGTTCTTTAGGGGTTTTATAATCGATTGTTGCTAATTGAGCCCAACCATTGACCGCGGCTATCCAACCCGGTAAAGTACGGCGACTATAACTACGTTTATTAATAGCGGAATCAGCAATTAAATCAATAAAACTTGCTGAATTTAAAAGCCACAACTCTTTTACTTTTTTTATCGTGTCAATTAGGGTCTGATGACGCTGTTTTATTGATTGCGCTTCAATCGATTGGTTAACAAAATTCGGAATGTCGCCTTGTAAATAAGGCTTTATTTCGGCTAAAAGTGCCTCTGGGTCACTCCATTCATCAACAATAACTTTTGATATAGAATAATTCATTGGATAGCAGTTGCAGCGCCAAAAATCAGCACAAGCCTGTTTTTGTATGGTATGTTCATCTTTTATTATTGATTGCTCAAATAGCATACCTGACACAAAAGCATTATGCACCAATATGCGTTGACAGAATCCATGGATAGTATAAATTGCCGCTTCATCCATTTGAAGTTCAGCAGCAAGTAACCATTGAGCAGCCACCTCTTTATCTGCAATAGAAGATAGTAAGATTCGGAATATTGAATTTTCATCAAAACCAATACCATCTCTAATACAGGCCATTCTCATCTGATGAATATTGTGGCGAATACGTGATCTTAGCTCATCAGTTGCCGCTTCAGTAAAAGTGACGACTAAAATCTCTTCAACACTTAATGGGCGAGAAAATGCATTTTTTTGTCCAACACCTAATAACAATCGCAAATAGAGTAAAGCTATCGTATAGGTTTTTCCTGTTCCTGCTGAAGCTTCTATCAATCGCTGGCCATAAAGAGGTAAACAATAAGGATCCAGTTGATAAGCCTGTATTCGCCGATTACTCACTTAGCATCTACCTCAATTGGCAAAATCTTTTGTAATTCAGATGCAGTCCGATAAGTTATCCAATTTTTTAATTGAGGATAGCCTTCTTTATTAACCTCTTTGGCAATAATTTGTAAAAAAAAAGCTAAACCTGTTTGTTGCAAAACGGCATTGTTATAAAAAGTTAATAGATCTTGCTGTGTAACCGTTTTCAATACTTTGATTAATTTTTTTCTGCTATCAAAAGCAAAATTATTCCTCGCAAAATCTGGTAAAAAACGATCTATCTCTTCATAAAAAGTTTGCGGAGGCTGTTCCATTTCCGTCAATAGTGCCTTTTTGTATTGCTCAAATTCTTTTTTTGGCATTGCATTTAATTTTTTAAAGGCTAATTGATAAAAGTTTTGATAGCGTTTATTCAAATACGCAGGGGTTTTATTATTACTTTGCAATAAAAAACCTAATCCCCATTGCTCACCAAGGCTAGTAGTAAAGGCAAAAACAGCATAGGCTAATTGTTCTTGCGTCTTAAGTTGCTCAAAAAACCAAGGATGTAAAATATTGGCCAAAATATTTGATAAGACAAATCCAATATCACGATCATATTCTGTCGAAAAAAATATTTCTGCTAACGCATTATCTGTACTATTTGCCTGATGTTGGAAATTTACTTTATGCTGTTTATCAACAGCAATAATATCCCCTCTCCACCAATTCTTGCCTTTATTATTCAATAAATGGGCAATAGACTTAATAATATCAATGCCTTGCTTTTGTGTTAGATTGTCGAATATAATCACTTGTAAAGCAGCATTGTCAATAATCTCTTGACGGTAGTTTAGGATGTCATTTTCTGTGATCGTTTCCAGGGCCTTCAAGCGTTGTTCTTCCTCAAAATAAGGTACTTTTTCTAAACGTTGTTTCGGCTGCATTGCCAACTCAAAGGCTTTAAGATTATTGCTAACTTCAAGCTGTTCCCTATACCATGATTTTGCTTGTGTAACTTCGTCAGCAGAAATTGTGAAGGTAAGAAATGCCTTAACCATTTTTGTCGTCAATTCCGCTAGATGTTGAGTATAACCACTCGCTTTCAATTGCAGGCCTAAATTTGAAGACACAACCAGTTCCATTCCGGCGACGGAAGCTTCGTAACTTAATTGAGACAATTTTAAAGAGGCCAGGTATTCTAATAATGCTGCACTAACTTGAGCTTTTACCGTTTTACTGCTCTGCTCATTACGTAAATCTATCGCAATCCCACCTTTAGGTTCATCAGCAAAATATCGACTTAGCATATAGACTACCCGCACATTTCCTTGCTCATCTACCAATTCTGGATGCTGATAATGACGAGAACTTTTAATTAAACAAAAATCATGAGCAATATAAGGGTTTAATTCAGGTAACGAAAAATGCATTTCTTTTTTTAATTCAGAGCATCGTTGATATTGTTGGCTGTTAATTTTATCAACTTGATCAGGAGCATTCAGAAAATAGGCTTCTTTATTATGTGGTTCATTCGGTGCGATAAACCAAATTTTGGCATTATAGGGAGTTAATTTTGCTAAACGGCTGCTTATTGCTTTTGGATCAAAGCGATCAGCAATGTAATTAGCATCAAGCACATGTGGAATTGGGATATTCAACATTTGATTAGATAGTTGCTGAATATAATTCATATCACGAACAATAGAATTATAGCTAAGCGTTTTAATTTTGATTACAAAATATATGTTTTTCTCCAACATAAATTTACTGATATAGAGTAATTACTTCTAATTATTTTAAAGTGGCCCAGCTATATGTTGAAATGAAAGCTTCAGAACATTTGCGATCTCGTTAAAATAACCACTCTTAATACCTTGTTATTTTAATAAATCAATATAGGAAAATATTGCCGCAATAATCTTATCTCTATTTCCCAATCCCTTATCCGTTAATAAAACGTTTATTGAAAAAATGCCATTATTACGATCAACATCTGGTACAACGTCAACATTAATCTCTTCAGCAAGACCATTCTTTAGTAACCAATCAGCAAGTGTATTTTGACTTCGATTTCCTATCAAATAGCCAATATATTCATCTGACTTACTGCGAAATTCTGTTAAATTATTTGCAATACTAAATTCAAGTTGCAAAACTTTTTTAGGTTGTGCTGGCATATAATGAATTATTATTCCTTTTTCTTTATCGATTATAGCGGGTATCGTTATTTCAGGAACAATATCCTTTCGATTTGGAATACGACCAAAAGTTTCAGCTGCGATTTTGGCTAATTGACTCAATGAGTCATTGCCATAAAAAATACCTTTCATTAAATTAGCTGAGTAATAGCGATAATAAAAATTCTTGAGCTCAGTCTGTAAATAGCTACCAGGCTTATCGCTTAAAGTTTATAAATTTCCACCGGAAAAACGTGAATTAGGATGAGCCGGATTAAGTGTTTCAGAACGCACGTGCCATAATCGCATTTCATGGCGAGCACGTGCCATTGTTAATTCTGCATTGACTGCATTACGTTCTCGATCGGCATTTTTAGGATCAAGTAATGGCTCTGCTAATGCACTTCCCAAGCGATCTGTGGCTGCTTTAAAGCACCATTTTCAACTTCTAAATAGTAAGCAGTAAGATTAGAAGCCGTACTACCATTATGATTGCCACCATGTTTTTGCAAAAATTCTGATATTTCACCTGACTCAGGATAGCGTTTAGAGCCCATCAATACCACGTGTTCAAGGTAATGTGCCAAACCAAGTTGTTGATCAGGACTTTCCATTGTGCCAACTGGTAAGGTAACCGCAGTTAATGATTTACTGGTCTTCGGATCAGATATTAGCAATACAATCATATCATTAGAAAGTTTTATCGCCTGATACCCTCGAGTATCTTTTTCACTTTTGTTTATCCTATCAGGCAAAACTTGCCAATGCTGCTTAGCAAAGCTTACCGTACTAAATAGTAATAAGAGCACGACTATCATGTTTTTCATAACAACCCTTATTACTTTAAACATCTTATTACATCCTCTTTTTATTTTTTCTATAGATTGCCATTGGCAATAAATAAGTACGTGCCTTTTTTTGTATTGTTTCAAGCAAATTACTATCTATTTTACTGAAAGCACGACCAATATAGCTATCTTCCATTTCACCTGGCTGATTATAGGTACCTTGTAAGGAGTGGATAAGCTGGATTTTTGCTTTTTGCAAAACAGCCTCAGACTCAAAATCAAATTGTTCACTTTTTTTGTTATAGCATGACATTAACCAATTCCAGCCACTTTTATTAAAAAGTGGTAATGGCGAATTCATCCCGTCTTGATAACCATTAATGAGTTGTTGTAAATATACTTTCGCCTGATATTTGTCCACTGACTCAAAACACCATTCACTATTATCTCTTCCCCAATAGTAACTTTCACCAGATCTAACAGTTAAACAAAAAATTAAATGTTCTATCCATAGAGATAAACCATCATTAATCGTTAAGTTTGCAGGACGATAACGAATAATACCGTTTTGCTGAATATTTCGTAATTGTCCAGCCAAACGAATATTCTTAAAGGGTTCGACGAATAGTTTATTAAAATATTCATGACAATTTATCTTTACTTTATCAGCTAATGGCTGCATATCTTGGATCTGTTTTTCCCAATAAATTTGACCAAAATGTTCTGCTGGTAATCCACCCGTTGCACGCAAAGTCGTTAACAGCTCCTCCAGTGACTCTTGATAAATCATCGCCTTAAGTAAGCGTTCATTATATTTATATCGTTGTAAATTATTTACAATAAAAGGTTCATCCTGCTGTAATTGTACTCCTTCATTAAAAAAATTAACTTTTAACCTTTGTTGAAAAAAAGCCCGGATCGGGTGTCGATAAAAAGAGAGTAACTGCTCTAATAATATTTCATTGTCATGTTCTATCATTGGCATTAACGGAGTACAGAATTCAGGCCGTGGATTACCTTTTTTTCTGGCTGCTGATAACCATTCACTGGCATAACTCTGATGAATGCTATTAGGCAAATAATTCTCTGTCGCAAAAGGTACTCGCGTATGTTTAATCACTAAATGTTCTTTTACCCTATCAGCACTAAGATCAATATTTAAATGTGCATCACCCTCTAAACAAAAACTTTGGCTAATATAATCAAGTAATTCATTTACTAGCACCGAGGGATTATGTGCTTGATTGTCACGTATAGCATGCCCAATATAGCTAACATAAAATAATTGAGAAGCGGAATTTAAAGCTTCCAAAAATAGATAGCGATCATCATCCCGACGCTTTCTATCACCGCGTTGAGTCTGCTCAGCCATTAAATCAAAACCCAGTGGTGGTATTGAGCGTGGATATATCCTGTCGTTCATACCTAATAAACACACAACCTTAAAAGGAATAGAACGCATAGGCATTAGAGTACAAAAATTAATTGCCCCTGCAAGAAAACGTTGACTGATCTTTTCATCATCAAAACAGGTTGCTAATTCATCACGAATAAGCGATAGAGAAACTATTTCTTCATATTTTGCCGCTATTCCAGTCTCAATCGTTTTTTTCCATTGCTGGAGCATAAATATGAATATCGCTTCAATTTGTTCATCAGTTTCAAAAAAAGCATCTAACAGGCATTGACATAATGGCAACCATTCTGACAATTTTCTTTCCTGATTAAGTTTACTGCGCCAACTAGCCAATGAATCAATAAATGCGGCAAGTTGCCCAGCTAATTTCGCGGATAACCCGGTACATTCATCATAAGGTAAAATTTTATTCCAAATCCCTACCTGACTATCCATCGCATAACCAAGCAACATTCTATTTAAACCAAAAGCCCAGGTATTTTGCCCTATTGCTGGTAATTCAAGCATTGCAATGTTTTCATCATCAAGCCCCCAACGAATACCTGATTCGTTAATCCATCGTCGCAATAAAAGTAATTCATCATCGTAAATAGAAAATCGACGAGCCAGTGCTGGCACTTCTAATAAAGCTAATACTTGTTCTGTGGTAAAACGACTTTGGGGTAAATCAAGTAACGAAATAAAAGCTTGCAAAATAGGATGTACCTGCCTGGCTTTTCTATCTGAAATAGAAAAAGGTAACCGACGTTCAGGGGACACATGACTAAACACCGCTTGGATATAAGGTGTGTAACTATCAATATCTGCCACCATTACAATTATATCTTTGGGTGTTAGATTTGGATCGTCTGCAAAGAGACCCAATAAATAATCTTGCAATACTTCAATTTCACGTTGTGGGCTATGGCATGAATGAAATGTCAACGATTTATCTTTTTTGCTTAATTGTCTTTTTGAAAGACTATTATTATAACTCGCTTCGGTTAAACCAAGTTGTGCATGATCTTCTAAATCTAAAATATCTCGCTGCACTTGGTGCAACAAACAATCACGTGGTAAATCTACAAAGACAGCAACTTCATTAGATAGCTCCAACTGAGACAGAAAATAGAGGTTGTCACGGCCTAATTTACCCCAAGAAGCTAATAGCGGATTAGTTAGAAATTGTTCACCTTGTTGATTAAATAACGTATCAGGCGAACTTTCTCCCTTGAAACGCGCAATTTCATGGTTATTTCGATAATTTTTTAACTTGCGTCGTTCAAGTTTTGCCAAAGAAGCATAGCTCTGAATATCTCCCCAATAATAACGACATGGATTAGTAAACATTAAATAAATATCAATATGCTGGCCAAGGGCATTTAATGCCTGCAAATAAACCGGAGGTAATGCGGCGATACCACAGATAAATACACGTTTCGGCAACCTAATATGTGAAGGCATATTAGCATGTAAACTTTGTATAAATTGTTGATAGAGATTTGCCTGATGCCATTTAGATTGATTAAGCTTTTCCGTATACTCTGTCAACGCTAACCAAAGACGTTTTTGCCATTGCTGATTATCACTTAAGCCCTCAATTAGTTGTTTTTTACGCCAGCTTTCTAACCATTGGGGACGGTAAACTAAATATTGCTCAAACAGATTCGCAATCCGAGCTGATAACTGATACAACTTACGTTTACCCATATCCTTATTAAGATATTGCCTAAGAGGCTTGAATTCAGGTTCTTGTAGCAAGGAAGGTAAAATTGTCATTAATTTCCAAGTCATTGCCTTTTTCGTAAAAGCACTCTCTGATGGGATATCAGATAAAACCCGAGTAAACATGTCCCAAATAAAAGTTGCCGGTAGCTGAAAAGAAATGTTAGCGGCAATTCGCAAGCTTTGCGCAAGCTCTATTTGTAGCCATTGGGACATACCTGGACTTTGAACCAAAATAATTTCTTGCTCAAACGGCTGGGTCAAGGGATTATTTTTGATCAAACTAGAAATAAGCTCTTTGTGAATATCTAATTGATTAGAATGATAAATTTTTAGCATAATCTTTTCCTGACGAACAGTATCACCTTGATGCAGCAGTTAATTGGTTATAAGGCATCTTAAATGTAACTAATATCTGCTTACAATTATCTGTAATGTTCACGTAACGATATGATAAATCAATATTTTTAGGCATATTATTTGTTATATCGGCACTAATAGAGTTAATGCCTAGCATCGGTTCTCCACTTTCAAAAAAAAGTGTGCATCATGCGAAATTGCTGTGTTTTTTGCCATGCGAGAGAAAATCCAAGCATTAGATTATGAACATATTTTATTAATGCGATAGCTGAAATAGCAAATAAGGCTATAGCTATAGCTAAGCGTCTTAATTTTGATTACAAAATATATGTTTTTCTCCAATATAAATTTACTGATATAGAGTAATTACTTCTAATCATTTTAAAGTCGCCCAGCTATATCTGAAAAAAGAAAATGACAGACTCATAAAGATAAATCGTAAGATTGGCGCATTGTGCGGAATTTGAAGCTAGAACCGAAGAATTAAATCTCTACTCTACCATTAAGCTAGCATCCATTCTCATCTTTAATACAGTATAAACAAAAACTTATCATCGTTTTTATTAGCGAGGAATTCTTACATGAAAGATTTAATTAACATTGAAACAAAAAGCATCAATGATGTATTAATCCAGACGGTTAATGCGCGTGATTTAGATGCGTTTTTGGAAATTAAGCAAGATTTTTCGAGATGGATAAAAAAGCGAATTTTAGATTATGGATTTGTTAAAAATAAAGACTTTACTCGCTTCCACAAAAAATGGAAGCCAACAACGCTACTATAATCGACTACCACATTTCCCTTGACATGGCAAAAGAGTTATCCATGGTTGAACATAACGAAAAGGCAAACAGGCAAGGCGGTACTTCATTAAATGCGAAAGACGAATTTTACAACCACAAATTCTAGTTGTTCTACCAACAACAAAAGAAATCGCCCTAATGGTCGTTCGTGCTGAGGAAGAGAAAGAAAAGTTATTACTGGAAAATAAAAGCTTATCAACAGAAATTGATTACCTCAAAAATCTTTTCAAAGAAGGCATGACCCCTACCCAATTTAGCAAAATGCTTAACGGCTTAAACAGTCAACAGATAAATCATTTTCTAGGAGAGCGTAAATGGCTCTACAACGAAAGTAAATCCGGTATACGCTGGCGTGTTGCTTCTAGCGCTCGGGGGATAAGTATTTAACCGAAAGACAAAGCGAAATAAGCCCACACGATGCTGACCGGATTCATCGCTTATCAACCTATCTTGCTCAAAAAGGGTCCGGAACGTCTCTATGATTTGTATCTAGACTACAAGCTGCCCATGAAGTTGACGTGGAATGGAACACACACTCATGACAAGTCTATTCAGGGTATTTATAGCTAAGCGACTTAATTTTGATTACATCATATTGAGTGCGAACAAAATATCTGTGTCGCATCCGAGCGCTCTTTTTTGCATTTAACTTGTGCCCATTTATGTTCAATTGGATTAAGATCTGGCGAATAGGTAGGCAAATATTCCACCATATGCCACGCTGTCCCGCATCGATGATGACTTGTTGAATACTCTGTTTCTTGTGAAAAGTTGAATTATCCATCATGATTACACTGTTTTTAGGAAGTACTGGGATAAGGACTTGGTTGACCCATGCATAGAAAACATCGCTATTAATATTGATATCAAATAATCCGATAGCAAACAGCGTTGTGCCCAATAAAGCGCCGATAACATTTGTTCTTCCTTTAGCTCCTCAGTGCTTGAGAGCAACACACCGTTGACCTTTCGGGGAATAGGCGTGAGTCCGCGGGGTATCGTTTGAAAAACCACTTTCATCAATAAAAACAATATGCTTGCCTTCTTTGTCATAC
>NZ_CACTIE010000108.1 GCF_902713415.1 Arsenophonus endosymbiont of Bemisia tabaci Q2
GATATAGAGTAATTACTTGTAATCATTTTAAAGTCGCCCAGCTATATCCAGATGCTTACCAAAAGAGCTTGCAGAGCGTTTTGGCGTTTGTCAGAAGGCCATTTGGCAAGCTCTTAAAAAAATGTGATTGACCTATAAAAAACTCTAGGTCATCCGAAAGCCGACGAAAACACTTGACAAACGTTTCAACAAAAAACAACAGTATGAAAAAGAAGACAAGCATATTGTTTTTATTGATGAATGTGGTTTTTCACACGATACCCAGGGGACTTACGGCTATTCCCCGAAAGGTCAATGGTGTGTTGGCCTCAAGAACTAAGGCGCTAAAGGAAGAACAAATGTTATCGGCGCTTTATTGGGCATAACGCTGTTTGCTATCGGATTATTTCATATCAATATTAACAGCGATGTTTTCTATGCATGGGTCACCCAAGTCCTTATCCCAGTACTTCCTAAAAACAGTGTAATCATGATGGATAATGCAACTTTTCACAAGAAACAGAGTATTCAACAAGTCATCATCGATGCGGGGCATATGGTGGAATATTTGCCTACCTATTTTCCAGATCTTAATCCAATTAAACATAAATGGGCACAAGCTAAATGCAAAAAAAGAGCGCTCGGATGCGAAACAGATATTTTGTTCGCACTCAATATGGTGTAATCAAAATTAAGTCGCTTAGCTATAGCATTCATACCTTCGCTAGCTGACAGGAAATCCATAAAAAATCAGATACTTTACGCCAGACGCGGCCCTTTAAAAAAGTTAATAACGTTCAGAAGTGGGATTTCTTTCCCATTCTGTCAAGTCTATGGAAGCAACAATATCAACATGCGGAATATCAAGATAATGAGTAGTATTCAATTCCAGATTATCATTAACAAACATACTATTGCAGCTATTTAATACAGCTATCAATAAGTAATCTACCGCCAAATAACGATATTGACAAAACAGTACCACCCCACCTTCTGCAAACAGATATTTTGCCAATTCATCCTGCAAACGAATAGTAGCCGCACGGCTAAATCCCAAAAAGTTTTCATCTCCCTTTCTCAAAGCCACTAATGCTTCAGGTAATTCGCTCGCTTGATTAAAAGTGGCAAAGGCTTTATTTTAGCGCCATAAATTCGATGCAATTCTGCCATCATTTCTTGCACTATATTATCCGTGCCTAATAAAGAATCACGCAGCACAACCTCTAGTGTTTGTTCATCACGTTTGATCAACTGATGTAAAGCAATCTGGCAAATATCCAGACTCATCATTTACTCCTTATTTTCTTTATGGCATAAAGATCAATGGTCTTCAGACATCGATAACTTTTTCCGGCAGCTCAATTGATATCTATTGATATAACATTTTTGTATTATGGGCAGGCATATAATAACATTTGTAACTTATGGAAACCGGTCAATTTAAAATGTTACTAAATAAAATTATCCAGTTAAATTAGAGAAAACAGCTACAGCAAAAAACACAATAATACGCTAAAATATAAAACTTTATTAATTCAGGATTTTTATTATGCCACAATCATCCCGTTATAGGGATGAGCAAATTGAACATGTACTCCTAGAATTAGTCAAGGTATTAGAAAAATATAAAGCTTCAACTGATCTATCATTGATAGTATTAGGTAACATGGTGACAAACTTAATTAATGCAGCTGTTACACTGACTCAGCGTAAAACTATTGCAGAATCTTTCGCTCAGGCGTTACTTGCTTCTGTTAATGAAGAAAAAATTCACTAATTTAGCAGATAAAATATTACATGGTGACCAACTCTCGAAACTATCGTGAAAAAGTCTCCCAAATGATAAGCTGGGGACACTGGTTTACGTTATTCAATATAGTACTCAGTTTAGTATTAAGTAGCCGATATCTGTTTGTTTTTGATTGGCCGGGTACGTTATTCGGCCGTATTTATGCTATTGTTAGCTGGCTTGGGCATTTTAGCTTTGTTATTTTTGCCTGTTATCTTTTAATCATCTTTCCTATTACTTTCATTATTGGTTCACAGCGACTGCTAAGATTTCTATACACCATCCTTACCAACACCATACTGATTTTTCTCATTTTTGATATTGCGTTTTTTTCTCGCTATAACCTCCATTTAACACCACTACTATGGGAGTTATTAATAAATCCTAAAAACGGCGAAATGGCGAGAAAATGGCAGTTGATGTTTATTTGTGTGCCTATCATTTTTTTAATTGAGATGTTGTTTGCTACCTGGAGTTGGCAAAAATTACGCAGCCTAAACCGTCAACGATTCACTAAACCCTTGGCAGGTATCTTCATCACAGCATTTTTTGCTTCGCATTTAATGTATATTTGGGCTGATGCAAATTTTTATCGCCCAATAACTATGCAACGAGCTAACTATCCCCTATCTCACCCAATGACAGCGAGAAAATTTCTTGAACGCTATGGTTATCTCGATCAAGTGGAATATCAACGCAAAATACAACAAGAAGGCAACCCTTCAGCACTGTCTATTGAATATCCACTCAAACCACTTAGCTATCAAAAACAAGCACCAAAGTATAATTTATTATTATTGGTCGTTAATAATCTTAACTATCAAGATACCACTGAAGGTATGCCAGCATTGAATACTGTTAAATCAGTCAGTACGCAATTTAATCAACATCTCAGTACAGGTATCCAAAACCAACTAGCGCTATTTAGCTTATTCTACGGTTTAGCGCCTAGTTATTTAGATAGTATACTTAATAGCAGAAAACCTTCCGCCCTAATTGAAGCATTAAAATATCAAAACTATCAATTTGGTCTGTTTTCATCGAATGGTTTTAGCTCACCATTATTTCGTCATGCAATTCTGGCAGATTATTCGTTACCCGAAAATACTGCCGGTAATGATTATCAAACTACCAATGAATGGGTAAAATGGTTAGATAGCATAGAAAACCAGACTCGGTGGTTTTCTTTTCTTAATCTTAATGGTTTTGATAATCATAAATCGCAAAGTGACAATAAGTTACAATTAGATCATGAGATTAAACGCATAATTGATGCGCTAAAACAAAAAAATATGTTAAACAATACCGTTGTCGTCATTACGGCAAACCATAGTAGCAATCCAGAAACTCATGAAACAACAAAATGGCTCACTAACGGTAAATTTAATCTTAAACAAATGAAGGTGCCTTTATGGGTATATTGGCCTAATACCCCGCCACAGCAAATTAATAAGCTAACCAGTCATCAAGATATTATGACCACCTTAATGCAGCGTTTACTTTATGTTGATAATTCACGAGAAGACTATTCTCAAGGCGAAGATCTTTTTACCCCTAAACGTAACCAACCCTGGGTTTTATCAGGTGATCAACAAGTATTAATTATTAACGTTACTAATAAAACACTTTACCTTAATCAAAATGCAGAGGTTTATATCTTTGATGATAAAGGCAATAAAATAACAGATGCAAAACCTAATTTAACTCAACTGCTAAGAGCTTTTTCCGAATCTACCCGTTTTAATACTAATTAATGCTTAAAATCAAGCGGTCGTAGTACTTGCTATTGATTTTAACCAAAAAAACGCTAGTATAGCGAGCCTATATCGGCATGTAGCGCAGCCTGGTAGCGCACCGTCATGGGGTGTCGGGGGTCGGAGGTTCAAATCCTCTCATGCCGACCAAGATATAAAAAACCAATCATAACTGATTGGTTTTTTTGCCTGAAATTTCTAGTGGGAAAAATGGGGGAAAAATCCCTGCCAAAAAATGATAAAAAACACAATTTTTTAAAGAATTTTATGCAATCAAACTACTTGTTTATAAAGTGTTGACTAATCGTCATACTTATAAAAATTTTCTCTATATACATTAAATATTCTTATTTATTGGGAGTGTAACGCACGAGAACACACTTAGAAACTCTGAGAGCTACTTGTTGCCGATATGGAAAAACAAAAAATGAACTGGTTTAAATACCCATTGACGAAAGAAGAAATCATGCGCTATATACCTAAGCGTCTTAATTTTGATTACAAAATATATGTTTTTCTCCAATATAAATTTAGTGATATAGAGTAATTACTTGTAATCATTTTAAAGTCGCCCAGTTATATGATTAATCCGTGCAAAAACAATATTAGATGGCAACCTTTCAAAACGATATAAACCCTATTTTGCCAAAAAATTAAACTACGTAAAACACGCCTTATTTGTAGCAAAATATAAGCTAAAGCAGACTCAAGATCGCCTCACGTTCTTCTTTTTTCATAACATACTTTCTTCTATCAGCCTCCAAATTGCTATTTTCAACGGAAACAATCGTATGCTTAATAATTTCGGCTAAATAATATCTTTTAATTGCCTGTTTTTTGTATAAGATGCCCCACGAATCAGCAACAAAAAATTGTCTTTCAAATTCAGTGATTATTCTTTTACAGGTGTTACGATGAATTAAGTAACAACAGGCACAAAAAATTTTATCCCGACTATAAGTTAATAGACGAAAGGTCATATTAGCGATCGTTATTTTATTAAAAAAATTAACGAAATTTGCTTTCTTGAACTCAGCCTTTCTTGACCAACTAGCAAATAAACATAATCTTTTTTTAATAAATCACTTTTACCCTGTTCCAGCGCTTTGATTAGAGGGGATAATTTTTTTATCAATGATAACATCGTCCTCTAGGATCAATCCCCATTCGATATCATTTTTTACAATATGTTGATAAATTGATTGATGGCTCAAACTACAAGGAATTTCATTCATTCCGCTTGCCTTCACATCAAACTTACCTGAATTAGCGGATTCAAACCAAGGTATGTCACCCTGAGTTAACTTAGCGCCTTCGATGGCATCAACTATCGTGAAAGGTAAAGCTTGTGACGAGAAAGCTTTACTAATTTGTCTTCTTCTATCTGTATCCTTTTTTTAATGAAACAATAAAAATAGGGCAAGATTTACTTATTAACGCCACAAAAACTTTATATTTAATAATATGTTAACTAAATTATAACTAATCAATTTTATTTTACTACTATTTTATCAGCAGAATAATATCATTTATTCTAGTATTTATTGTAATATAAGCATAATAATTTCAAAAAAACACAAAATAATTTTTATGTTGAAATTTAATATAAATTGTTATTTACTTTATTTATCCATTATGATATTTATCTATCATAAAAATCAAAACAGAAACTAATTCATCTTATATTTTCTATTTTCAAACAATGACTTAATTTGACATAAGAAAAAAATTGATTAACAACAGATCAGAAACCATTTTAAAACATCTCATCACTAAAAAATATTATATTTACTTTCAATAAGATATAAATTTTTCTTCATTTCTAAAAAATATAATGATTATTAATCAATTTTTATAAAGTATAATGGTTATAGCAATGGTTTTTTCTTTTCACTAACGCTAGAATCAGTAACAATTTACGATAAAATTAATGCCAACTTTGCCAAAAGGAAACTTAATGTATTTCAATAGTAAGGAGATGATACTAACAAGCGATGAATTTTCATCGGCTAAGGTAAAAAATTGCCAGTTTCATATTGCTTATGGCGCAGATATGAATTTCTCTCTTGGTACTGCGATCTCTATCTGTTCGATTCTACATTTTAATAAAGATTATACCTTCCACTTTTATATCTTCACTGATATGATTTCTGGAGGTGAACTAAAAAAATATGATGAACTAACAAAAATATATAATACAAAAATAACAATATTACTTATCGACACTCTGCAGATAAAAAAATTACCAACCAATAAATTGTGGTCTCATGCAATCTATTTTCGCTTTATCATTGCAAATTATTTTCACCAAAAAATAAATAAAATATTATATTTAGATTCAGACATTATTTGTTCGGGTGATATATCAGAATTATTCACCACCAATTTAAGCTGTCATATTATTGCGGCTGTCACTGACCGAGAAGAATACCTATGGAAAAAACGGGCTGAAATGCTAGCAACACCAGCAATAGCTAATGGCTACTTTAACTCTGGCGTTATGCTGATCGATACCGATAAGTGGTATAAAAATAAAGTAACTGAGAAAACGATAAATATATTACTTGATGAAAAGACAAAAGCAAAATTTATATTTTATGATCAGGATGCATTAAATATATCTCTGGTAAATCAAGTTTTATTTTTAGAGAAAAAATTCAATACCCAATTTAGTATTAATTATGAATTAAAAAATAGAACATTATTCCCTACCATTGATAATGTAAAATTCATTCATTATATTGGCCCAACCAAGCCATGGAATAATTGGTCTGAATATCCCAGTACAGATCTGTTTATTAGAATAAAAGAAAAATCTCCTTGGAAAAGGATCCCTCTTATTGGGGCATCAACCTCCAGCCAATATCGATATTCATCTAAGCATATGTTTAATAAGAAAAAATATATTCAATGGCTATTGAATTATCTCTATTATTTTGTTATTAAAGTTTTATATAAATAGCAAATGGCATAAACCATGAAATTGGATAATCGTCATTTGACGATAGACAATCATCTATTTTTATAGATAGATTTTCAATCTATAGATATAAAAAATTTTTCAATTTAATTTACTTTCATAATCTATATATTCGAATTGCGCTTTGGTCAATGTTAAATTAATGGCTTTAACAAAACTTTCAATCTGAGCAACAGTAGTTGCACTAGCAATCGGTGCGGTGATCCCACATTAAAAGCCATTAACCATGCAAGGGCGACTTCCGCTAAGGTAGCTTGATGAGCATCAGCAACTACCTGCAACGCCTTAAGAATTCTTTCACCTCTTTGATTAAGATATTTATCGATATCACTTTTTCTAAGACTACTATTTAAATCACTTTGACGACGATATTTTCCGGTTAAAAAACCAGATGCCAAACTATAGTAAGTAACAACCCCAATATTTTCTTTGATACAGAGTTTCTTCAACTTATCATCAAAAGCGGCACGATCGTAAATATTATATTCTGGTTGTAATACCTGGTATCGCGGTAAATTCTGACTATTCGCCACATCTAACGCTATTTTCAATTGCGCTGCATCCAAATTTGAGGCGCCTATAGAGCACGAATTTTGCCTGTTGCTAAAACCTTCTGATAAGCGTTTAACGTCTCTTCATAAGGTGTATTGATGTCAGGCCAATGAGAAAAATAGAGATCAATGTAATCTGTTTGTAAACGCCGTAATGAATCTTCAACCGCGTTTATAATCCAGCGAGAAGAAAGCCAACGCTTACCAGGCGAACCTAAATCTGCGCCCACTTTGGTAAAAATAATTAATTTATCTCTGGCAGGAATGTTTAGTTAGCCAATTTGCAATGATAGTTTCAGATTCTCCTCCACGATTACCTGCTGCCCAACTTGAATAAACATCTGCCGTATCAATTGCAACTAAACAGTTATCATAGAGAGCATCTAAGATAGTAAAATTCTCTTTTTCATTGATAGTCCAACCAAATACGTTACCACCAAAAACAAGTGGTGGGATAACAAATCCAGTTGAACCTAACCTACGCAATTGCATATTTCCTCACTTGTTTTTAAATAAAGCGAATGTAATATAGCTGGGCGACTTTAAAATGATTACAAGTAATTACTCTATATCAGTAAATTTATACTGGAGAAAAACATATATTTTCTAATTAAAATTAAGACGCTTATCTATAGCTCATATAAATAATGTCATCAAAATTAAGTCGCTTATATATACGATGGAAGAAGAAGGGTTGAGTATCCGAGAAACAGCGAAGCAATTTCGGATTGGCTCTGCATCTGTATCGCGTTGGATTAATCAAATAGAGCCAAAAGCATCGACTACGCGTCAGCGAAAAATCGATAAATCCGAGTTGATAAAAGATGTTGAACAATATCCAGATGCTTACCAAAAAGAGCGTGCAGAGCGTTTTGGCGTTTGTCAGAAGGCCATTTGGCAAGCTCTTAAAAAAATGGGATTGACCTATAAAAAAACTCTACGTCATCCGAAAGCCGACGAAAACACTCGACAAACGTTTCAACAAAAAACAACAGTATGAAAAAGAAGGCAAGCATATTGTTTTTATTGATGAAAGTGCTTTTTGATACGATACCCCGCGGACTCACGGCTATTCCCCGAAAGGTCAACGGTGTGTTGGTCTCAAGAACTGGGGAACTAAAGGAAGAACAAATGTTATCGGCGCTTTATTGGGCACAACGCTGTTTGCTATCGGATTATTTGATATCAATATTAACAGCGATGTTTTCTATGGATGGGTCACCCAAGTCCTTATCCCAGTACTTCCTAAAAACAGTGTAATCATGATGGATAATGCAACTTTTCACAAGAAACAGAGTATTCAACAAGTGATCATCGATGCGGGGCATATGGTGGAATATTTGCCTACCTATTCGCCAGATCTTAATCCAATTAAATATAAATGGGCACAAGCTAAATGCAAAAAAAGAGCGCTCGGATGCGACACAGATATTTTGTTCGCACTCAATATGGTGTAATCAAAATTAAGTCGGTTAGCTATACCTAGAAGATTTTAGTGGTACTTTTACAGCAAGATTGCATTTATTAAATGTTAAACCCTATTTAACTCACAGATATAGTACAGCAATTTAAATATGTTAATTATAACTTACCAATAGCCCAATAACTTCCACCATAAACCACCAATGACTAACCAAATTAAAAGATTAACCACACTTAATATAAACCCCACTTTCCACCATTCAGCTAAGGTTGTATAACCAAAACCAAAAATAATCGCCGCAGTACCTGTAGCATAATGGGTTAACGAAATCATTAATGATGAAGAGAAAGCCAGGATCAAATAAAGCAAAATAGGTGGCGTGCCCAATGCTAATCCAGCAGTAAAAAATGCTGCAAACATTGCCATAATATGGGCTGTGGTGCTGGCAAAAAAGTAATGAGAATAAACATATATTAAAACAAGTAACAACATGCCACCAATCGAGCCGATCCCCAGATGATCAATAGCGTTTCCAGCTGTTTGAGAAAAGCAATTAGTCAACCCAAGCTTACTTAGAAAAGATGCCATCATGACCAGTGCAGAAAACCAAGTAATTGTATCCCATGCCCCCTTGGTTTTCAAAATATCATCCCAAGCTAATACCCTGGTACAAAGTAAAACGGAAAGACCGATAAATGCCGAAGTCGTAGAGTTAATAATAAAAGCGCTACCAAAAATAATCGCAGGCAAACCAGTCCACATCAGCAAAAGCATGGCAAATATCGGCTAAAGTAATTTTTTCTGCTACTGAAATAGGCCCTAACTTGTGTAATTTTTGTTTCGCGAAATTTGGTGCATCGGGTGTTACTTTAATTTCAGGTGGATAAATCCAATAGATATAGCTAAGCGACTTAATTTTGATTACACGATATTGAGTGCAAACAAAATATCTGTGTCGCCTCCGAGCGCTCTTTTTTTGCATTTAGCTTGTGCCCATTTATCTTCAATTGGATTAAGATCTGGCGAATAGATGTAGCTGTGCGACTTTAAAATAATTACAAGTAATTACTCTATATCAGTAAATTTATATTGGAGAAAAACATATATTTTGTAATCAAAATTAAGTTGCTTAGCTATATCAAATAATCCGATAGCAAACAGCGTTGTGCCCAATAAAGCGCCGATAACATTTTTTCTTCCTTTAGCTCCCCAGTTCTTGAGACCAACACACCGTTGACCTTTCGGGGAATAGCCGTGAGTCGGCGGGGTATCGTGTGAAAAACCACTTTCATCAATAAAAACAATATGCTTGCCTTCTTTGTCATACTGTTGTTTTTTGTTGAAACGTTTGTCGAGTGTTTTCGTCGGCTTTCGGATGACGTAGAGTTTTTTATAGGTCAATCCCATTTTTTAAGAGCTTGCCAAATGGCCTTCTGACAAACGCCAAAACGCTCTGCACGCTCTTTTTGGTAAGCATCTGGATATTGTTCAACATCTTTTATCAACTCGGATTTATCGATTTTTCGCTGACGCGTAGTCGATGCTTTTCGCTCTATTTGATTAATCCAACGCGATACAGATGCAGAGCCAATCCGAAATTGCTTCGCTGTTTCTCGGATACTCAACCTTTCTTCTTCCATCGTAAATATCACTTTACGTCTAAAATTAATTGAATAGCTCATATAAATAATGTCATCAAAATTAAGTCTCTTAGCTATATTTAGACTAACAGAAATCATTATTGAAATACCTATTAACCAGATAAGTTGATTTGAAAAACCGCTCAATGCATCATTAATGGCTTCCGTCGGATTATTAGGATTAGTTACCCCCGTAATAGCAATTAATGTAATTGCGATAATGGAGATTGCACTTATTGGTAAGGCTTTACCTATGATAGCTATTATAGTCCCAATAAAAAGCGCAAATAATTGCCAAGCATTTACCTCAACACCGTCAGGAGTAGGAATAATAAACCAGATGATGAGAGTGATTGTAATAGCAATTATGGTTGATAAAGGTTTAAATGGGGTCAATTTATCCATATTGTATTATCCAATTGGTGAAATATATCTACACAAAAAATAATTAATAACTTATAAATTAAAAAATCACGCTAACAAATCATACAACTACTTATTATATAAATTTATATATTAGTAACTATATTGATTTTTATCAAGCTTAATAATAAATATTAATTTATAAGTATATTAAAATATCAAATTTATTCTTTTAATTTTATCTCTTTCTTGTAAGAATAAGTTATTTTTATATATTAAAAATAAGATATGTATTAAAAAAATCACAATAAATTTTATTCATTAATTCACTAAGATAAACTATCTCTATTAGTCTTAGTGATTTTCATAATATAGCAAATTAATCATAATTATTTATGGTTAATTTTATAAAATAACAAATAAGTTTATTTTTTTATTAAAAAAATAGATTTATTTGAAAATCAGAATTACTTTATAAAAATAATATATTGTATATTACAATATAATGTGTAAATCTATTTATTTTTGAATAGATATAAAATAAAAGTCAAAAAAAAGCAGCAAATCAATATCTCCATTTGTGCTAACCCAAAGCCAAGAAAGATGGTGTTTATCATTAACGATAAACACCATCCAATATGATTTTATATCAGTTCAGCTAGACCTATTTCTCTATCCATTCAGTATGAAAGATACCCTCTTTATCAATCCGCTTATAAGTATGAGCGCCAAAATAATCACGTTGTGCCTGAATTAAATTTGCCGGTAAAAAAGCAGAGCGATAACTATCATAATAAGAAATTGCTGCTGTAAGCGTAAGTAATGGAATACCATTTTGTATACCAAAACAGACAATATCCCGTAATGATTCCTGATATTCATCAGTAATACTCTTAAAATAAGGCGCTAACATTAAGTTTGCTAAAGATGGGTTTTGGCTATAGGCATGGGTAATTTTTTGCAAAAATTGCGCCCGAATAATACAACCAGCGCGGAAAATCCTGGCAATTTCACCATAATTTAGCTGCCATTGATATTCATCCGATGCTGCTTTTAATTGCTGAAAACCCTGTGCATAGGAAACAATTTTACCTAAATAAAGTGCTCGACGAACTTTTTCAATAAATTCCTGCTTATCACCTTTAAATGAATTAACAGCCGGTCCAGTCAGGATTTTTGCTGCTGCCACCCGCTGCTCTTTTAAAAAAGAGAGATAACGCGCAAATACTGATTCAGTAATAAGCGTAACAGGTACTCCCAAGTCTAAAGCACTTTGACTGGTGCATTTTCCAGTTCCTTTATTAGCCGCTTCATCCAATATGACATCAGTCAAATAATTACCAGTCTGGTCTTCTTTTTTACGAAAAATATTGGCAGTAATTTCGATTAGATAACTATTTAATTCCCCTTTATTCCATTCAGTAAAAATATCAGCTAATTCTTCATTATTTAATTTTAATGCGTTTTTAAGTATTGAATATACTTCAGCAATAAGCTGCATATCACCATACTCGATGCCATTGTGGACCATTTTAACATAATGACCTGCACCATCGGGACCAATATAGCTGACACAGGGCTCACCATCGGCCTTAGCTGCAATTTGTTGCAAGATAGGCGCCACTAAATCATAAGCCTGTTTCTGTCCACCAGGCATGATAGAAGGCCCTTTTAATGCACCTTCTTCACCACCAGAAACGCCGGTTCCAATAAAGTTAAAACCTTGTGCTGAAAGTTCTTGATTACGTCGAATAGTATCCTGAAAATAAGTATTACCACCATCGATTAGCATATCACCCTTATCCAGATAGGGTATTAAGGAAGCTATGGTTTTATCTGTCGCCTCACCCGCTTTTACCATTAATAAAATACGACGTGGTTTTTCTAATGAATCAACAAATTCTTCAATTGTATAACAGGGGATTAATTTTCTACCTGGATTTTCTGCGATCACTTCATCGGTTTTTTCTTTAGAATGATTAAAAATCGAAACAGAGTAACCTCGGCTTTCAATATTGAGCGCTAAATTACGTCCCATAACAGCCATACCAACTACACCAATTTGTTGTTTTGACATGAAAAACTCCTGTCTGACAATTCGTTACCCACAATTAACGAGCAAATATATTTTTATGTATTGATATATTAACTTACTCTATAGTTTGGTGATAGTGATTTCATGCCTTCAAGGACACGATATTTCGGCTAAAACGATTTAAAAAACGTTATTATATTGAAATTTTTGTTCAAAGTGCCCATTATTCTAATGGTCGGCATAAGCCGTCATATTAGAAGGTAAAATAAATTTTATGGAATGGATCGCTGATCCTACGATGTGGGCGGGGCTTCTTACTCTTATCGTACTCGAAATCGTGCTTGGCATTGATAATTTAGTCTTTATCGCTATCTTAGCTGATAAATTACCGGTTAAATTACGTAATAAAGCAAGGATAACTGGTTTAACCTGCGCCCTTTTTATGCGCATCATCTTATTGTTTAGTCTCACTTTACTCGTTTCACTAACCAATCCTATCATTAATATTTGGGGTCACACATTTAGTGCGCGGGATATTCTGATGCTTGGTGGTGGGCTGTTTCTGCTTTTTAAAGCCACTATGGAGCTTAATGAACGATTAGAAGGTAAAGATGAACGATCTGGCAAGCAACGCAAAACGGCTAAATTTTGGTCTGTTGTCGCGCAAATTATTGTATTAGATGCTATTTTTTCACTTGATTCAGTAATTACTGCCGTAGGCATGGTTGAACATATTGGCATTATGATTGCTGCAGTCACTATTGCTGTGATCTTAATGATTATCGCTAGTAGACCATTAACCCTGTTCGTTAATACCCATCCAACGATTGTTATTCTCTGTCTCAGTTTCTTACTGATGATCGGTTTTAGCTTAGTTGCTGAAGGATTTGGTTATTTGATACCGAAAGGCTACTTATACGCTGCTATTGGTTTCTCTATTATGATTGAATCACTTAACCAATTTGCATTATTTAATCGACGCCGTTTTTTAAAAAGCACCAAATCACTCCGGGAAAGAACCGCTGAAGCAGTATTGCGGGTTTTAGATGGTCAACATGAACGCGCTGAATTAGATCATCGCACCTCTGATTTAATCGCTGATAATGCTGATAATGCTGATAATGCTGATAATGCTGATAATGCTGATAATGCTGATAATGCTGATAATAATGGTATCTTTGATCCACAAGAACGACAAATGATTGTTCGTTTATTAGGATTCGCTCAACGTAATGTTAGTAGTATTATGACTTCGCGCCATGACGTTGAATACATTGATATCAACAAGCCTGCGGATAAGCTACTTTCATTGTTAGAAAAAACACCACATACCCGTCTTGTTATTACGGATGAATCGATAAGCGATGAACCAGTCGGGGTTATACACGTTATCGACATATTAAATCAACAATTAAAAAAGCAAAAACTTAACCTACATGCCTTAATTACCCAGCCACTAATTTTCCCTGAAGGCTTATCACTACTTCAGGCATTAGAGCAGTTTCGTAAAGCTCATACCCATTTTGCCTTTATTGTTGATGAATTTGGCTCTGTCGAGGGAATTGTTACGCTGACGGATATTATGGAAACTATTGCCGGTAATATGCCAATCAGCCAAGCAGAGGTGGATTCTCGTCATGATATTCAACAATTAGAGGATAGCCGTTGGCTTGCTAATGGTTTTATGCCTTTAGAGGATCTGATCCTGTATGTGCCAATTACGCTTGATGAAAAACGAGAATATGAAACGATTGCCGGATTATTAATGGAGCATCTACAACGAATGCCTGTGGTAGGTGAACGTATCAAAATTGAAAATTGGATTTTTGAACCGTTGGAAGTCACCAGCCACCGCCTTAAAAAAGTGTTGATTACTCCCCTGCAACTGGCTAAAAATTATGTTAAACAGAATATTACCTTAACATAACACATAACGCGCTAATCATGGCGCGTTACATTTGTTGAATATTAAGCTAAAACTAATTTTTCGATTTAACTTCTTTTTCTAACCAACTATTTAATGTTTTTTTAACTTGCGATTAAAACTCATCACGCAGCAATTTTTCAATATTCAATTGATATTGTAAATTTTTCCACTTACCATAAATACGCAGAGAAATGGCCAATTGATTAATTTTATTAAAAAAATTATCATTTCCATGCCAGCCTTTATTGATATTAACCAGCAATTTGACGTCTGCTGATTTCCCGGCTAAATTTAGCCAACCGTTGCCATCGATACTCATAGCGTCTGAAGAAGCAACCAGATTTGAGAACGATAGCATACCTTTATTAAGTTTTGTATCAACGGTTAAATTTTCAATATGGGTATTATCGTCAAGATTTTTGTGGGTATCAATTTTATCATTAAGGCGTGAAAAGGCGTGTTGGATCAGTGAAGCTATATTTAATCCTGTTAACTGTGCCTTGGATAACATTACATTAGCGTTACCGGACCAAAAATTTAGCAGCGCAAATTTATCGTATCCAGGCCCTGATAAATTTGCTGCTAACATCAATGAACCATCTAGTTTGGTCGGCATGTCAAAGGATTGCAGCAAAGGAGCCAACCTAACATGATTAAATTTGGGCTTAGCCGTGACAATAACCAGACTATTTTGATAATTTAAACTAATAGGTAATTCAAAATTTCCACCTAATAATCCACCTTCTAGCTGAATAACATTTAATAACGGTTTTTTATTGGTTATCTTAGACTTAAAGCTATCAACAACTAAACCTCGATATATAAGTTTATCGGCAGAGATTGTTGCTTGAAATGGGAATTGCTTTACATAACTTAAATCATAACTATCGGTTTCAACCCTCGCAATAACAGGCTTAGGACTTACTTGAGGCGTTATCTTTGTCTCTGTTAAAGGTTGTAATAAAGATTGCCAACCTAAAATCTTGTCTAGATCCAGTTTTTTGGAAGTAATATTTAATTGATAATCTGGTGATTTACCTAAATGAGCAACTAAATTTCCAGTTAAATTACTATCATTGACGTCAATAGCTAAATTAGACAGGGTTAATATTGGTTGCTGATCATGCAAATAATCAAACAATAAAGTTGCATTGCCTCTAATGCCATCTGTTAGTAAATTAATACCACTAATTTTATATTCTAATTGATTAATTTCCCCAGCAATCTGATGCGGATAATCTGCAATATTTAACTTACTTTTTAAAGAAAAAGTGAGATCTTTCTGATCCTTACTTACATTACTACTAAAATTAACGCTAATGAAATGATCATCTTTCCTGCTGAGCGACAACATAATATTACGCATATTTAGGTGGGTATCATTATCCAACTGCCAAATTAACAAACTATCAGTTAGTTTTATTTTATTAATCTCAAATAACCATTTGCTATCATTATTATTTTTCTTACTAATACGGTTAAGATCTTCTGGAGCAGTCGGGGCATCTGGATTTGATTTTGCTTGACTATCTGGAGTAGCACGCAAAACTGCATTACTGATTACAATCTGTTCAACAGACAGTTGGTGGGAAATTAACGGCCATAAGGAGACATCAAGCCGCATGTTATCTGCACTAATTGCCGGCTTAGTCGCGCCCGGCGCGGTAAGTGAAATCGGCCCAGTAATAATACTTAGCCTAGGCCATACATGCCAACGCATTTCGCCTTGAAAAACTAAATGATAGCCGCTTTTTTGTTCAACTTTATCAATTAAATAGTGACGAAAATCATTGGGATTAACGAGCAACACTAGCGCCGTTAAACCTGCTAAAATAACCACCATCAGAATAGCTAATGTGGTCAAAAATCGTTTCATCACTGTCTCCATCAATGTTATTCAAACAAACAATTAATGACTTCATCTTTAGATAGAGATAGCTTATTTTCTGTGACCTGAAAAAATAAAATTATTTTCGTTATAGCATGATTTCAGCTAAACACCGAATTAATTAACTTAAAATATCACAATTTATGATTACTTTTATCATCTTCACTAATTCTACTCCCTACCGCACCTTGTTGATTTTTATATTTTGCATCTTGACGGCGATTATAGGGGCGATCAGCTGAACCGGATAAAACTTCAAAACTTAATGCGCCAATAACCATACCGGGCCGTAGTGCCAATGGCAGTTTACCTGAATTATAAAACTCTAGCACAATCTGACCGCACCAACCGGGATCAATACGGTGCGCAGTAACATGCACCATCAATCCCAAGCGGGCAAGAGAAGAACGGCCATCAAGCCAACCAACAGCATTATCAGGCAAAGTGACTGATTCTAAAGTGACCGCTAATGCTAATTCACCTGGATGCAAAAAAAAACGCGTCATCATGGCTTAAGGTAATTTCATTACTCATCACCCGATCTAATGCAGCATTAACTTCATTTTTTGGCCCACTTAGATCAATATAAGGTGCAGTATAGCCCTGAAATATTCGAAATTTATTGCCTAAACAAACATCAATCGTTACCCCATTGATCCGTTCGATTGATGGGCGTGGTTCAATAACCAATTTCTTTTCATCAAGCCATTTAACTATATCACGGTCACAAAGTCGCATTTTTCCATCTCCTTGCGAGAATGCCTAATTTATTTATAGATAATTATTGGCAGAACTCCCCTATTTTAGCTTTTAGAATATCAATCGTCACTCGATTTTTTCCGCCACGAAGAACAATAATAATAATAATATAGCTAAGCGTCTTAATTTTGATTACGAAATATATGTTTTTCTCCAATATAAATTTACTGATATAGAGTAATTACTTGTAATCATTTTAAAGTCGCCCAGCTATATCTGCATATTGTTTCGATGGCTCAATAAATTGAAGAAACATTGGACGAACGGTTTTAGTATATTGTTCAATAAGCGAATCTAATATTCTTCCTCGTTCATTGACATCCCGTTTAATTCTTCTTAACTAAGCAAATATCCAGTGGCGTATCAACATAAATGGCAAAATCCATATTATTAGGTAAGCGCTTATCGGTTAATAATAAAATACCTTCAATAATAATTACTTTTTTAGGCTGAAAAAATGGTCTCTCGCTTACGTATATGCTGAGTATAATCATATTGAAACAGATCAATGCTTTTTCCTGCCTTCAACAATTGAAGATGATGAAAAAGCAAATCATGATCTATTAAGTTGGGATGGTCGTAATTTACTTTCACTCGTTCTTCCATCGCCATGTCATGTTGATCTCGATAGTAACAATCCTCAGTAATCACACCAATATTGTCGTCACCCACTTGGGTACGTAATTCATGATAAAGCGTTTTCGCAATAAGACTTTTACCCGATCCTGAAGCACCTGATATACCGACAATAGCGCACTTATTGTGCTGGATCAGCCATTTTAAATAACCTGAGTTTAAATAATAGAAATTAATATAATTAAATATTATGAGCCCCGGAATTATAAGGGGTTATTGCAGTATCTGCCAGCATTTAAAATTAGGTCTGGCTAATTTTCATAACAAAACCTAATAATAATTATCACTTCATATTTATTTTCAATCAATAAGCTATGAAATTAATCAGCTTAAATAGCTCGGAAAGCAATTTCAGTGGGAATTTTTTCTCCTGTCCAATACATCTGAGCAGAAATTGTCGATGTTATTTCTCGATAAATATCAGCGAACTCACCATCAGGATCGCGCATTACTGTCGGTTGACCTTGATCTAAATCCTCACGCAGAGAAATATGTAATGGGATCTTACCTAACAGCTTGCACTGGTATTTTTCAGCCAATATTTTTGTTCCACCTGAACCAAAAATAGGCTCTACGTGACCACAATTACTACAAATATGTAGACTCATATTTTCAATAATACCCAATACCTGCACTTTTACTTTGTCAAACATCGCGATGCCTTTCATCGCATCAAGCAAAGCAATATCTTGTGGTGTGGTAACGACAATCGCCGCGGTAACGGGTATATTCTGTGCTAAGGTTAATTGAATATCAGCAGTTTCAGGTGGCATATCAATCACTAAATAATCTAAATCTGGCCATTCGGTATCTTGTAACATTTGCATCAAAGCCTTGCTAGCCATATGGACGACGCCATATCATCGCATTATCATCATTAATCAAATAACCAATTCAATTAGTCGCTAGCCCATAATAAGCCATTATAGGTACCATATGATGCCCATCAGGTGATGTGGGCCGCTGATTTTTAGTTGCCAACATAGTCGGAATAGAGGGACGATAAATATCAGCATCCAGAATACCTACCTTCGCTCCTTCTTGCGCTAATGCCAACGCCAAATTCACTGTCGTGGTTGATTTGCCAACCCCTCCTTTACCTGAACTGACAGCGATAATATTACGCACTCCATTAATACCAGGAAAATTATTCGCTCTACGTAATGTATTGATATTATGACGTAATTCACACTCTACTGTTTGCGCGCCAGTTATTTTTCATAATTGCGGTGTCAGCTGCTCAATTAATAACTTAAAAGATGTTTTCCAGGAAAAGGGCATGACTAATTCAATATGTAAAACATCATCGAGTAATACACAATGACATAATGCCTTTAATCTACTCAGATTACTTTGCAGTGTCGGATGAGAAAATGTTTCTCAAACTTCAGCGACTTGCTGAGTTAACTTTTTTGCTTTTGTTTGTTTGAAGGATCCTGAATTCATCGCAGCTCCTTTTATTTAGTATTAAATTATCAACAATTAATCACTAAATTATACCAGAGAACAATTTAATTAAGATAAATAGATAATAAAAACGACGCTTATCAAGCAAAATTACGATAAAATAATGATTGATTATTCATGTTCAGGCCTAGCCGGAAAAAACGCAATCAGTTAACATCAAATTATTGTTCAATTTTTATGGGAATTAGATCCTTACTATGTCTCAAGTCGCGAAAAAACTTTTGGTAACCTGTGCGTTACCTTATGCTAACGGTTCAATACATCTTGGCCATATGTTAGAGCATATTCAGGCCGATATTTGGGTTCGTTATCAACGAATGCGCGGCAAGCAGGTTTACTTTATTTGTGCCGATGATGCCCATGGCACTCCAATTATGCTAAAAGCTCAGCAATTAGGTATAACGCCTGAGGAGATGATTAGTAAAGTAAATGAAGAACATCAACACGATATTGCTGACTTTGCCATTAGTTATGATAATTACCATTCAACTCATAGTCTAGAAAATAAAACATTATCTGAACAAATTTATTTAACACTAAAAAAGAGTGGCTATATCAAAAAGAAAACTATCTCGCAACTTTATGATCCTAAGCAAGGTATGTTTCTACCCGATCGCTTTGTTAAAGGGGGTTGCCCAAAATGCCAAGCCGCTGATCAATACGGTGATAATTGTGAGGTCTGTGGAGCAACTTATAACCCAACAGAACTTATCAATCCCCACTCGGTGATTTCTGGTGCAACGCCTGAAATGGGTGAAACGGAGCATTTTTTCTTTGATTTGCCCGCATTTAGTTATATGCTGCAAACTTGGACACGCTCAGGGGCTTTGCAACCACAAGTGGCAAATAAAATGCAAGAGTGGTTTGAGGCGGGTTTACAGCAATGGGATATTACTCGTGATGCCCCTTACTTTGGTTTTGAAATTCCTAATGAGCATGACAAATATTTTTACGTCTGGTTAGACGCTCCTATTGGTTATATGGGGACATTTAAAAATCTATGTCACAAAAAACCCAATATTGATTTCGATAGTTATTGGGAGAAAGATTCTACTGCCGATCTTTATCACTTTATCGGTAAAGACATTGTCTACTTCCATAGCCTATTTTGGCCAGCAATATTAGAAGGTAGTGGTTATCGTAAGCCTACCAATATCTTTGTTCACGGTTGTATCACTGTAAATGGCGCAAAAATGTCCAAATCACGGGGTAGATTTATTACCGCGCGCGCCTATTTAGATCAGCTGGATGCTGATTGTTTACGTTACTATTATACCGCTAAGCTTTCTTCCCGCATTGATGATATTGACCTTAACTTAGAAGACTTTGTCCAACGGGTAAATAGCGACATCGTGAATAAAGTCGTCAACCTCGCGGCTCGCAATGTTGGATTCATCAATAAACGCTTTGATGGTAAGTTATCATCGCAACTTGCAACTCCTGAGCTTTACCAGCAATTTATTGCCGCAGCAGACAAAATTGGTCAACAATTTTGTCATCGTGAATACAATAAGGCTATTCGTGAAATTATGTTACTTGCCGATCTAGCCAATCGTTATATCGATGAGAAAGCACCCTGGGTAGTTGCTAAGCAGGAAGGTCGCGAACAAGATTTACATGATATCTGTTCGATGGGTATCAATTTATTTCGCGTGCTAATGACTTATTTAAAACCTATATTACCGGGACTCACCAACCGGGCAGAAACTTTTTTAAATATTTCACTAAACTGGGATGATATTAGCGACCCTTTGCTAAATCATGAAATTACTCCATTTAAAACTTTATTCCAGCGAATCGAAATGAAGAATGTAACCGCTATGTTAGCGGCATCTAGCGAAAGTATAACGGCGCAAACAATGACTAATCAACAAGATTGCGAAAATTCTTTCCAAGATGTCATCAGTTTTGATGACTTCAATAAAGTCGACTTACGAGTTGCTTTGATTAAGGAAGCTGATTTCGTCGAAGGCTCCGATAAGCTGCTAAAACTCCAATTAGATTTAGGTGATAGCAGCCGACAAGTTTTTTCTGCTATTCGCGCGGCTTATCCTGATCCGAAAGTACTTGAAGGGCGCTTAACAATCATGGTCGCTAATTTAGCACCACGAAAAATGCGTTTTGGCGTTTCAGAAGGGATGGTATTAGCCGCCGGTCCTGGTAACAAACATATCTTTCTATTAACTCCAGATGCTGGCGCCAAGCCCGGTATGCAAGTAAAATAGATTAAGAATAAAAAGCATTAAATTAAAATGGAGACAATTGCATTTTCGCCATTTTGAATCCCAGTGACTACACCAGCCTGGCACATTAAGTGGGCTAATTGTATTATCAGTATGTTTTGTTATAGGACTGGTATGATTTTCTTTTGCAAAAATATTCTTTATATTAGTTGGCAATATTTACGCGCTTTTTTACTCATTTATCTCTGCCTAATAATAGGAAACCTAATATCAAATTTACTGCCTTTTTCTCTGCCAGGAAGTATAATTGGCATGCTGATGTTGTTTAGCTTATTAACCGGTTCAAATCATACCTGTCCACTGGATACAACCAGACTGTCATTTGCTACTCAAAAATATGACATTGCTATTTATTCCAATCGGGGTAGGCATAATGAATTATTATGATATGCTTAGCCAACAAATTATCCCTATTTTACTCTCCTGGATTATTAGTACCTTAATTATTATGATTATTGTTGCTTATAGCTGACACTGTATTCATCGTGACCCTAATATAAATACCTTGGATGCGGTAAGCAGCAGAAAAAACAAATTAAGCAAAAAAATAGGCCAAATAACGAGTAACAACAATGTTAAATCATATCTGGTGGTCACTACCTTTTACCATTATCGTTTTCTTATTAGCGAGAAAATTATCCCAAAAATACCGATTAACTATTTTAAATCCACTGTTAATTTCAATCACTATCATTATTGCTACTTTACTAATAACACATATAGCTAAGCGACTTAATTTTGATTACACCATATTGAGTGCGAACAAAATATCTGTGTCGCATCCGAGCGCTCTTTTTTTGCATTTCGCTTGTGGCCATTTATGTTCAATTGGATTAAGATCTGGCGAATAGGTAGGCCAATATTCCACCATATGCCCCGCATCGATGATGACTTGTTGAATACTCTGTTTCTTGTGAAAACTTGCATTATCCATCATGATTA
>NZ_CACTIE010000109.1 GCF_902713415.1 Arsenophonus endosymbiont of Bemisia tabaci Q2
TATAGCTAAGCGTCTTAATTTTGATTACAAAATATATGTTTTTCTCCAATATAAATTTACTGATATAGAGTAATTACTTGTAATCATTTTAAAGTCGCCAAGCTATACTGTTTGAATTGGATGGGGCGAAAGATTTGCGTTAAGCAATTGCTTATGCGGATTCAGTTAGTGATTATGTTAATGGCGATTTAATGATTGAAATACTAACGGATGAAGAAAAACATATTGATTGGATAGAAACGCAATTAAATTTGATAGCAAACATAGGCCTAAAAAATCACCTACAATCTCAGCTGGGTGAAGATACATGATTTAATTAGTATTTATTGATTAAGATTAACAAATATTATTGCATAAGATTTTTATAAATAAATTTTATGCAATTTTTTATCTACAGCTTGCTCTTATTCTGAAATTACGTATAATGAACCAGCTCTTTAATTCAAGAGCCTCGCCGTAAAAGCTACTAAGCTGTAAAACTGCGTTAAAAAAACAATACCTCCGATTTGGAGGTTATTATGAGAACGATTATCACTCCCCTATCAATCGAAATAGGTGCGAGGAGTAATTTTTACGTTTATAAATAGTTGGAGCTCTGGTCTCATGCAGAACCAAAGAATCCGTATCCGCCTGAAAGCCTTTGATCATCGTTTAATTGATCAATCAACTGCTGAAATCGTTGAAACTGCTAAGCGCACTGGCGCTCAAGTACGTGGTCCGATCCCGTTACCTACACGTAAAGAACGTTTTACCGTTTTGATTTCGCCGCATGTTAATAAAGATGCACGTGATCAGTACGAAATTCGTACTCATAAGCGTCTGGTTGACATCGTTGAGCCAACTGAGAAAACCGTTGATGCTCTGATGCGTCTGGATCTCGCTGCCGGTGTAGATGTGCAGATCAGCCTGGGTTAATCAGGTCGTTCAGAGGTTAAAACAATGATTGGTTTAGTCGGGAAGAAAATAGGAATGACACGTATCTTCACTGAAGATGGTGTTTCTATTCCTGTAACTGTTATCGAAATTGAAAATAACCGAGTGACTCAGGTTAAGAGCCTGGAAAAAAATGGTTATAATGCAATTCAGGTTACTACCGGTAGCAAAAAAGCAAACCGTGTAAAAAAACCTGAAGCTGGGCATTTTGCTAAAGCTGGTGTTGAAGCTGGCCGTATCCTACGTGAATTTCGTTTGAGTGAAAACGAAGAGTTTACTGTAGGTCAAAGCATTAGTGTTGAAATTTTTACTGACGTGAAGAAAGTCGACGTTACTGGTACCTCCAAAGGTAAGGGTTTTTCTGGTACGGTTAAACGCTGGAATTTTCGCACTCAGGACGCTACTCATGGTAACTCCTTGTCACACCGTGTTCCTGGTTCTATTGGTCAAAACCAAACTCCAGGTAAGGTATTTAAAGGCAAGAAAATGGCAGGCCAATTGGGTAATGAACGTATAACTGTTCAAAGTCTGGATGTAGTACGCGTTGACGCTGAACGTAATCTGCTGTTGATCAAGGGTGCTGTTCCAGGTGCAACTGGTAGCAACCTGATTGTAAAACCAGCTGTTAAAGCGTAACGTCGAGGAGATGGGAATGGAATTGGTAATGAAAGACGCGCAAAGCGCGCTGACTGTTTCCGAAACTACCTTCGGGCGTGATTTTAATGAAGCGCTTGTGCATCAAGTAGTTGTTGCGTATGCAGCTGGTGCTCGTCAAGGTACTCGTGCTCAGAAAACTCGTGCTGAGGTTTCAGGTTCTGGTAAAAAGCCATGGCGTCAAAAAGGTACTGGTCGTGCACGTGCTGGTTCAGTTAAGAGCCCAATTTGGCGCTCTGGTGGTGTCACTTTCGCAGCGAGACCACAGGACCACAGTCAAAAAATAAATAAAAAGATGTACCGGGGTGCTTTGAAAAGCATCTTGTCTGAATTGGTACGTCAGGATCGTCTAATTGTTGTCGAGAAATTTGCACTGGAAGCGCCGAAAACTAAGCTTCTGGTAAAAAAATTAAAGGAAATCGCGCTGGATGACGTATTGATCGTCACGAATGAGGTTGATGAAAACTTATTTTTAGCAGCCCGTAACTTATATAAAGTTGATGTTCGCGATGCAATCGGTATCGATCCTATTAGCCTAATTGCCTTCCACAAAGTAGTTATGACTGCTGATGCTGTGAAGCAAATTGAGGAGATGCTAACATGATCCGTGAAGAACGTCTGCTAAAAGTACTACGTGCGCCGCATGTCTCTGAGAAAGCTTCTACAGCGATGGAAAAAAGTAACACCATCGTGCTTAAAGTAGCGAAAGATGCGACTAAAGCAGAGATTAAGGCTGCCGTACAGAAACTGTTCGAAGTTGAAGTCAAAGGTGTAAATACTTTACTAGTTAAAGGCAAAACCAAACGCCACGGTCAGCGAATTGGTCGTCGTAGCGACTGGAAAAAAGCTTACGTCACTCTGACAGAAGGCCAGAATCTGGACTTCATCGGTGGTGCAAAGTAAGTCGGAGGAGTAAAGAACAATGGCAGTTGTTAAATGTAAACCTACGTCTCCGGGCCGTCGCCACGTAGTTAAAGTGGTTAACCCTGAGCTGCATAAGGGTAAACCTTATGCTCCGTTGCTAGAAAAAAGCAACAAAACAGGTGGACGTAACAATAATGGCCGTATTACTACGCGTCATATTGGTGGTGGTCACAAACAGCATTATCGTCTAATTGACTTTAAACGCAATAAAGATGGTATTGCTGCTACTGTTGAGCGTCTGGAATATGATCCAAATCGTTCGGCGAATATTGCATTAGTTCTCTATAAAGATGGAGAGCGTCGCTATATTCTGGCACCAAAAGGCTTAAAAGCCGGAGACCAAATTCAGTCTGGTGCAAATGCAGCAATTAAAGCAGGTAATGCTTTACCTATGGGTAATATTCCTGTCGGTTCAACGGTTCATAATGTTGAACTTAAACCGGGTAAAGGTGGTCAGCTTGCGCGTTCAGCCGGTGCTTATGTGCAAATCGTTGCACGTGATGGTAGTTATGTAACTATCCGTTTACGTTCTGGCGAAATGCGTAAAGTACTTTCTGAGTGCCGTGCGACATTAGGTGAAGTTGGTAATGCGGAGCATATGCTGCGTGTTCTGGGTAAAGCTGGTGCTAGCCGCTGGCGTGGAATTCGCCCTACCGTTCGTGGTACAGCGATGAACCCAGTAGACCATCCACATGGTGGTGGTGAAGGTCGTAACTTTGGTAAACACCCAGTAACGCCTTGGGGCATTCAAACCAAAGGTAAAAAGACCCGTAGCAATAAGCGTACTGATAAATATATCGTACGTCACCGTTCTAAAAAATAATTAGAGGATAAACCATGCCACGTTCTCTCAAGAAAGGTCCTTTTATTGACCTGCACTTGCTGAAGAAGGTAGAAAAAGCGGTGGAAAGCGGAGACAAAAAGCCTCTCAAGACTTGGTCCCGTCGTTCAACGATCTTTCCTAACATGATCGGTTTGACCATCGCTATCCATAATGGTCGTCAGCATGTTCCAGTTTTTGTTACCGACGAAATGATTGGTCATAAATTGGGTGAATTCGCGCCGACCCGTACTTATCGGGGCCATGCGGCCGATAAAAAGGCCAAGAAACGTTAAGGTAGGAGGAAGAGATGGAAACTATCGCTATGCATCGCCACGCTCGTTCTTCTGCTCAGAAGGTTCGTTTAGTGGCTGATCTGATTCGCGGTAAGAAAGTGTCGCAAGCTCTAGAAATTCTGAACTATACCAACAAGAAAGCTGCTGGTTTACTGAAGAAAGTACTTGAGTCTGCTATCGCTAACGCCGAGCACAACGATGGTGCTGATATTGATGACTTAAAAGTAACGAAAATTTTCGTTAACGAAGGTCCAACTATGAAACGCATCATGCCTCGCGCGAAAGGCCGTGCAGATCGTATTTTGAAGCGCACCAGCCACATTACTGTGGTTGTATCCGATCGCTGAGACTCTGGAGAATAACAATGGGTCAGAAAGTACATCCTAATGGTATTCGCCTGGGTATTGTCAAATCTTGGAACTCTACTTGGTATACGAATACAAAAGAATTCGCTGACAACCTAGACAGCGATTTTAAAGTACGCCAGTATCTGAATAAAGAACTGGCAAAGGCATTTATTTCACGTATCGTTATCGAACGTCCTGCGAAGAGCATCCGTGTAACTATTCACACTGCTCGTCCTGGTATCGTTATCGGTAAAAAAGGTGAAGATGTCGAGAAACTGCGTAAAACAGTAGCAAATATTGCTGGTGTTCCTGCGCAAATCAATATTACTGAAGTACGCAAGCCTGAACTGGATGCTAAATTAGTTGCTGATAGTATCGGTTCACAGCTCGAACGTCGTGTTGTGTTCCGTCGAGCTATGAAACGAGCGGTACAGAATGCTATGCGTCTAGGTGCAAAAGGCATAAAAGTGGAAGTCAGTGGTCGTTTAGGCGGCGCTGAAATTGCACGTACTGAGTGGTATCGTGAAGGCCGTGTGCCATTGCACACCTTGCGTGCTGATATCGATTATAACACTGCAGAAGCGCACACCACTTATGGGGTACTCGGCGTTAAAGTATGGATCTTCAAAGGTGAGATCCTGGGTGGTATGGCTGCTGTTGAACAGGTAGAGAAACCTACAGTTCAACCTAAAAAGCAGCAGCGTAAAGGCCGCAAGGAGAGTCGCTGATGTTACAACCAAAGCGTACTAAATTCCGTAAAATGCATAAAGGCCGCAATCGTGGTCTGGCTGCAGGTACAGATGTCAGCTTCGGCACTTTCGGTCTCAAAGCAGTGGGTCGTGGACGTCTGACTGCACGTCAGATTGAAGCGGCACGTCGTGCCATGGCCCGTGCAGTTAAGCGTCAGGGTAAAATCTGGATTCGTGTGTTTCCAGATAAACCTATTACTGAAAAGCCACTTGAAGTGCGTATGGGTAAAGGTAAAGGTAACGTAGAGTATTGGGTTGCCTTGATCCAACCTGGTAAAGTTCTTTATGAAATGGACGGTGTTCCAGAAGAGGTAGCTCGTGAAGCATTTAAGTTGGCAGCAGCAAAACTGCCTATCAAAACCACCTTTATAACTAAGACGGTGATGTAATGAAAGCAAAAGAGCTGCGCGAAAAAAGCGTTGAAGAGTTGAACACTGAACTGCTTAACCTGCTTCGTGAGCAATTTAACTTGAGTATGCAGGCAGCAAGTGGACAGCTGCAACAGTCTCACCTGTTGAAACAAGTACGTCGTGATATTGCACGCGTTAAGACTTTATTGACTGAAAAGGCGGGTGCGTAATGAGCGATAAAATCCGTACTTTGCAAGGTCGTGTAGCTAGCGATAAGATGGAGAAATCTATTGTCGTTGCTATTGAGCATATGGTAAAACATCCTTTATATGGTAAGTTTATCCGTCGTACGACCAAATTGCATGTACATGACGAGAACAATGAATGCGGTATCGGTGATCTAGTGGAAATCCGTGAAACCCGCCCACTGTCCAAAACAAAGTCATGGACACTTGTTCGCGTTGTAGAAAAAGCTGTTCTGTAATAGAATAGCCATTTCATAATAGATAATAGAATAAGCAGCGCTTAATAAAGCGGCCGTTTATTTTTTCTGTCCATATTGATGTTGTGGTGTTATAATAGCGCGCCCTCATGTATGGGTAATTGTACTGCCGCTTCAATTTATATAAGAAGCGGCTTAGTTTTAGTTGACATTTAGCGGAGCACTAAAATGATCCAAGAACAGACTATGCTGAACGTAGCCGACAACTCCGGCGCACGTCGCGTAATGTGTATCAAGGTTCTAGGTGGCTCGCACCGTCGCTACGCAGATGTAGGTGATATCATCAAAATTACTGTTAAAGAAGCAATTCCAAGCGGTAAAGTAAAAAAAGGTGATGTCCTGAAAGCGGTAGTGGTGCGCACTAAGAAGGGTGTTCGTCGCCCTGACGGTTCTGTCATTCGCTTCGATGGCAATGCTTGTGTATTGTTAAACAATACAAGTGAGCAAGTTATCGGTACGCGTATTTTTGGGCCAGTAACTCGTGAACTTCGTACTGAAAAGTTTATGAAAATTATCTCTCTGGCACCAGAAGTACTCTAAGGAGGAGCGGGCACAAATGGCAGCGAAAATCCGTCGTGATGACGAAGTTATCGTGTTAGCTGGTAAAGATAAAGGCAAACGCGGTAAAGTAAAACAGGTTCTTTCTTCTGGTAAAGTCATTGTTGAAGGGATTAATCTGGTTAAGAAACATCAGAAGCCTCTTCAGGCTCTGAATCAACCAGGTGGCATCGTGGAAAAAGAAGCAGCAATTGATGTTTCTAACGTTGCAATCTTTAATGTGAAAACTGGCAAGGCTGACCGAGTAGGTTTTAGAATTGAAGATGGCAAAAAAGTGCGTTTCTTCAAATCTAACAGTGAAACTATTAAGTAATTTTTGGAGTATACGATGGCGAAACTGCATGATTACTACAAAGGCGAGATAGTCCAAAAGCTGATGACTCAGTTTGGCTACAATTCTGTCATGCAAGTCCCTCGGGTCGAGAAGATCACCCTGAACATGGGTGTTGGTGAAGCTGTTGCCGATAAAAAGCTGCTTGATAATGCAGCTGCCGATTTAGCGGTAATAACAGGGCAAAAACCATTTATCACCAAAGCGCGCAAATCTGTTGCAGGCTTCAAAATCCGTCAGGGCTATCCAATCGGCTGTAAAGTGACCCTGCGTGGCGAACGTATGTGGGAATTCTTTGAGCGTCTGATTTTTATTGCTGTACCACGTATCCGTGATTTCCGTGGTTTATCCACTAAATCATTTGATGGTCGCGGTAACTACAGCATGGGTGTACGTGAACAAATCATCTTTCCTGAAATCGATTATGATAAAGTGGATCGTGTACGTGGTTTAGATATTACTATCACCACTAATGCGAAATCAGATGATGAAGGTCTTGCACTGTTGATGGCGTTTAACTTTCCGTTCCGGAAGTAAGGCAGGGTATTATGGCTAAACAATCAATGAAAGCGCGTGATGTAAAACGTGCAAAATTAGCTGAAAAATTCTTTGCAAAGCGCACAGAATTGAAAGCTATTATTTCTGATGTGAATACATCTGATGAAGATCGTTGGAATGCTGTTCTTAAGCTGCAAACGCTACCACGTGATTCGAGCCCTTCTCGTCGGCGTAACCGCTGTCGTCAAACTGGGCGTCCCCATGGTTTTCTGCGGAAATTTGGTCTAAGCCGTATTAAAGTCCGTGAATCCGCTATGCGCGGTGAAATACCGGGTCTTAAAAAGGCTAGCTGGTAATTATCACCAATTGAATCACGGGAGTAAAGACAGATGAGCATGCAAGATCCCATCGCGGATATGCTAACCCGTATCCGTAACGGTCAGGCCGCTAATAAAGCTGCGGTCAACATACCTTCCGCCAAGCTAAAAGTAGCGATTGCTACAGTGCTTAAGGAAGAAGGTTATATCAAAGATTATAAAATTGAAGGCGACATCAAGCCAACCTTAAAAATTACATTAAAATATTTCCAAGGGAAGGCTGTTGTAGAAAGCATTCAGCGTGTAAGCCGCCCCAGTTTGCGCATCTATAAGAAAAAAGATGCGCTACCACAGGTTATGGCTGGTTTAGGCATTGCGATTATTTCTACTTCTAAAGGTGTCATGACTGATCGTGCAGCTCGCCAAGCAGGTTTAGGCGGCGAAATTCTCTGCTACGTAGCTTAATTCGGGAGGAAAGAATGTCTCGTTTGGCAAAAGCACCTGTCGTTATTCCTGCCGGCGTAGAAGTTAAACTTGACGGTCAGGACATAGCGATTAAAGGTAAAAATGGCGAGCTTACTCGTACAATCCATAAAGCTGTTGAAGTCAAACATACTGATAATCAATTAACGTTTCGAGCTCGTGAAGGTTTTGCTGATGCATGGGCGCAAGCAGGTACGACGCGTTCTTTATTGAATGCAATGGTTATTGGTGTTACCGAAGGCTTCACTAAGAAACTTCAGCTGGTTGGTGTCGGTTATCGTGCAGCTATTAAAGGCAATACTGTAACTTTGTCCTTAGGTTTCTCTCATCCGGTAGAGCATGAACTGCCAGCAGGTATTACTGCAAAATGTCCTTCACAGACTGAAATTGTGTTGGAAGGAGCAGATAAACAGGCAATTGGCCAAGTTGCAGGAGAATTGCGTGCTTATCGTCGTCCTGAACCTTATAAAGGTAAAGGTGTTCGTTACGCCGATGAAATCGTGCGTACTAAAGAGGCTAAGAAGAAGTAAGGTAACACTATGGATAAGAAAGTAGCTCGTATCCGGCGTGCGACCCGCGCACGCCAAAAACTACATAAACTGGGTGCAACGCGCTTGGCGGTACACCGTACCCCTCGACATATTTATGCGCAGGTTATTGCACCAAAGGGTTCTGAAACTTTCGTGGTTGCTTCTACTACAGAAAAAACCATCAATGAGCAAGTAAAGTACACAGGAAACAAAGAAGCAGCAGCAGCAGTTGGTAAATTAATTGCTGAGCGCGCGTTGGAAAAAGGCATCAAAGAAGTTGCTTTTGACCGTTCTGGTTTCCAATATCATGGTCGAGTCGAGGCACTGGCAGATGCTGCCCGTGAAGCTGGCCTTCAGTTCTAAGGTAGAGGTGTAAGATGGCTCATCACATCGAGAAACAAGCTGGCGAACTGCAGGAAAAGCTGATCGCGGTAAATCGTGTAGCAAAAACCGTTAAAGGTGGCCGTATTTTTAGTTTTACAGCACTAACTGTCGTTGGTGATGGTAACGGTCGTGTTGGTTTTGGCTACGGTAAGGCACGCGAAGTTCCGGCAGCAATCCAAAAAGCGATGGAAAAAGCCCGTCGCAATATGAAAAACGTCGCTCTCAATAATGGTACTTTGTATCATCCTGTAAAAGGTGCTCACACAGGTTCTCGTGTGTTTATGCAACCTGCTTATGAAGGTACGGGTATCATCGCAGGCGGTGCAATGCGTGCTGTTTTCGAAGTCGCGGGTGTTCATAACGTACTGGCTAAAACCTATGGTTCCACGAACCCAATTAATGTTGTTCGTGCAACGCTGGATGCTTTAGACAGTATGAAGTCTCCAGAAATGGTCGCAGCCAAGCGTGGTAAATCCGTCGAAGAAATTCTGGGGTAATAGATCATGGCTAAGAATATTAAAATTACACAATTTCGCAGTACTATTGGTCGTTTGCCAAAACATAAGGCAACCATGATCGGTTTAGGTCTGCGTCGTATCGGTCATACTGTAGAACGTGAAGATACACCAGCGGTCCGCGGCATGATCAATTTGGTTTCCTACATGGTTAAAGTTGAGGAGTAACAGATGCGCTTAAATACTCTGTCTCCAGCTGAAGGTGCTAAACATGCACCTAAACGCGTAGGTCGCGGTATTGGTTCCGGTTTAGGTAAAACTGGTGGACGTGGTCATAAAGGTCAGAAGTCTCGTTCTGGCGGTGGCGTACGTCGTGCTTTTGAAGGCGGTCAGATGCCTCTATATCGTCGTTTACCAAAATTTGGTTTTACTTCACGTAAAGCAATGATTACTGCAGAAGTTCGTTTGTCAGACTTTGCTAAAGTTGAAGGCGATGTCATTGATCTGAATACGCTGAAAGCTGCTAATATAGTTGGCATTCAAATAGAATATGCGAAAGTTATTCTTTCTGGTGAAGTTAATTGTCCAGTAACTGTACGTGGTCTTCGTGTAACAAAAGGTGCACGGACTGCAATTGAAGCGGCTGGCGGTAAAATCGAGGAATAAGTTACAGATGGCGAAGCAACCAGGTTTAGATTTTCAAAGTGCTAAAGGTGGCATAGGAGAACTTAAACGCAGGCTTCTGTTTGTTATTGGGACGCTGATTGTTTTCCGTATTGGTTCTTTTATTCCTATTCCTGGTATTGATACCACTTTGCTTGCCAAATTGCTTGAACAGCAAAGAGGCACCATCATTGAAATGTTTAATATGTTCTCTGGTGGTGCACTTAGTCGTGCTTCTATCTTTGCATTGGGAATTATGCCGTATATTTCAGCATCGATTATTGTCCAATTACTGACTGTAGTTAATCGACGTCTAGCAGAGATTAAGAAGGAAGGGGAAGCCGGTCGCCGTAAGATTAGTCAATATACGCGTTATGCTACTTTGGTATTAGCGATATTCCAATCTATTGGTATTGCGACAGGTTTACCAAATATGGCTGGAATGCAAGGATTGGTAATCAATCCTGGTTTTCCCTTTTATTTCACGGCCGTTGTTAGTTTAGTGACAGGAACAATGTTTCTGATGTGGCTAGGCGAAAAAATTACTGAAAGAGGTATTGGAAACGGTATCTCTATCATTATCTTTGCAGGTATAGTTGCGGGGCTCCCGCCGGCTATTGGCCATACCATTGAGCAAGCTCGGCAAGGCGATTTGCACTTGCTCCTGTTGTTCTTGATTGCAGTTTTAGTATTTGCTGTGACTTATTTTGTTGTTTTTATGGAATCTGGTCAGCGCCGCATAGTGGTTAACTACGCAAAACGTCAACAAGGTCGTCGCATTTATGCTGCACAAAGCACACATTTACCATTAAAGGTAAATATGGCAGGTGTTATTCCTGCAATTTTTGCTTCCAGTATTATACTGTTCCCAGGTACAATAGCTTCCTGGTTTGGTGATGGAACAGGTTGGGGTTGGCTGACAGCTATTTCAATGTATTTGCAGCCAGGACAACCGCTTTATGTGTTACTTTATGCATCTACAATCATCTTCTTCTGTTTCTTTTATACCGCATTAGTTTTTAATCCGCGAGAGACAGCAGATAACCTGAAGAAGTCCGGTGCATTTGTACTAGGAATTCGTCCGGGAGAGCAAGCGGCCAAGTATATTGACAAAGTAATGACACGCCTAACATTAGTAGGTGCATTGTATATTACTTTTATTTGCTTAATCCCGGAGTTCATGCGTGACGCAATGAAAGTTCCATTCTATTTTGGTGGTACTTCACTTCTAATTGTCGTCGTCGTTATTATGGACTTTATGGCTCAAGTGCAAACTCTTATGATGTCCAGTCAATATGAGTCTGCATTGAAAAAGGCAAATCTTAAAGGCAAATAATTGTCTTTAAATTAATTTGCTTAAGAAGTTACGGAGATTAAAAATGAAAGTTCGTGCTTCAGTTAAGAAATTATGCCGTAACTGTAAAATCATTAGACGTGAAGGTATTGTTCGTGTGATTTGCAGCGTTGAACCAAGACATAAACAACGTCAAGGTTAAGAAAAAGCATTTTTTTCTTGCAAAGTTGGGTTGAGCTGGCTAAATTAGCCAGGAAACCTTTTTATCTAAAAATGTATAACTGTTTGAGTATCCTGAAAGCGGGCTTTTCAGCACAGTTATGCAGTATTTAACTTTAGGAGTGGATAAGTGGCCCGTATAGCAGGCATTAACATTCCTGATCAACATACCGTAATCGCATTAACATCGATTTATGGCATCGGCAAAACTCGCTCACAGTCAATCTGTGCAAAAACTGGTATTGCTGAGCATGTTAAGATCAGTGAGCTGTCTGAAGAGAAAATCGACAAGTTACGTGACGAAGTTGCTAAATACATTGTTGAAGGTGATTTGCGTCGTGAAGTTACCCTAAGCATCAAGCGCTTAATGGATCTTGGTTGCTATCGTGGTTTACGTCACCGCCGTGGTCTTCCTGTGCGTGGTCAACGTACTAAGACTAATGCACGTACCCGTAAGGGCCCGCGTAAGCCGATCAAGAAATAGTCGGGGTATTAAGTAATGGCAAAAGCACCTATTCGTGCACGTAAGCGTGTAAGAAAACAAGTTTCAGACGCTGTGGCTCATATCCATGCTTCTTTTAACAACACAATTGTTACCATTACTGATCGTCAAGGTAATGCATTGGGTTGGGCAACCGCAGGTGGTTCTGGTTTTCGTGGTTCTCGTAAGTCTACTCCGTTTGCTGCTCAAGTTGCAGCAGAACGTTGTGCTGAGGCAGTAAAAGAGTACGGAATCATAAACTTAGAAGTTATGGTTAAAGGACCTGGTCCTGGCCGTGAGTCAACTATCCGTGCGTTAAATGCGGCTGGTTTCCGCATTACTAACATTAGTGATGTGACTCCGATCCCTCATAATGGTTGTCGTCCACCGAAGAAACGTCGTGTTTAATTACGTTGCGTTTTTAGGATTGTTGGAGAAAGAAAATGGCTAGATATTTGGGTCCTAAGCTCAAGCTGAGCCGTCGTGAAGGTACAGATCTATTTCTTAAGTCTGGCGTTCGCCCGATTGACACCAAGTGTAAATTAGAACAGGCACCCGGACAGCATGGCGCACGTAAACCGCGTCTATCTGATTATGGTGTTCAGTTACGTGAGAAACAAAAAGTTCGTCGTATTTACGGTGTTCTAGAACGTCAATTCTGTAACTATTATAAAGAAGCAACACGGTTGAAAGGTAATACGGGCGAAAATTTACTCAATTTGCTTGAAGCTCGTTTAGACAATACTGTTTATCGTATGGGCTTTGGCGCAACACGCGCGGAAGCACGTCAGATGGTTAGCCATAAAGCTATCATGGTAAATGGTCAAGTCGTTAATATTGCTTCTTATCAGGTTTCCCCGAATGACGTTATCAGCGTTCGTGAAAAAGCAAAAAAACAGTCTCGTATTAAGGCTGCTTTAGAACTTGCTGAACAGCGTGAGAAGCCAAATTGGCTGGAGGTTGATGCGGTTAAGATGGAAGGTGTGTTCAAACGTATTCCTGAACGTGCTGATCTGTCTGCTGACATTAACGAACACCTGATCGTCGAGCTTTACTCTAAGTAAAGCTTAGTACCAAAGAGAGGAAAAAATGCAGGGTTCTGTGACAGAGTTTTTTAAACCGCGCCTGGTTGATATCGAGCAAATTAGTTCGACACACGCCAAGGTAACCCTTGAACCGTTAGAACGTGGCTTTGGCCATACTCTTGGTAACGCACTACGCCGTATTTTACTTTCGTCTATGCCGGGTTTTGCTGTGACCGAGGTTGAAATTGATGGTGTACTGCATGAGTACAGCACTAAAGAAGGTGTGCAGGAAGATATCCTGGAGATTCTCCTTAACCTGAAAGGGCTGGCGGTAAAACTTCACGCTAAAGATGAAGTTATTCTCACCTTGAATAAATCTGGAATTGGCCCTGTGACTGCCGCCGATATCACCCCTAATGATGATATCGAAATCGTGAAGCCGCAACATGTTATCTGCCATCTAACTGATGAAAGCTCTCCTATTAATATGCGTATTAAAGTACAACGTGGTCGTGGATATGTGCCGGCTTCTGCCCATATTCATTCGGAAGAAGATGAGCGCCCAATCGGTCGTTTATTAGTTGATGCATGCTATAGCCCTGTAGAGCGTATTGCCTACAATGTTGAAGCGACGCGTGTAGAACAACGCACTGATTTGGATAAGCTGGTTATCGAGATGGAAACTAACGGCACAATCGATCCAGAAGAGGCAATTCGGCGAGCAGCAACTATCTTAGCTGAACAACTCGAAGCTTTCGTTGATTTACGCGATGTTGCTAAGGTTGAAATTAAAGATGAGAAGCCAGAGTTTGATCCGATTCTGCTGCGCGCAGTTGACGATCTTGAATTGACTGTCCGCTCTGCTAACTGTTTAAAAGCAGAAGCTATCCACTACATCGGTGATTTGGTTCAGCGCACTGAAGTTGAGTTGCTTAAAACTCCTAATCTTGGTAAAAAATCACTTATTGAAATTAAGGATGTTTTGGCATCAAGAGGTTTATCGCTAGGCATGCGTCTAGAAAATTGGCCTCCAGAAAGTATTGCTGATGAATGAGATCACAGGTTAAGGTTTTACTGAGAAGGATAAAGTCATGCGCCATCGTAAAAGTGGTCGTAAATTGAACCGCAATAGTAGCCATCGCCAAGCTATGTTTCGTAACATGGCTGGCTCTTTAGTTCGTCATGAGATTATCAAGACAACTTTACCAAAGGCGAAAGAGTTGCGCCGTGTCGTTGAGCCACTGATTACTCTTGCCAAGAACGACAGCGTAGCTAATCGTCGTCTGGCATTTGCCCGTACTCGTGATGATGAAATCGTGGCAAAATTATTTAATGAACTTGGACCGCGTTTCGCGCCCCGTGCAGGTGGTTATACTCGTATTATGAAGTGTGGCTTCCGTGAAGGTGACAATGCGCCGATGGCTTACATTGAGCTTGTTGATCGTACTGTTGAGTCTCAAGAAGACGTAACTGCAGAATAAATTTGCAATTACATAAAAAACCGGGATTAATCCCGGTTTTTTATTATCTAAAAATTAACTTTTTGTCATTTCATAATTTGCTATCATAATGGATAATATTTATACATATATAAGAGGTGGTTATGTATCATATAGGTAAATTAGCTAAATTAGCAGATGTTAAAACCGATACAATTCGTTTCTATGAAAAACAAGGGCTAATGGAACCTCCTAATCGTACAGAAAGTGATTATCGTCTTTATAGCAAAAAAGATTTACAACGTTTACGTTTTATTCGTTATGCTAAGCAGTTAGGCTTTACTTTGGAATCTATTTCAGAATTATTGTCTATTCGCATTGATCCTCTGCCCATCATACTTGCCAGGAGTCAAAAAATATTGTAGATGCTCGCTTGCAGGAGATTGAAATTAAAATTATAGAAATGGAGAGAATGATAAATTCATTAAAAATGCTTAGTACGGCTTGTTGTGGTAGTAAACATGTTAGTACTGGATGTTCAATTTTAGAGATCCTTGAACAAGGCGCCAGTAAACATTAAATGATATGTCCGTTTTGGATGAAATAAAATTTTATAGATGTTTATTTAAAAAGTTATTGATATTGGAGAATTTGGTATGGCAAATTATCAGCATAAACGAGGCCTTATAAAGAAGAGTGCAATAGAGGCGATACTGTATGATCCTCTGTTTAGGCAACGAATTAAAAAAAATAAAAAAGGAAAAGGGAGTTATCAAAGAAAAATAAAACATAGTAAAGAGCAAACGAGTAGGTTAGTAATGCTTAATTCTAAAAATTTATTATTACTAACCCACTAATTTTGATTATTTTTTTTAATAAATCATGAATTTCAGTTAATAATGTAACTTCTTTAGTGGGTGCTGCTGGTGCTTCTTCTTTTTCGCGACGCAATTTATTTATAAGTTTTATCGCAATAAAAATTGCTATAGCGATAAATTAAAAAATCAAAAATATTTTGAATAAATACACCATAATTCATAATAACAGCAGGTATATTATCGTGGGCTTCCTTTAAGACAAGATGAAATTGCTTAAAATCAATAGCGCCGATAAGTAATCCAAGGGGAGGCATAATAATATCTGCAACAAGAGAAGAAACAATTTTGCCAAATGCTGCACCAATAATAAAACCCACAGCTAGATCAATAACGTTGCCTTTCATTGCAAATTCACGGAATTCTTTTAAAAAGCTCATAGTCCCCTCACCGTTAATCAAAATAGAACATAAAATTTTATAAGAATGTTTAAATTATAATATCTATTAATATATTTCTATCAAAATTTTTACAAAAAGAATGGGCTAGGTTGGAAGATCTTTTCTACTTCAGGAACATGTTTTTTATCAGTAATGAACATAATGATGTGATCATCTTGTTCAATAATATGATAGCTATTTGCAATGATGACTTCATCATCACGAACAATAGCACCGATAATTGTGCCTGTAGGAAGCTTTATTTCTGAAATTTTTCTACCAACAACTTTGGATGTGTTTTCATCACCGTGAGCAATTGCTTCTATCGCTTCAGCAACGCCTTTACGTAAGGATGAAACATTAATTATATCTGCTTTACGAACATGTCCTAATAAAGCGGAAATTGTTGCTTGTTGAGGTGATATAGCGATATCAATGACTCCTCCTTGTACCAGATCAACATAAGCAGAACGTTGGATAAGAACCATCACTTTCTTTGCGCCCATTTTTTTGGCAAGCATAGCTGACATAATATTGGCTTCATCGTCATTAGTCAGTGCTATAAAAACATCTGTTTGCTCAATATGTTCTTCCGCTAAAAGCTCTTGATCTGAAGCATCACCATAAAACACTATTGTATCATGTAATAGTTCTGCTAATTCAGTTGCTCTTTCTTGATCACGTTCTATTAATTTAATGCTGTAATCTTTTTCTAGCTGTTTTGCTAGACCTGCACCAACATTGCCACCACCAACTATCATAATCCGCTTGTAGGGTTTTTCCAATCTTTGCACTTCGCTCATTACAGCACGAATATGCTCAGTGGCTACAACAAAGAAGATTTCATCTCCTGCCTCAATAATAGTGGATCCCTGTGGTCGAATGGGTCTATCTTGGCGAAATATAGCAGCAATTCGGGTATCAATATGGGGTAAATGTTCGCGTAAATTTAATAGGGAATTTCCTACTAATGAACCTCCATAGTACGCTTTTGCAGCAACAATACTTACTTTACCACTGGCGAAGTTAACAACCTGAAGTGCTCCAGGATATTGGATTAATTTATAAATATAATCAATGACAAGCTGCTCTGGAGAAATAAGATAATCAATCGGTATGTGATCAGGGATAAAAAGTTTTTTAGTTTCTTTGATATATTCAGATGCGCGTATTCTAGCAACTTTATTTGGCGTATTAAAAAGAGAATAAGAAATTTGGCATGCAATCATATTAGTTTCATCTGAATTTGTCACAGCAACTAACATATCAGCATCTTCAGCACCGGCTTCCCTTAGGATCCTAGGGTATGAGCCATGTCCACTGACAACTCTTAGGTCGAATTTATCTTGTAGCTGGCGCAAACGTTCAATATTGGTATCAACGATAGTGATATCGTTTTTTTCATCAACTAAATTTTCTGCAAGTGTTCCACCAACTTGTCCTGCACCTAATATGATAATTTTCATTATATTTTTATCTTACTGCCAGATTGAGTATTTATTCAAAATAGTAGTGTTAATTTTTTATTAGAGAAGCATAAAAGAAACCGTCTCCTCCACGTTGAGTGGGTAATATTTGTTGGCCTAGTTCCATATTGTTATTTAAAGATGCTTCAGGATGATGAAAAAGAAATTTCTGTATTTGTTCTTTGTTTTCATCCGGTAAAATTGAGCAAGTTGCATAAACCAGGATGCCATTGGTTTTTAAATAAGGCCAGATAGCTTCTAGAATTTCATATTGTAATTTAACTAACTGCTTGATATCTCTAGGTTTTCTTAACCATTTTATATCCGGATGCCTACGAATTACACCTGTCGAAGAGCAAGGTGCATCTAGCAATATACGATCAAATTTCGCACCCGATGCCCATTCTAGTGGTCTACGTCCATCACCAACAATAACTCTTGCATGTAATTTTAGCCGATTAAGATTTTCTTGGATACGTTTTATTCGTAGTTCATCAATATCAACCGCTAAAATATCAGCTTTGAGAGCACGTTCTAGTATATAAGTTGTCTTACCACCTGGAGCTGCGCAAAGGTCAAGGATATATTCACCATTTTTAGGTGCTAGTAATTCAATGCATTGTTGAGCAGATAAATCTTGAATTGTTACCCAACCTTGGTCAAAGCCTGGTAATTGGTTAACGGCACACGGTTTTTCTAATTTGATAGCGAATTTACTGTCTTTGCTTAAACTGGCCTGTATACCTGCTTGCTGTAATAGCATTAGATAATCGTGAGTAGAATGATACAATTGATTTACTCTTAGCCACATAGGTGGTCTTTGGTTATTGGCCTCAAGAATCTCTTCCCAATGAGCAGGATAAACTTGCTGAATTTTTTCTAATAGCCATTTAGGATGTAAATAATTGCTTTCATTATTATTGGCTTTTGCATTTAATGTTTGTTCTTGCCGTTGAAATTGTCTTAATACACCATTAATTAAGCCTTTTAGTTGAGGGTGTTTCAGTGTGATAGCACCATCAACAGTTTCTGCTAGTGCGGCGTGTGGGGGAATACGAGTAAAATTAAGTTGGTAAATTCCTACCATAATAAGATAATGAATAATGCGTTTTTTTCCCTTTAATGGTTTAGTTATTAATTGTTGAATAAACCATTCCAATAAAGGTAACACTCTAAGTACACCAAAACTGAGTTCTTGTAAAAGAGCTTTATCTTTATCTGATATATTTTTTTGCCATTCTGGAAGTACAGTGCTTAATGATTGTTTTTGATCAATAACCTGAGCAATGACTTGGGCACAAATGCTTCTAAGGTTATATTTTTTATTCATGTTAAATATAATTACCCACTAATCATAAATGCAAGTAAGAAATTTATTACTAATTTGGTTGCAATGCTGAATTTATTATTCTGCCAGGAATAAACCATCCGTGACGAGAGTTTAGAAAATCACTAGTTAACATTATTTTTTTACCGGCCGGTTGTATTTTTAAGATATTTAAAATACCTTTCGCAGTTGCCACTTTAATCCCTGTTTTATCGGCACTTAAAATTGTTCCGGGTGGGGAAGCGTCAATTTCATGATCAATGACTTCGGCATACCAAACTTTAATAGGTTGATCTGCAACAATAAAATAACTTACTGGCCAAGGATTGAATGCTCGGATACATCGCTCAATTTCTTCAGCCGAAAGTGTCCAATCAATTAATGCTTCATCTTTGCTCAGTTTTTCAGCATAGTTAGCGAATGTATCATTTTGTTCTTCTGGTTTTGCTTGACCTGAAGTGAGTAAATCAAGAGTATGTAGGAGTGCAATAGGGCCTAGTTTTGCAAGTTTTTGATATAGGGTTGCGCTAGTATCTTTTAGTTCAATAGGGAAGCTAACTTTGTAAAGCATATCTCCGGTATCCAGACCAATATCCATTTGCATAATCGTAATACCGGTTTCTTTATCACCAGCCCAAATTGAGCGTTGAATTGGCGCTGCGCCTCTCCAGCGGGGTAGTAGTGAGCCATGAACATTCAGGCAGCCCATTGGTAGCATATTTAATACAATTTCAGGTAAAATTAGACCATATGCGACAACAACCATAACATCGGCATGCCGATTTTCAATCCAGCGCTGACTGTCTGCTGTTTTTAGAGTTGTTGGCTGAAAAATAGGAATATTATTTTCTTTGGCTAGCCTTTTTACTGCGCTTGATGCGAATTTTCGCCCTCTTCCAGCTGGTTTATCAGGTTGTGTCAGAACGCCAACAATTTGATACTTATCCTTGATACCAAGTAATGCAGCTAAATGTTGTGCTGCAAAATCTGGGGTGCCGGCAAAAATGATTCGTAGACAGTCTGACACGTAAAGATCCCTATATTATAAAATATGATAAATATCATTTTGTTGTTTTAGCTTTGTTTTAGCTTTTAGACGTTCAAGCTTTTCAATTTTCTGCCTAATGCGTTGGCGTTTTAATGCAGAAAGATAGTCAATAAATAATTTGCCATTTAGATGATCTATTTCATGTTGAATACAGATACCAAGTAGATCATCAGTTTCTAATTTAAACTCTTTCCCATTGATATCTAAGGCTTTAATTTTGACCCATTTAGCACGAGATACAAATGCCCGTTGTTCCGGTACAGAAAGACAACCTTCTTCAATTCCAGTTTCACCAGCTGTTTCTAGGATAACAGGATTTATAAGTACCAATCTTTCATTACGAGATTCTGAAACGTCTATAACAATAATTCTTTGATGAATATTAACCTGTGTTGCGGCTAAACCAATACCTTCTTCTTCATACATCGTTTCAAACATATCATTCACGATACGTTGTATTTCTACATCAACTTTTTTTACCGGTTCTGAAATTTTGCGAAGACGCTCATCTGGGTAATGTAATATATTTAATACTGACATAAATGTTTAAAGCTATATCCAAAAGTGAAAGTTATTTCATACCTATTCTAGACATTTCTCATTATGATTGACAGTATTGGTTATAAATGGAACACACTTATTGCCAATTAAGTCTGGAAAGTATATGGATCCAATGGAAATATGGTTACGTATGAAAATGGTCTCTCATCTTTCAATTGTCAATGCTGCTGCAATTGTATAGCTAGGCGACTTTAAAATGATTACAAGTAATTACTCTATATAAGTAAATTTATATTTTAGAAAAACATATATTTTTGTAATCAAAATTAAGACGCTTAGCTATAGAGAAACTTATTGTATTAAATATAGCTAAGCGACTTAATTTTGATTACATTATTTATATGAGCTATTCAATTGATTTTAGAGGTAAAGTGATATTTACGATGGAAGAAGAAGGGTTAAGTATCCGAGAAAAAGCGAAGCAATTTCGGATTGTCTCTGCATCTGTATCGCGTTGGATTAATCAAATAGAGCCAAAAACATCGACTACGCGTCAGCGAAAAATCAATAAATCCGAGTTGATAAAAGATGTTAAACAATATCCAGATGCTTACCAAAAAGAGCGTGCAGAGCGTTTTGGCGTTTGTCAGAAGGCCATTTGGCAAGCTCTTAAAAAATGGGATTGACCTATAAAAAAAACTCTACGTCATCCGCAAGCCGACGAAAACACTCGAGAAACGTTTCAACAAAAAAACAACAGTATGAATATGAAAAAGAAGGCAAGCATATTGTTTTTATTGATGAAATTGGTTTTTCACACGATACCTCGCGCACTCACGGCTATTCCCCGAAAGGTCAACGGTATGTTGGTCTCAAGAACTGGAGAGCTAAAGGAAGAACAAATGTTATCAGCGCTTTATTGGGCACAATGCTGTTTGCTATGGGATTATTTGATATCAATATTAAAAGCGATGTTTTCTATGCATGGGTCACCCAAGTCCTTATCCCAGTACTTCCTAAAAACAGTGTAATGATGATGGATAATGCAACTTTTCACAAGAAACAGAGTATTGAACAAGTCATCATCGATGCGGGGCATATGGTGGAATATTTGCCTATCTATTAGCCAGATCTTAATCCAATTGAACATAAATGGGCACAAGCTAAATGCAAAAAAAGAGGGCTCGGATGCGACACAGATATTTTGTTCGCACTCAATATGGTGTAATCAAAATTAAGTCGCTTAGCTATAAATGACTTCGATTATATGTTGTATGGGCGCATTGAGAATCTATTTAATAGCGCAGCCCGGAATTATACCGCGTATATTAAAAATGAAATGTATTTACCTGGTCATAATTTTTTCATCGGGGAAAGGCAAGTTTATCTTTCTAAATTTCAGGGGGAATTGGTTTGGTATCAACACTATTTAGTCATATTGAAATGATCCAAGGCAATAATCCTTGGGGGAAAGTATTAGATGCGGGTACAGGCATTAATTTACTAAACTGGATAAGCCAACTTAAGAGTGAAAGTTCGACCGCAGTGACTTGTGCAATTATAGCTAAGCGACTTAATTTTGATTACACCATATTGAGTGCGAACAAAATATCTGTGTCGCATCCGAGCGCTCTTTTTTTTGCATTTAGCTTGTGCCCATTTATGTTCAATTGGATTAAGATCTGGCTAATAGATAGG
>NZ_CACTIE010000110.1 GCF_902713415.1 Arsenophonus endosymbiont of Bemisia tabaci Q2
CGCCAGATCTTAATCCAATTGAACATAAATGGGCACAAGCTAAATGTAAAAAAAGAGCGCTCGGATGCGACACAGATATTTTGTTCGCACTCAATATGGGGTGTAATCAAAATTAAGTCGCTTAGCTATAGTTAGCCACTTTTTTGCCTTGAATAGAACCTCATGTATATTGACCTCGGACGGTTTTTTGACGTACATTACGATAATCAATCCGACGTAATGAGGGCAATACTTTAACTTTCTCATCTCGTATGCGATCTGCCGTTAAATCCGCAGGCGGTGATATAGCAATCATAGTCAAGATCTGTAATAAATGATTTTGGATCATATCATGCATCTGCCCAGCTTGATCAAAGTAACCCCAGCGTCCTTCGATACCCACCTCTTCATCAACTGTGATCTGTACATGATCAATCGTTCGATAATCCCAATTATTAATAAATAAAGAGTTGGCGAAACGTAGAGCTAATAAATTGAGTACTGTTTCTTTACCTAAATAGTGATCAATACGATAAATCTGACTCTCTTTAAAATACTTAGCAACCTCATTATTTATATCTTGAGAAGAAGCAAGATCACTGCCTAATGGTTTTTCCATAACAACCCGGTTGGGCTTCTTATTGAGGCCAGCATGGCCTAAGCCATGGCAAACCGCACCAAAAGTCGTTGGTGGCATAGCAAAATAATATATAGCGGGTTTACTATCACCCTCAAGATATTTTGCTAGCCAATTAAATTTGTTCAGATCCTGAACATCTAGATTGAAAAAATCAAGGCGCTTACTTAATTTTTGCCATAAACTGGGCTCGATTTCCTCATTTAGGAAAGTCTCTAACGCATCTTTAGTTTCTTTTATATAGGCAGCAGCATCCCATTCAGCCCGACCAATCCCTATAATACGCGTATCAGGATGGATATAGCCCGTTTTTTCCAATTGATAAAGGGAAGGCAATAATTTGCGGCGAGCCAAATCTCCTTTTGCGCCGAAAATAATTAAATTACATGCCTGAACAGCTTTATTAATTGCCATGATATTGGATTCTCCTTAAATACCAATTCTTTAGTACTATGATAGCTTCAATAGAGAAAACAAATGTACCTTTTTGACTCGAACAGGTAAACAAAGCCACGATATTTTATTTTGCTCAAAAAATAATTCGCAACAAATTTGATTAGTTATATATGATTTTTAATTCTTCATATTTATTAAACTAAAATGCAAAGTAAATTATACGCCCGTCATATTTTTAATAAAATTCAGTTAATAACTTCCTTTTTTTCATTACTGACCAAACAACGCGTAGTATATTTTGACTTAAGTAACAAGATTTCCCCTTTGGCAATATTTAGTAAAACGGGTAGCTTTCAGTATGAACACATTAGAACAAATAAATAATAACTTTGAGTATTTCAGTAAATCAGAAAAGAAAGTTGCCAATTCAATCCTTGACAGGCTGCAAAAAGCGATTCTCTTTTGTATTGCAAGCCTAGCTAAATTGGCTAATGCGAGCGAACCCCCTGTAAATTGTTTTTGCCGTAGAATAGATACCAAGGGTTTTCCTGATTTTCAATTACGATTAGCACAAAGCTTTGGCAATGGAACATCCTATGTTAATCGTTTGATTGATCAAGCTGATACTGTCAGTTGCCATACGCAAAAAGTTTTTGATTCCGCCATCGCGCAATTATGTATTGTAAAAGATAACCTAAATACCACAAACATTAATCGTGCTATCCATCTATTAACCCAAGCAAACAAGATCGCTTTCTTTGGTTTAGCTGCCTCAACAGCAGTTACTCATGGAGGTATGAGTAAATTTTTTCGTTTTTATATCCCAGTGCTCTATTTCGTTGATATCATAATGCAACACATATATTGTATTAACTATCGCTATGGTAACGCTGTGCTTTGCATTTTGCCTACTGGGCGCACGCAAAACTTGGTTGAACAAGCTAAAGTTGCTAAAGCCAATGATGCTATAATCATTACTATTACTACCGCTAATTCCTCTCTGGCACAAATCGCTTCCTTATTTATCGCGATTACTGTACCTGAATATACCAATATTTACATGCCGATGGCATCACGACTAGCACAGTTGACATTAATAGATGTGCTAGGAACTCTGCCTTTATTTTACGTCGAGAGCAAAATTTTAGAGATAACTTAAAGCGCCTAAAAGATATATTACATGATGTATATCCTGATAAACTCTACTGCTATTTACCTTTAGCAAACAGATCAATATCAGCAAACTATAGATCCGTTCGTTTTACTCCAAAAAATATTCTCTCTAGCTAAAGCATTTAAATGATACAACAGCAGACTTTAATAAAGAGATTAATTTCATTTCTATGTAATAACCTATCAACCAACACCAATTTTAATAAGTAACGGAGTCATAAATGTCGAGACAACTTAGAAGAACGAAAATTGTTACTACTCTCGGTCCCGCGAGTGATCGTGATAATAACCTGGAAAAAGTGATTAAAGCCCGCGCAAACGTTGTTCGTCTAAACTTTTCTCATGGCTCAGCAGAAGATCACTTACAACGGGCAACAAAAGTATAGCTAAGCGACTTAATTTTGATTACACCATATTGAGTGTGAACAAAATTAAGTCGCTTAGCTATAGTGTTTCTACAACGATATAAACACTATTATTAATAAATAGAAATTAGATAGTGAATTTTGGTTATTGTAAATAGCAGCAGTATTTTGTTTCACTCATTATTAATAGTAATTATGTAAAAATAACCAGCTAAATTGATTTTAATTAATCTAAATTGATTTTAATTAATTTAGGTATGAGCAAATAATCAACTATGTTATTCTGTTGGCAAAATAAACTTTTTTTGAAAAATTATGCTATTTGAAGCTAATTGTTAAATTTATTTAAATAACAAAAAATTTTTTTAGGGTAGGGTAGTTATGATGACGCCAAAAACCAAGATTATCATTGTCGGTGGTGGGGCAGGAGGATTAGAACTCGCAACCAAGTTGGGGCATAAATTAGGACGCAAGAATAAAGCTGAGATTATATTAGTTGATCGCAATCAAAGCCATTTATGGAAACCTTTACTGCATGAAGTTGCGAGCGGCTCTTTAGATGATGGGGTAGATGCTCTGAGTTATTTGGCGCATGCCCGTAATCACTATTTTCATTTTCAATTAGGTTGTTTGACAAATATTAATTGTGAAAATAAAACCATTACGCTTGCAGCGATATATGATAAGGAAGGCCAATTATTAGTTCCTGAGCGGCAATTAGATTTTGATATTTTAGTGATGGCGTTAGGCAGTGTGTCTAACGATTTTGGTACCGCTGGCGTAAAAGATCATTGTATTTTCCTGGATAACCCACAGCAAGCACATCGTTTTCATCACGAAATGTTAAATTTATTTCTCAGTTATTCGGTGCGACATAAACCGGATGATAAGATTAATATCGCCATTGTTGGTGGTGGCGCAACTGGGGTGGAACTTTCTGCTGAACTCTATAATGCTATCGAGCAATTAACCAGTTATGGTTTTGAAGGCTTGGATAAGGAAGCGCTTAATGTAACCCTGGTTGAGGCGGGAGAACGTATTTTACCGGCATTACCGGTACGGATCTCAACAGCTGCACATCATGAATTAACCAAATTGGGTGTTCGTGTTTTAACACAGACCATGGTAACTAGTGCGGATAGAGATGGCCTTAACACTAAATCGGGAGAAAAAATTAACGCCGATCTTATGGTTTGGGCTGCGGGTATTAAAGCACCTGATTTTATGCACCAAATTGGTGGCTTAGAAACTAATCGAATTAACCAATTAGTCGTTAAACCAACACTACAAGCGACGCTAGATGATGCTATTTTTGCTATTGGTGATTGCGCATCTTGCCCTAAAAAAGAGGGTGGATTTGTGCCTCCTCGAGCCCAAGCTGCTCATCAAATGGCCACTTTGTGTTATAAAAATATCCTCGCATTACTTGATCATAAAGCGTTGCAAGAGTATGTTTATAAAGATCATGGATCTTTAGTCTCATTGTCTCGTTTTAGTACGGTTGGCAGCCTAATGGGAAATTTAGTGCGCGGTGATATGATGGTTGAAGGGAAAATCGCTCGTATCGTCTATATTTCACTTTATCGTATGCATCAAATAGCGTTACATGGTTATATTAAAACTGGATTGATGATGTTAGTGGGTAGTATTAATCGTATTATTCGACCTAGATTAAAATTACATTAATTTATGCTGATCACCATTAATAATAGCAAATTTGATATTAACCATCGCTTCTTACTGTAATCAAAATAAGAAACGATGAGTTAATTTATACTTGGTGTGACTGAAAATCAGTTATTAATTGTCTGACGAAAGTGACCCTTTCAGCATAATTGATTAGTGGTTTAACAAATTTCAATTTATTAGGCCCATCCAGCCGATAAATATGAGCTGAGTTTTGCAGTAACGCGATAAGAAAAGTCGCGTTTATTTTATTTTGTTCACTAAATTCAATAAATCCGCCTTTTTCATGAGCTTCTATTCGTTTAATGCCTAATGCTTGTGCATGCATCCGGATGACAGTAGATTGTAGTAACTGCTTGCCTGCATTAGGCAGGCTACCAAAACGATCAATAAGTTCAATTTTTAACTCATCCAGCTCATTGTCATTTTTGGCGCTGGCAATCCTTTTATAAAACGATAATCGGAGATTTACGTCGGGAATATAGTCATCCGGCAGTAGTACCGGCATTCTTAACTCAATTTCAGTCTGTTGGCTGGTAAGTTCTTCTAAAGAAGGTTCCTTGCCTTGCTTTAAAGCCTCAACGGCGTTTTCTAGAAGTTCCATATAAAGTGTAAATCCGATGGTGGTCATCTGTCCGCTTTGTTCTTCACCGAGCAATTCGCCAGCACCGCGAATTTCTAGATCATGGGTAGCCAATGCAAAGCCAGCGCCAAGATCTTTTAGTGCTGCGATTGCTTGAAGCCGTTTTTGCGCGTCACCCGTCATAGCTTTCGGGTGTGGTGTTAAAAGATAAGCATAAGCTTGATGATAAGAGCGGCCAACTCTACCACGCAGTTGATGTAATTGCGCTAAACCAAAATGATCTGCCCGTTCAATAATAATAGTATTAGCCGTAGGAATATCGATTCCGGTTTCAATAATGGTGGTGCAAATTAATACATTGAACCGTTGTCGATGGAAATCGGTCATTACCCGCTCCAGATCTCTTTCGCGCATTTGACCATGACCAATTTCAAAAAGTGCTTCAGGTACCAGCGACTCTAAACACTCTTTGGCTTTCTCAATATATTTTACATCATTAAACAGATAGTAAACTTGTCCACCCCGTAATATTTCACGCAAAATTGCTTCCCGCACAATTAAATCATCATATTGATGAACAAAGGTTTTAACCGATAATCGACGAGAAGGCGGAGTGGCAATAATCGACAGATCACGCATGCCACTCATTGCCATATTAAGGGTTCGAGGAATAGGTGTTGCCGTTAATGTTAGAATATCAACATTAGCTCGCATCGATTTAATTAATTCTTTATGGCGAACACCGAAGCGATGCTCTTCATCAACAATTAATAACCCAAGTGTTTTCCAACGGATATCATTTTGCAGTAATTTATGGGTACCAATTAAGATATCCACTTTTCCTTCAGCCGTTGCGTTGATAATCTGTTGGTGCTCTTTGTTACTACGAAAGCGTGACAGCATTTCAATCCGTACTAGCCAGTTTGCAAAACGGTCGCGAAAATTATCGAAGTGTTGTTGCGCCAATAGCGTTGTAGGTGCCAACACGGCAACTTGTTGATTATTGCTTATTGCCAGGAATGCTGCTCGCATCGCTACTTCGGTTTTACCAAAGCCGACATCACCACAAACTAAGCGATCCATGGCAATAGGCTGACACATATCGCTTAAAACGGCATTAATTGCCTGTTCTTGATCAACGGTTGTTTCGAAGGGAAAACTTTGGCAAAAAAGCTGATACTGCATTTTATCGTGCTTGAAAGCAAAACCTGGCTTTATGCTACGCTGAGCATGAAAATCTAACAGTTCCGCTGCCACATCACGAATTTTTTCAGCTGCTTTTTGTTTCGCTTTAGTCCAAACATCAGCACCTAATTTATGTAGTGGTGCACTTTCATCACCGCCGCCACTATAACGGCTAATTAAATTTAGGGATGAAACCGGAACATAAAGTTTATCATTGCCTGCATAAGTCAGCATTAAGTACTCAGCTTCAATACCTCCTGCTGCTAAAGTGGTTAAACCTTGATAACGTCCAACCCCATGTTCAAGGTGAACAACTGGTTGTCCGGGGCGTAACTCTGCCAGATTACGGATCAATAAATCGGTATTAATTGGTTTACGTTGTTCAGTATGACGTTGAATAACCCGTTTACCGAAAATATCGCTTTCACAAATAAGAGCTATTTGTTGATCCTGATTAGTAAAACCCTGTTCAGCTGCCCCCATGGTGATATAAAAGCCTGGCTTATTCGCTTCACGCAGCATTTTAATCTTAATAGGGTTGATTTTTATCCGTGCTAATAGCTCTAGTAGAGTTTGACGCCCTCCGGGACTTTCTGCAGAAAAAATAATTCGGCCAGCAAAATTTTTGCTGAACTGTTCCAGTTTATCAAGTGGGTCTTTATTTTTCTGGCTGATACTTAAATCAGGTAAAGCTAAGCAGGGCAGGTTAGTGTTGCCTGCTTTTTGACCGACCGGCTCAACTGAAATTTTGATACGTGGCCAAGTTTTAAGGGCGTGATTAAGTTGCTCGCTATTTAGCCAAAGTGTATCAGGCGGTAGTAGCGGACGCATGGGATCAACATTTCGGCTCTCATAGCGCTGATAAGTGTCAGCCCAAAATCTATTAGCCGCCGCTGCTAAATCTTGCGTGATCAATAAAGTATCAGCACGCAAGTAGTCAAATAAAGAAGATAGTGGTTGATTGAAAAAAAGAGGCTGCCAATATTCAATGCCCGCTGGCATTATTTTTTTACTAATTTGTTGATAGATATGCTCAGGATCACGCCGTACGTCGAAATGTTCACGCCATTGGCTACGGAATAACTCAATAGCTTTATCATCTGTTGGGAATTCGTGAGCGGGCAGTAGATTTATCTGCTCAACTTCGCTGATAGTCAGTTGACTATCAACATCAAAAGTTCTTAAGCTATCAATTTCATCATCAAAAAAGTCAATCCGATATGGATTATCGCTGCCCATTGGAAAGAGATCAAGTAACGCTCCACGAGTAGCATATTCACGATGTTGGAGTACTTGTTCAACATGTCGGTAACCGACTTTATCAAGATTGTTACGCAAATTTTCACGTGAGAGCTTGTCGCCTTTATGCATGACCAGTGCATTGCTGATTACGAAATCAGAAGGGCAAACTTTTTGCATTAATGTATTAACCGGAACAATTAACAAACCTTTTGCTAATGTTGGTAGTCGATAAAGATCGATTAAGCGCGCAGAAATAATTTCTTGATGTGGTGAAAAACTATCATAAGGTAGTGTTTCCCAATCCGAAAGCATTGTCACTGAATTTTGCGAAAATTGTTGTATTTTATCACATAATTTTAAGGCATTATGCGTATCTTGAGTGATCAAAACGACAAGACCCTGATGGCGTTCGACAATATCAGCACACTCAACAGCGGCTGCCGCGCCAATTAGACACCCCAAATGGCGTGTATCACCTTGCTTTTTGGGTAGTTGGTAATAATATTTTGCCGGCATAAGGATTAATTGATTCTGATTGATAGAAATTGTAATACTTGTTTTGTTGACACTAAAACAAACGAAAAATAGTCTAATCTGTTAAGTTAGATATAAAAAATCGTAAAACTTTGGCTTAGGGTGGTTCCATTCAGTGACGCTAGCCTTTATTATCGCCAAACACTTTGCTTTGGCAACAGAGGTATATCGGATTTCATGTCTCAGTCTGTTATCTTTTATATTGGTCTACGTTACATGCGTGGACGAACAGGCGACCGATTTGGTCGGTTCATATCGAGTTTATCTACGATTGGCATTGCATTAGGCGTTATGGCATTAATTACCGTCACTGCTGTTATGAATGGTTTTGAACGTTCATTGCAGCAGAGTATTTTAGCATATATGCCACAGGTTATTTTAACGACACCTAAAGGTAATCTCAATCCCAATCAATATCCAGCAAAAAATGTAACCTATCTAGAAGGAATCGAAAGCATTGCCCCAATTGTAGAAAGTGATGTTGTATTGCAAAGCAGCCAAAATGTGGGGGTTGCGGTCATGATTGGCGTTGATGAAGAGTCAACCGAGCCTTTGTTAAATCATTTTCAAGATGTTGATCCTGCAGTATTAACTGCCGGTAGTTACCACGTTATTTTAGGCGTAAAGTTGGCTGAACAGCTTGAGCTAAAGAGGGGGGATCAATTGAGATTAATTGTCCCAGGTGTTAGTCAACTTACGCCAATGGGCAGAATACCCAGCCAGCGTTTATTCACGGTAGCCGGTTTTTTTGCTACCGAAGGTGAAGCCGATAATAGCGAATTATTGGTTAATCAACAGGACGCGGCAAGATTAATGCGTTATCCGATCAGTAATATTACGGGTTGGCGACTTTATCTTAAAGCACCTTTAACCGTTGATAGCTTGAGTCAACAGACGTTACCAGCAGGTATGGTATGGCAGGATTGGCGCGAACGAAAGGGTGAGTTTTTTCAGGCAGTGAGAATGGAAAAAAATATGATGGGATTATTATTGAGTCTCATTATTGCCGTGCCAGCCTTTAATATTGTTACTTCACTTTCATTATTGGTTATGGAAAAACAGTCTGAAGTGGCTATTTTGCAAACATTAGGTTTAAAGCGGGGCCAGATTATGGCTATTTTTATGTTACAGGGAGCAGGAGCAGGCATCATTGGTACCATCATTGGAACATTATTAGGTCTATTTATTGCAAGCCAGCTTAATATAATAATGCCTATGTTAGGTTTGTTGGCGAAAGGAATCGAATTACCAATATCTATTGATCCTGCTCGTATTATATTAATCAGTTTATCTTCAATCGCTATCTCATTATTGGTCACCCTTTATCCATCTTGGCGTGCAGCTACCGTTCAACCTGCAGAGGCTTTACGTTATGAATAATTTTCCGCTATTAGTTTGCCAGGACCTCTGTAAATGTTATCAAGATGGCAAAATTTCGACTAATGTACTTAAAAATATCTCCTTCTCAATAAAAAAAAGTGAAATGATGGCAATTCTGGGTAGTTCAGGCTCTGGGAAGAGTACGCTACTGCATTTATTGGGTGGATTAGATATGCCAACTAGCGGTGATGTCATTTTTGATGGTAAAAAAATTAGCTCACTTTCTACCAATGGGCGAGCTGAACTACGCAATCAAAAGTTGGGGTTTATTTATCAATTTCATCATCTATTACCGGATTTTACTGCGTTGGAAAATGTAATGATGCCGTTATTAATTGGTGGAATGACAGGTGTGAAAGCGCAGCAAAAAGCGAGTGAGATGTTAGCAGCAGTAGGTTTATCGCATCGAGTTAATCATCGCTCCGCTGAATTATCTGGCGGTGAACGGCAGCGAGTTGCAATTGCTCGGGCAATTGTTAATGAACCTACTTTAGTACTGGCGGATGAACCGACCGGTAATTTGGACTTACACAATGCAGATGTCATTTTTGATTTATTAATGGATCTTAATCGACAAAAAGGGACGGCATTTTTAGTTATAACTCATGATTTGCGACTTGCCGGTCGTTTAACTCGTCAGCTTGAAATGCGGGATGGCTATTTACAGTGTGATCCGAGCTTAATAGGAGTGCAATGATCATGGCGGAATTACCCCGTGCGTTAAAAATTGCACTTCGTTTTAGTCGAGGTAAAAAAAGAGCTGGTTTGGTTTCACTGATCTCGATTATGTCTACACTGGGTATTGTGCTTGGCGTTGCAGTGTTGATTATTGGCTTAAGTGCAATGAATGGTTTTGAACGTGAATTAAAAAATCGCATACTTTCAGTTGTCCCTCATGGACGAATTGCGGCAGTCAATCAGCCTTATTTAAATTGGCAAGCTGATTTAGCTAAGGTTCGACAAACACCAGGGGTTGTTGGTGTATCACCTTATATTAATTTTACTGGGTTGCTCGAAAAGGGGAACGCATTGAAGGCGATCCAGGTAGCCGGTGTTGATTTATCGTCAGAGCGATCAGTTAGTTCGTTACCTGATTTTATCTTGAATGATGCCTGGAAAAAATTAAAACTAGGTAATAACGAAATTATTTTAGGTCAAGGTGTGGCAGAAACATTAAAAGTTTCGCCTGGGGACCATATTATCATCATGATCCCTAATCATGATGATAAATTACGTATTCAGGAACTGAATCGAATTAGTGTCACGGTTATTGGCGTATTCAAATTAAATGGTATGTTAGATCATCAGCTGGTAATTGTGCCATTGCAAGATGCGCAGCAATATTTAGCTTATGGTGATGGTGTTACTGGTTTTCAGATCAGTGTGAATGATGTTTTTGCTGCCAATAAAGTGGTTTACGATGCCGGAATAAATACTGGCCATTATGTCACTATTAAAAGTTGGATAGCGGATTATGGTTACATGTATAACGATATTCAAATGGTGCGTGGCATCATGTATCTGGCCATGATTTTGGTAATTGGTGTTGCCTGTTTTAATATTGTCTCTACGCTGGTAATGGCAGTGAAAGATAAAAGCACCGATATTGCAGTGTTGAGAACACTCGGTGCTAAAGATAGTTTTATTGGTGCTATTTTTTTATGGTATGGATTAATAACGGGAATGGTTGGTTGTTTTATTGGTATGTTAGTCGGGATTTTTATATCACTAAATTTAACGACTATCATTAAATGTATAGAAAGTATTGTTGGTCATCCTATTTTATCAGGTGATGTTTATTTTATCGATTTTTTACCCTCTGAGCTCCATATTACCGATGTATTTTATGTCATGTTAACAACATTAATTTTAAGTTTACTCGCAAGTTGGTATCCCGCTAAACGGGCAATAAAAATAGATCCGGCGCCAATTTTAAGTGGGCAATAACCGTTGTTGTTTTTGCTGTCATTATCTAAAAGAGGCGATGGTTTGATTGAAAGTAATGGGTCGTTTAGCATGAAAAAGGATACTGTCCAATGATGCGGTTTTATTGTCGACTTAGAAAGTTACGTAAAAAAAATTTACATCGACAAAGATTTCGTTGTTGCCTTTTTTACCGAGACAAACAGTTGATTGATAAGATGAAAACAAAAAAATTGTCGTATTAACCGGCGCCGGGATTTCAGCTGAGTCTCGAATTCGTACTTTTCGCGCAACCGATGGCTTATGGGAAGAACATCGGGTTGAAGATGTTGCAACACCTTAAGGTTTTGTTAGAGATCCAGAATGAGTACAATGTTTTTACAATCAGCGGCGTTATCAATTACAGCAAGCGGATATAAAACCCAACGCAGCCCATCATGCTTTAGCAAAATTAGAACATTTCCTGGGTGATAATTTTTTATTAGTTACGCAAAATATGGATAACTTACATGAAAAAGCGGGTAATAGACGCATTGTTCATATGCACGGTGAATTATTAAAAGCTCGCTGCTGTCAATGAGGTCAGGTTATTGAATGGAAAAGAGATCTAACAACCGATGATCGTTGTCACTGTTGCCAATTTCCTCAACCTTTGCGTCCCCATATTGTCTGGTTTGGTGAAATACCACTAGGTATGGAGGTGATTTATCAGGCTTTATCATCAGCGGATATTTTTGTCGCAATTGGTACATCGGGACATGTTTATCCTGCCGCTAGGTTTGTACATGAAGCTAAACTTGCTGGTGCACATACTGTTGAATTGAATCTTGAACCCAGTCAGGTTGAAAGCCAGTTTGATGAAAAACATTATGGTGCTGCCACAAAAATTGTTGAAAAATATATTAGCGGGCTACTTGCAGAGATCAAAGTATGATTAAGTAATAATGCATTTTATTAATATATCTGCTAAAACTGATTTGACGCAATAATTGTCATTAATTCCTTTCGCATAATGCGGTAATAGCTCATTGGAAGAAGAGAAATGGATAGGCTTTTAGAGCGTTTTTGGAATATAGTGCGATTAATACTCAATCAAAGAGCTAAACTAAATCTAATCCCAGCAGTATAGGCCAGACAAAATTAGCAAAGTTATTATTGACCGAACTGACAGAGCTAGGAGTTTCTACTAGCGAGTTGCTAGAAAACGGCTGTTTAATGGCGAAGCTACCTGCCAATATTGAACATTCGGTTCCTGCGATTGGCTTTATTTCCCATCTTGACACTTCACTCGATTTTGTTGGTAAAAATGTTAAGCCATAGCTGATTGAAAATTATCGTGGCGCTCATATCGCATTGGGTATTGGCAATGTGGTGTTATCGCCAATAATGTTTCCCATTTTGCATGAAATGATAGGTAAAACAATAATTACTAGTGATTGTAAAACGTTATTATGGGCAGAAAATAAGGCAGGTATTGCTGAAATTATGACGACGATAACTCATCTAATATAGCTAAGCGTCTTAATTTTGATTACAAAATATATGTTTTTCTCCAATATAAATTTACTGATATAGAGTAATTACTTCTAATCATTTTAAAGTCGCCTAGCTATACAGAAAAATATTCCTCATGGTGACATTTATATTGTGTTTACACCCGATGCCAAAATAGGTCGCGGAGCAAATAACATCGATTTAAAAAATTTAATGCTCAGTGGGCTTATAATTTAGTTGGTAGGCGGATTGGTGGGCTTGAATATGAAAATTTTAATATCGCGAATGTGAGGATAAAAATTATCGATAAAGGGATGCTAAAGGAGAGCTCCAAGGAGGGTATGGTAAATGCTTTAACATTCGCTACCCGCATTCATAATCAGATCCCAAGCCAAGAAATAGCAACATATTCAATAATGGATCAAGGTTTTTATCATCTGAGTTGTATTAAAGGCACAGTAGAAAAGACTGAAATAAATTATATTATTTGTGATTTTTATGAACAAAACTTTGCCAAACGTAAGCGAGCTATGTTTCAAATTGCGGAAGAGCAGGGAAAAGATCTGCATCCTGGTTGTTACATTGAATTGACGGTTGATGACATTTGTGACAACATGAATAAAGTGGTTTGCAAATATCCACATGTTGTTGATATTGCCAAGCAAGCAATGATTGACTGCAATATAAAACCTAATGTGCAACTAAATCGAGATATTACCCATGAGAAATTGTTAGCCGCTTATGGCATACCTTGTCCTAATATTTTTACTGGCGGATATAATTTTCATAGCAAATATGAATTTATCTGTTTAGAAGGTATGCCAGCAGGCAGTTGATGTGATTGTTCGCATTGTGGCATTAACGACGCAATATGTTAAATTTGATCGAGTTTCTGCGAACCAATGATGATTAACCTGCAAAATAAAATTATCAACTAGTTAAGCCAACATGTTTTATTATATAGAGGTTAAACAATTCTAATCGTTAAAATACCAATATCCATCATTAATTAGTTTAGTGACTAATTGCATGAACTCCTTTTCATTCAATGCGTTGCCTAGCATATCAGCGTGAATTTCCTGTTTTTCACAAAGTATATTAATAGCTGTTATGTTTAATTTAGGCGATATTAATTGTTCACCATTAACAAAGTATTGATCCGCAACATTCAGGGTACGTAAGCCATTAAGTTTGTAAAGGGTATTTCCTTGACAAAGAAGCTGAACAACTTGCTCAACAGTATAGGATGGCTCGGGCGGCGCGATATCTAACTCATAACGAGACTGAGAGATAAATGTGCCAAACCAATTGTTAAAAATATGTGGTTTAGTAATCAATTGATTCATTATATGTTTCATTTAAGTTAATTATTTTGGCAAGATCATAGCTGGATTGTCACACGTCGCTATATCTGGATCGCTATAATGATAATTACCTAAGTCATTAGCGATAAGATAATCGGCAAAACTACTAAATAATTCACGGCTAGTCGGTAATCTAAAACCGACTGAGTAATTAAGTGAAATCTCAATGGAGAGTAGCCTTCATGGGGAAAGCCTGGCGGGATATAAAGGATATCGCCAGGCTCAAGTTGTTCATCAATAATGGCCCGCAAAAGGCTATACCTGGCGTAGATCTGGATGTGGACAATGCTGTTTTAGTGCAATTTTTTCACCTACTCGCCAATGACGGCGGCCAAGACCTTGAATAATAAAAACATCATATTGATCAATATGGGGGCCAACGCCACCTGCTGGAACAGAATAAAAAACCATTAAATCATCAATTCCCCAATCAGATAAAACACAAAAGGGCGCTATTAAAGCAGTCGATGGATAATGCCAATGGTTAACCGGCTTGTACTAGCAGTGACCATCCTGTTTTAGCCAATTGATCATAGCTATCAAAAGGGCCATGAGTCACATTCCAACTTCCATCCTGGAAGCTAACTAATCGACTATCCACTTCATCTTCCATTACTAATCCAGCTAGATCATTAGCTGAAATAGGATCAATAAAATTAGTAAATCCTTGTTTAATTAATAACGGCCTTTTTTGCCAATAATTTTTGATGAAATCTGGCCAATTGATGTTAAGTTGATAGTTAATTATTTTATTTTGCATATTTATTTTGTCAGATTAAAAATAAGAAAATGGTATTAGTGCTATTAGCTATCTGTCATGGGCGATTGTTCTCTAAAAGTTACAACCACGCGTCCTCCACCTAATGGATTATGAGTAATAGCAATATCTCCGTCATATTGTTCAATAATTTCAGCTGCAATAGAGAGCCCTAAACCTTCTCCTGGCCGTAGAGAGTATCAACACGTTGACCGCGTAAAAAATCAAATCTCGTTTATCTTCAGCAACACCAGGACCATCATCATCGACGATAATGGTTAATGAATTTTCAGTGAAACTAGCACTAACTTCGACAAATTCAAGGGAATATTTACAAGCATTTTCAATAATATTACCCATAATCTCCATAAAATCTATCGGTTGACCTATCCAAGTGATTTCAGGCGAGACATCGAGAGTCAAATTGACGCCTTTTTTTTGATATACTTTGGTTAAGGCTCTACATAGATTATCTAATAAGGCAGAAACTGAAGAAATTTCTCGGATTGCGAAATGATCTTCACTATGTATGCTTGCACTATGCAAATAATAGCCTATTTGTTGTGAAATTCGGTCAATTTATTCGAGCATGATAGGTTCGGCTTGTTCAATGGTCATTTTTTTGCTTGAGCGCAGAGAACGGAGGGTTGATTGTAATACCGCTAATCGGGTTTTTAGGCTTTGGCTTAAATCAGCAAGTGTAGTTCGATATTTGGTATAGCCTTTTTGTTCATTTACTAGTAACTTATTTCAAGTTACGCAATAATCCGTTGAGCTTTAATGGGGGATTTTGATCCAGCGCTTCTCGCTCACCTTTTTCGATGCCACTTATTTTTGAACTTAATGATTCTATTGGGTATAAACTCCAGGAAGTTACTAGCCAAAGCATCGGAATAACCAGAATAAAATTGCCTAATATAACATAACCAAACCATTCCCAAATTAATCCAGTTTTCTGTACATCTAAAGGTAAAGTATCTATTACAACAATACTAAGTTGCGGCAGATTTTTAGTTGCCTGATAGTGGTTGACAGAAACTGAGTGAGTTAAAGAGGAGTATTTATCTTTAATATCAGTCACTTTTTGCGCCGGTTTACTGCCGTTAGGTGAGACTTTAATTAATTTACGAGTGGTATTTAAATCGGTATCTAATTCGTACAATCCATCCTTTTTTAACCACTCTTTTTCGATGGCGTTTTCAATCGCAGGAATATGGCGTTGTCGCCAAAAAATTTCACCTTGTTGATTATAAATTAAAATAAAGGCTGGGGCATTTAAGGTAAAATCAGTTGGGACATGGATATCTAACTTATTATTACGCCATTGCGCTAAGCTATAAAATAGATTACTTTGACTACGTAGTAAGGTATAGGTTCTTTTATCAAAACTAACTAAATAGCCAACGATTGCAACGGCACCATATGAAAGTGTCAATGCTAATATTATCCCCGAAGTTCCGAGTAAAAAGCGTGTTCGCAACAAAAAGGGTTTTTTGCGTTTTAAAAAATTAAATTGCATCATCTGAATGTTCTGCCTCAAAGCGATAACCTTGCCCACGAACGGTCACAATGACATCATTAGGCCACGCTTGCATAATTTTTTTCTTAATCATCCCATTAAAACATGAATGGGATGGCTTTCGCATAATTCTGCATCCGGATAGAGTTGGCGCATTAATGACTCTTTACTCACTACTTTACTATTATTACGCATTAAGGTTTCTAAGATAGTATATTCAAATGCGGTGAGTTTGATATTTTTATCTTTAATAGTGAATTCTTTACGAGACATATCAATGATAAAATCACCTAGTTGAAGTATAGCTAAACGACTTAATTTTGATGATATTATTTATATGAGCTACAGCTAAGCGTCTTAATTTTGATTACAAAATATATATTTTTATCCAATATAAATTTAATGATATAGAGTAATTACTTGTAATCATTTTAAAGTCGCCCAGCTATAACAGCGATGTTTTCTATGCATGGGCCACCCAAGTCCTTATCCCAGTACTTCCTAAAAACAGTGTAATCATGATGGATAATGCAACTTTTCACAAGAAACAGAGTATTCAACAAGTCATCATCGATGCGGGGCATATGGTGGAATATTTGCCTACCTGTTCGACAGATCTTAATCCAATTGAACATAAATGGGCACAAGCTAAATGCAAAAAAAGAGCGCTCGGATGCGAGACAGATATTTTGTTCGCACTCAATATGGTGTAATCAAAATTAAGTCGCTTAGCTATATTTGCGATTTGCAAAGCAAGTCCGCTGTTACGGCGCATTAATGCTTGAACCCGTGCTATAAAATCTCCTCCAGATGAAAAGGTTTTGTCACATAATCATAGGCACCACTATTTAAGGCAACCACTTTTTCTTGCCAGCGTTCACGAGCGGTTAATATTAGAATAGGCAATTTAATGTTGTCCTGCCGCCAACGCCTGATCATACTTAATCCATCTTCACCGGGTAATCCTAAGTCAACAATTGCAATATCGGGATTACCCTCTTGTAAAAAATAATCGGCTTTTTTAGCATCTGCTGCATCAACTTGATGACCGGTCTCTTTTAACTGGACAGTTAGATGGTGACGTAAAAGCGCATTATTTTCTACAATTAATATCCTCATAACAACCTCAATTTCTGAATAAATCTACTAGAAAAAGTAGTAATAAATCCTATGTTAGAAGGATAGGTGGATGACGGCAAGATATTACTGAATGAAAAGAAAATAATTATGTGGTTTGATTAGCTAATTAAACGAAAAGTAGGGTGAGTAATCAATATTACTCACCTATTAATGTTATTTTAAATGGTCCACCAGATTGACTGAATAACCAATATAGTTGGCTGGCGTCATTGTTTTTAAATGATTTTTTTCTGCTTGTGACAAATCTAAGCTATCAATAAATGCTTTGATGTCGCCTGCTGTAGCGTGTTTGCCGCGGGTTAAAGCTTTTAGTTTTTCATAAGGCTTGTCAAGTCCATAACGCCGCATAACAGTTTGAATAGCTTCAGCCAGCACTTCCCAATTAGCATCCAATTCAGTTTTTAAATTCTGCTCATTGACTTCTAATTTACTCAAGCCTTTCAATGTCGCTTGATAGGCTACCAATGCATAACCAATACCGACCCCTAAATTACGTAATGCCGTTGAATCAGTGAGATCACGTTGCCAACGTGAAATCGGTAACTTATTTGCCAGGTGATTTAATAAGGCATTGGCTAGTCCAAGATTACCTTCAGAATTTTCAAAATCAATCGGGTTAACTTTATGTGGCATAGTTGATGAACCAATTTCACCAGCGAGAGTTTTTTGTCTGAAATGATTAAGGGCAATATAACCCCAGATATCTCGATCAAAATCGATCAAAATGGTATTAAAACGAGCAATACAATTAAAGAGTTCAGCAATATAGTCGTGGGGTTCAATTTGGGTTGTGAACGGATTCCATTTGATACCTAACGAAGTAACAAACTGTTCGCTAAACAGATGCCAGTTTATATCAGGATAAGCGGATAAATGGGCATTATAATTACCCACTGCACCATTAATTTTGCCTAAAATTTCGATTTGCTCAAGTTGCTGATATTGCCGCTCCATACGATAAGCCACATTAGCAAACTCTTTACCTATCGTCGTCGGCGTCGCGGGTTGACCATGGGTTCTTGATAGTAGCGGCAATTCGCGATAAAGACGCGCCATCTCTTTTAGGCTATTAATGATTTTTCGCCATTGAGGAAAAACCACTTGGTCACGAGCGATTTTTAGCATTAAGGCATGGGAAAGATTATTAATATCTTCAGAGGTACAGGCAAAATGAATAAATTCAGCCACTTTTTCAATTTCAGGCATGGCTGCCATTTTTTCTTTTAGAAAATATTCAACCGCTTTTACATCATGGTTAGTTTTTTGTTCAATTTCTTTGATCTGAATCGCGTCATTTTCATTGAAGTCAGCGACAATTTGCTCAAGATAAGCCGTTGCTTCGGCACTAAATGCAGGTACTTCTTTAATGTCAGCACATGCTGCTAATTTTTGTAGCCAGCGTACCTCTACTTGTATACGATATTTCAGTAAACCAAATTCACTGAAAATTGGACGTAATGTACTGACTTTATTACTGTAGCGGCCATCAATTGGCGATACAGCAGTCAGTGAAGATAATTCCATTGGTAGTGACTCCCAAATTTATTAACAATGAGCAAGAATTTCTTTTGCTTGAGTGATCAAACGTTGTCGCGAAAACATTAATTGTAGGCGGCTTCCACTGACTTGTTGCCAGAGAACGGCGCTACGAATGCCAGTAAAAAGTAATGCGCGTATTTTAGCTTGTATCGAGCTATTTTGCAGCATGTCAGGAGAACCTGTTACCTGAATACGTGGGCCAATAGGGCTAATAACATCTACATAAATCCCTGCCAGCGCATTAAAAATACCGCTGGACATAGGTTCAAAATAATTTTTTTGCTGTTGAAGTAATTCAATACGTCGTTTAAGTTCATCACTAGCCGATAGATTTTTTCTTAGTCGGCGTTCTAAGCCAATGAGACTTAATAAGTAGCGGGTTAAATCGGAGGAAAGCGTATTACTTGAAGCGGTAAGTATAGCAAGTAAAGTATTTAAACCAACACGAAGATTTGCCTCGCTATTGCCATAAACCGCTAATGTGGATGTTGGATTGATATTTAGGGTGCTATTAATCATTACTTCTGCCGTATTATCGTCAATTTTACCTTCATGAGCCAATTGTTGAACTAGACGGGATGCTTGGCAAATACCGGAAAATGCAAGAGTAATATCATAAAAATTTTTGCTCACATTGACTCCTGAATACGTGTTTCAATGACGCCACCGCCTAAACAAATTTCACCTTGATAAAAAACTGCTGATTGGCCAGGTGTAACGGCTGCAATAGGGTAGTCAAATTGCACGGCGATTTTATTGTCACTAAGTGGCTTAATTGTGCAGGGGATATCTGGTTGTCGATAACGGGTTTTAACTGTACATTGATTGGCTTCGTTTAACGCTGGTGGATTAATCCAATGGATTTGTTGGACGATAAGTTCTGTGGACATCAAACCTGGGTGGTTATGGCCTTGGGCAACAATTAGCTGATTATTTTTAATATCTTTATCGACAATATACCACGGATCGTCGTTTGCTTCTTTTACACCACCAATACCTAATCCTTTACGTTGACCTAACGTATGATACATTAAACCTGTATGTTCACCTAAAATTTTGCCATCAACTGTTATAATTTTACCTGGTTTAGCTGGCAGATAGCGAGCGAGGAAGTCACGAAACTCTCGTTCACCAATAAAACAAATTCCTGTTGAGTCTTTCTTTTCGGCAGTAATTAAACCAACGTCCTCAGCGATACGGCGAACAGCTGATTTTTCCAATTCACCGATTGGAAAAAGACTTTGTGCTAGTTGAGTTTGATCCAACACATAAAGAAAATAGCTCTGATCTTTGTTGTTATCCAAACCACGCAATAATTGATGGCGACCATCAACAGTTTTGCGTCGAGCGTAGTGGCCAGTGGCAATATAGTCTGCTGCCAGATCTTGCGCTGCGAATTCTAGAAAGGCTTTAAATTTAATTTCCTTATTACATAGAATATCGGGGTTCGGTGTGCGGCCAGCTTTATACTCAGCAAGAAAATGGGCAAAAACATTGTCCCAATATTCGGCGGAAAAATTAACGGTATGCAGTTCTATATCGAGTTTATCGCATACCGATTGCGCGTCGGCAAGATCGGTAGCTGCTGAGCAATACTCATCATTATCGTCTTCTTCCCAGTTTTTCATGAATAAACCGGCAACCTGATAACCTTGTTGTTTCAATAGGTAAGCGGATACGGATGAGTCAACGCCACCGGACATACCAACGATGACTTTTTTTAACTGGCTATCTGACATGAATAAATCTCATTGCGGGTAAACATAAACACAAATATTTTAACATGCAGTGGAAAGTTGCACCATAGTAGCATAAGGATTAATCTCTATTAGCCGGTATGAAATTAATAAGGGTCGATTAATGTTAACGGGAAAAATTCTCGAGTGATAAAGCAGCGGATACTTTCTGCTACTAAAGGCGAGCGCAGGCATGGACTGGATAATATTTCATCAGCAGTAAGCCATAAACATTAGTGGATATCATTATTTTGTGGTGAGGTTTTAGGTATCTCATCCAGTTCAATCAGAAAAAGAAACCGCAGGAAAACACAGCCATTAGGGGCTATCCATTGATGGATTTTTATTAATTTCTGGGGAAGTGCATTAATACCGGTTTCCTCATATAGCTCCCGGGTCGCGGCAGAAAAAATAGTTTCGTTAGCTTCTAAATGTCCAGCCGGTTGATTTCAGACTGATTTATTATTAATAATTTCTTCTACAATTAAAAACTTAACTTTAACGTGAACGACGTTAGCAACCGTAACGTGTAGTTTAAACAAAATCGACCTCCTTCCACTCACCTGGCTGTAAGTTATAGCTAAGCGACTTAATTTTGATTACACCATATTGAGTGCGAACAAAATATCTGTGTCTCATCCGAGCGCTCTTTTTTTGCATTTAGCTTGTGCCCATTTATGTTCAATTGGATTAAGATCTGGCGAATAGGTAGGCAAATATGCCACCATATTCCCCGCATCGATGATGACTTGTTGAATAC
>NZ_CACTIE010000111.1 GCF_902713415.1 Arsenophonus endosymbiont of Bemisia tabaci Q2
CTTCTTCCATCGTAAATATCACTTTACGTCTAAAATCAATTGAATAGCTCATATAAATAATGTCATCAAAATTAAGTCGCTTAGCTATAACTAATGAACAGGATCTGGCTTCATCAGCACTATTATTAGCAAGATTATCCGCTATTGAACATAACCCAGATAAGACTCTTTGGCCACGTTTACGGCAAAATAGTGTCAAATTGCCTCGTTATGCTCGCATGATGAATAAAATTGGTTATGGTACTCAGGCTATTGGTCTGTTTCAATTGATTAACTCTACCCACACGATGTTAGCAGAGCAACAGTCTACAGAATTGAATGATCAGCAGCGGGCTGAAATAAGTAAAAATATCGCCATTGCTTGGAGTACTGCGGCAGCTAATTTTAGCACTGATATTTTGCAACCTCTGTTATTAAAAAGCGTTTATAAAATAACTGGCTCTTATCGAATGGCAGATACGTTTACTGGCCGGGCGGTCATTTTTTAAAATGCGATGGCGGCGGGATTTGATATTTATTATGCTTATGATAGTTTTAGCCAACTAAAGACCGAACAAGATCCTGCTATACGTCAAGATCTCATTATCAATGGCATGTTATCTGTACTGGGAGCGGGTTTCGGACTTGGTACCGCGTTGGCTATTTTTGCTGGTTCAGCAGTAGGCCCGATTGGTATTGCGTTTGGTGCCAGTTTAATGTTGGGCGGAATGGCCTATAATGCGGTACGAACAGTAGCAAAAATTAAAGAAAAAATTAAATTAACTTCAGGGGAAGAATTTGAAACTGGTCTAAGAGCGGCTTTGGGACTGAATCTAACTTATGCGATACAAAATAAATTACAGCAATATCAGGTAGAAGATAGTTTTAAAAAAGCATTATTTGAAAAACAGCGCAATCAATTTCAATTACAACCATTTGGTTATACTTTATATTTTTATATTGAATAAATGCAGCAAGCAGAAGAGTTACCTTATTTTCATTTAATAGATAAAGAGAAAAATAAATATCTGGTCTATCAAGACATTGAACATCATATGATAGCAAAACATCTCAATATATTTTCAAATTCAGCCATCACCTTATGGATAAATGAACTGATTAATCATGAGATAGAGCAGAATAAAAGACGTTTTTCCGAACAAGAAATCAGATTAATTTTACAGCAATTTACAGATCGTTATGATATTGAACATGTCAAAATTAAAAAATATATTCCACATTCACAAATCGCGACTAATGAAACGATCTTATTAAAGGAAAATACAGATAATATATTTTTAGATTTTTCTGACACTTACTCTAATAGGAATAAATTTTTTACATCGAATAGTCAAAAATCAATGGTCATTTATACAATATCATTGTCGCCTAGATTAACACACTCCTATGATTATGCTGAAAGTTTTTTTAGAAATACCTATAACAAGGCTTATATTTCTGGCATAAATTTTAATACAGCTAATGGCGATGATATTATTATTGGATTGAAGGATGTAGCCAACCGATTTGAAATATATGATGGTAAAAAATATTTGTTTGGGGGAATAGCGATGATATTTTTATCTTTAATAATAAGCAATTTGAAATTAATAAAATAAAATATCTTTACGGTAAAGATGGTAATGATAGTATTATTATTAATACATTACCTATTCAAAAAAATATTGGTCTTATAAAGCCAGATTTTTCTATTTATAAAATAAACATAACAAAACCAGTTTTCGCGGTTCTTATATTGATTTAGAAAATAGTACCCTAAAATATTTAACGCGACCTTTTCGCACTTTTGACTATTCTCATTATAGAATAAGAAGTTTTGTTAGCAGTAGTAACAATACTTTACAACTTGTTGCATCTATTAATAATTTAGAAAATGCTAGTGGGCCGAATACAGCACATAATATTATCATTGCTAATGCTAATGCTAATGCTAATGCTAATGCTAATGCTAATGCTAATGCTATAGCTGGGCGACTTTAAAATAATTACAAGTAATTACTCTATATCAGTAAATTTATATTGGAGAAAAACATATATTTTGTAATCAAAATTAAGTCGCTTAGCTATAAAGATAATATTTTAGCAGGTGGAAATGGGAATGTAATTTTATATGGTAAGGACAGTAATGATACCCTGTTATTAACAAAGGGGTATGCTAACGGGGGGTAATGGCGTTGATCGGTATGTTATTCAACGTTACAACTGGACCGATCATATAAAAATCTTACCTGACTATCGCTTTTATAATCAATCGCATCCAGAACAGAAAATTTTTATCAATCCCAGCTCACAAAAGCAGAGATTTAAATTTAACCGCCTGTTTAATTATAATTCATATGTAGTAATAGATGAAATGAGTAACAGTGATGAATCTATAGCTAAGCGACTTAATTTTGATTACAAAATATATGTTTTTCTCCAATATAAATTTACTGATATAGAGTAATTACTTGTA
>NZ_CACTIE010000112.1 GCF_902713415.1 Arsenophonus endosymbiont of Bemisia tabaci Q2
ATGGCCTTCTGATAAACGCCAAAACGCTCTGCACGCTCTTTTGGTCAGCATCTGGATATTGTTCAACATCTTTTATCAACTCGGATTTATCGATTTTTCGCTGACGCGTAGTCGATGCTTTTGGCTCTATTTGATTAATCCAACGCGATACAGATGCAGAGCCAATCCGAAATTGCTTCCTGGTTTCTCGGATACTCAATCCTTCTTCCTCCATCGTAAATATCACTTTACGTCTAAAATCAATTGAATAGCTCATATAAATAATGTCATCAAAATTAAGTCTCTTAGCTATAATTTACAAAGAAAAAGTTTTATAAATCTATCACCTGAGTATCCACTTAAAAATGAAGATGGCACCGCAGTTGCTGGAATAATGTATCCCAAAGATATGGGATTGGGTATAAAAGGATTAGTGCATGGAGCAGATACTTTTTATGGTGTTTCAGAAGCGCCAGCAGGACGAGTTAATGGAATTGCTAAAGCATTAAAATACTTAAGAGCGGGAGACGTATTTATTTATGAATTACAATCCATGGGACCACCTAATAGATATGTCCCAGCCGATTACCAAAAAGCGGTTTGGGATATTACAAAAGAAGCCACTGATGCCGGCATTATTGTCATTATGGCTGCTGGCAATGGCCCTGAAGATTTAGATCATAAATTATATAGTGAATATAGAAATCGTAATGACGATGCTGATAACGGTGCAATTCGTGTTGGTGCAGGTGATAAAAATACTTGATCCCCACTGATTTCAGAACTTATGGTAGCATGATACATGTGCAAGGATGGGGGCTAAATGTTGTCACAACCGGCTATAACGATCTCTACAATACCGGTTGAGCATAATAATTATACCCATACTTTTTCCGGGACATCATCTGCTACGCCGATTGTCGCTTCCGCTGTTGTGGCGATCCAATCATGGTATAAACAGAATATTGGTGAGGTTATTAAACCAAAAGACATGCGTTCACTGTTAATCGAAACAGGCACACCGCAAGGATGCCATCAAACTAGTAATAAATGGATAAATATTGGTACATTACCTAATGTACGCCGAGCAATTAGTACATTACAAAAACGTTTACAATAAATAAGAGCTAAACATGATCACTAATAATATAATATCTTGCCATGTGATAATTTTTTAGCAAATTAACTTAAAACCAGATCGCGACATTTATCTTTTAGACTAATTAAGATCTGGTTTTTTATCCCATTATCTGAAAAAATAAGATTAAATATTATAAAAAATAGAAAATAGCATAAAAAAGCCAGTTTTAACTGGCAAACATATCAAACACAACACCAGGGAAAGTCTCTATCTAACAAGAATAGAATGAACAAATAAGGCGTAGAAATTGGAAGGATTAATTAGAGGATAGGTTAAAAATAATTATTTTCTATCTTTATTCATGATAATATGAGGCATATCAAAAAACAGTCATCTTACATTAAGGTTAATGAAATAATATGGCTTATAATTCAACCGATAAATTAACCTTAATTAACTGAATTATAATATTTTTTAATGTTTTTCTGCTATAATATTCTATTATTACTCGCAAAATGAAAATCGGTCTTTTTTATAGTTCCGGTACCTGCTACACCGAAATGGTTGCAGAAAAAATCCAGTATAATCTAGGTTAAGAATTAGTTGATTTACATAATCTTAAAGATATTTCGCCGCAATTAATGGAAAATTACCAAATTCTGATTTTAGGTATTCCTACCTAGGATTTCGGCGAACTACAAGAAGACTGGCAAGCAATTTCGGATCAACTCTGTTCGTTAAATTTAGCTGGCAAAATTGTATCCCTATATGGTTTAGGCGATCAAATCGATTATAGCGACTGGTTTCTTGACTCACTAGGTATGCTTTATGAGCAGCTATTACAGATGGATGTAAAATTTGTCGGCTTTTGGCCTACAACAGGATATACCTTTAGTAGCCTTAAACCATTAACCACTGGTGGTAGCCAATTTGTCGGACTAGCGCTCGATGAAACCAACCAATTTGAACAAACGGATGAACGAATAGAACAGTGGTGTATGCAAATATTAAATGAAATATAGCTAAGCGTCTTAATTTTGATTACAAAATATATGTTTTTCTTAAATATAAATTTACTGATATACAGTAATTACTTGTAATCATTTTAAAGTCGTCCAGCTATACCACAACTAATCCCATCAGTGACAATAAAGTAAAACTGAAAGATCTGTTATCAAATATTGCAGAAAAAGAGAAAAGTGTTAAACAGCAGTAATCTGAGAAAAATCATTTACTTGATCAATTGAAAAATCAGGAAAAAATATTGCTGCTGCTGGAAGAGCATTACATGAAACACGGAAAAAACTTTGGCAGTTAGCAAAAGAACTATAGCTAATCGACTTAATTTTGATTACACCATATTCAGTGCGAACAAAATATCTGTGTCGCATCCGAGCGCTCTTTTTTTACATTTAGCTTGTGCCCATTTATGTTCAATTGGATTAAGATCTGGCGAATAGGTAGGCAAATATTCCACCATATGCCCCCCATCGATGATGACTTGTTGAATACTCTGTTTCTTGTGAAAAGTTGCATTATCCATCATGATTACACTGTTTTTAGGAAGGACTGGGATAAGGACTTGGGTGACCCATGCATAGAAAACATCGCTGTTAATATTGATATCAAATAATCCGATAGCAAACAGCGTTGTGCCCAATAAAGCGCCGATAACATTTGTTCTTTCTTTAGCTCCTCAGTTCTTGAGACCAACACACCGTTGACCTTTCTGGGAATAGCGGTGAGTCCGCGGGGTATCGTGTAAAAAACCACTTTCATCAATAAAAACAATATGCTTGCCTTCTTTTCATACTGTTTTTTTGTTGAAACGTTTGTCGAGTGTTTTCGTCGGCTTTCGGATGACGTAGAGTTTTTTTTATAGGTCAATCCCATTTTTTTGAGAGCTTGCCAAATAGCCTTATGACAAACGCCAAAACGCTTTGCACGCTCTTTTTGGTAAGCATCTGGATATTGTTCAACATCTTTTATCAACTCGGATTTATCGATTTTTCGCTGACGCGTAGTCGATGCTTTTGGCTCGATTTGATTAATCCAACGCGATACAGATGCAGAGCCAATCCGAAATTGCTTCGCTGTTTCTCGGATACTCAACCCTTCTTCTTCCATCATAAATATCATTTTACGTCTAAAATCAATTGAATAGCTCATGTAAATAATGTCATCAAAATTAAGTCGCTTAGCTATACTATGATCAAATTTAGATTTTTGATTTTAAATAATTTATTTATTAATCGAGTTATTTAATTAATTTTAAAGCAAATAAATATTACATGAATTAGGTACATCACTTAATTTATTTTGACTAACCCGTCACTTTTTAAAATTGATTACTTCCTTGCAATATGGTTAAAGTTAACGGCTTAAACGTAGGAAAGTTATGTTCTCCATCAATAAAATAAACTTTAATCCATTACCTAATTATTAATCCGATACCCAAAGAGCTTCTTCCCCACTTTCGACTATCGAAAAACAACATATTCATTTCCTGGATTCACTCTATGCAAATGAAAATATTAGTTACCCGTTACACTCTTATGACGAAGCTTTAGCACTTTTAACACCACTCTACAATAAATATTATCGCTGGGCGACTTTAAAATGATTACAAGTAATTACTCTATATCAGTAAATTTATATTAGAGAAAAACATATATTTTGTAATCAAAATTAAAACGCTTAGCTATAATAAATATGCAATTAACTCAGCGCTTTTTATATCGATATTTGAACATTATACTATTGATATCATTATTAAATATGATTGCGTTTACCAGTTTGGTAGGAGAAAAAAATGATAATGCCAATGGCAGAAAAGCAACCACACAAAATGGTGTTACATGGTGATAGCCGAATTGATATAGCTAAGCGACTTAATTTTGATTACACCCCATATTGAGTGCGAACAAAATATCTGTGTCGCATCCGAGCGCTCTTTTTTTGCATTTAGCTTGTGCCCATTTATGTTCAATTGGATTAAGATCTTGCGAATAGGTAGGCAAATATTCCACCATATGCCCCGCATCGATGATGACTTGTTGAATACTCTGTTTCTTGTGAAAAGTTGCATTATCCATCATGATTACACTGTTTTTAGGAAGTACTGGGATAAGGACTTGGGTGACCCATGCATAGAAAACATCGCTGTTAATATTGATATCAAATAATCCGATAGCAAATAGCGTTGTGCCCAATAAAGCGCCGATAACATTTGTTTTTCCTTTAGCTCCTCAGTTCTTGAGACCAACACACCGTTGACCTTTCTGGGAATAGCCGTGAGTCCGCGGGGTAT
>NZ_CACTIE010000113.1 GCF_902713415.1 Arsenophonus endosymbiont of Bemisia tabaci Q2
CTTAGCTATACTGCTAATAAATTTATTTATGTCAATATTTCTACTGTTGATATTGCAAAACCACTAGAAAATGGCATTTCATATAATACATTTTCTGAACTTCCTTTCACTCAAAGTGGCATTAGCTTTAATAATGATATCCAATCAAATCCAATACTAGACAATCCAGCGGCTAAGATTATTAGCCCAGAAATTACTACCGATAAGCACTCTAATCTACAAGGCACCATCGGCATTAAAGGAATTATTGCAGATTTGATTATTGCCAATCCTAATGGGATCAGTTCGAAAAATGCTAAAACAGATAATGTCAAAAGTCTGTCGCTTATCGCAGGTAAACTGGAAATACTAGCGAAAAAAAACATTACAACAGCTGAAAAGTCTAAAATTCATTACCACAATAGGTAGCAGCATTAATTTAACTGATGATAGAGAAAATTCTTTGTCCATCAACAATCTGGCGAATATTGAGGCTAAAATTAATATTGCTAAAGTTAATCTTTTTGCCGATAAAATTATCGTCAACAATAATATAACCCTGGAGGCTGCACAACAACACTACCTTACCGCAAGTGGCGCAATATCTTATAGCCTGCGCCAAGCTAACATTAAACTTAAGCACCTAATCAAACCGGATACTAATCTAACTTATTTACACCATAGTCAGCTTAAACTTAGCTAGCAGACTTACTGTCAAAGGGCAAAATATTATTCTGGAAAGCCACCCTTATCAATGTAGTAATAGTTATTCATGCAAAAATAATAATATCTAATTAAACGGCTCGCTGATCGCACAAAATTTTTCCCTACGCGGTGATAGTCTATTTGAAAATTCAGGATCGCTAATTCTTGGCCGGCAACCATGATCGATAAATTGATAATATTAATAAACAGTTGCCTTATTAAGGCACAATAAAAGCATAAAAGAAATCCAAGGACTATTAACTATTAATAAAAAAGGCGAGATAACAATAAGTCTCTCGCCTTTAATATATGATTAATCAATAACAGTAAATTTAAGCCTGGCCTTTAACTTCTTTTAGACCATTAAAAGGCGCTTTTTCACGTAAGACTTCTTCAATACGCATTAATTGATTATATTTAGCAACTCGATCAGAACGGCTCATTGAACCTGTTTTGATCTGGCCCGCTGCTGTTCCTACTGCCAAATCTGCAATTGTAGCGTCTTCAGTTTCACCTGAACGATGTGAGATAACCGCAGTGTAACCCGCATCTTTTGCCATCTTAATTGCTGCTAAAGTTTCGGTTAAGCTACCAATCTGATTGAATTTAATTAAAATAGAATTAGCAATTCCTTTTTCAATGCCTTCTTGCAAAATCTTGGTATTAGTAACGAATAAATCATCACCAACTAACTGAATTTTGTCTCCTAACACTTTAGTCTGGTAGGCGAAACCATCCCAATCTGACTCATTAAGACCATCTTCAATAGAAACCATAGGATATTGTTTGGTTAATTCTTCTAGATAGTGGCTAAATTCTTGTGAAGTAAAAGTTTTACCTTCACCTTTCAGCTCATAATTACCCGTTTCCTGGTTGTAAAATTCTGAGGCGGCACAATCCATTGCTAAAGTAATATCTTTACCTAACTCATAGCCTGCTGCTTCAACGGCGTCTTTAATTGAGGCTAAAGCTGCGGCATTAGATTCTAAATTTGGTGCATAGCCACCTTCATCGCCGACCGCTGTATTCATCCCTTTGGCTTTTAACACTTTTGCCAAGTGGTGAAAAACCTCTGATCCCATCCGAACTGCTTCTTTCAAGCTTTTTGCACCCACTGGCTGGATCATAAACTCTTGAATATCAAGATTGTTATCCGCATGTTCGCCACCATTGATAATATTCATCATTGGTAAAGGCATAGAGAATTTACCCGGCGTGCCATTCAATTCAGCAATATGCTCATACAAAGGCATACCTTTCGCTGCCGCAGCCGCTTTTGCATTAGCCAGTGAAACAGCCAAAATCGCATTAGCACCGAATTTAGATTTATTTTCTGTACCGTCTAATTCGATCATGATTTTATCGATATTAGCCTGATTTTTTGCATCCTGGTCGATCAATTCATCAGCAATTGGGCCATTTACTGCTGCAACTGCCTTCAAAACACCTTTACCTAAAAAGCGATCTTTATCACCATCACGTAGCTCTAATGCTTCTCGTGAACCGGTCGATGCACCAGATGGTGCCGCTGCTAAACCAACAAATCCGCCTTCTAAATGAACCTCTGCTTCAACAGTCGGATTACCACGGGAGTCGATGATTTCACGCCCGATGACTTTAACGATTTTGGACATTAAATTTTCCTCAGTACAAGTTAAATTTCACCCAATGGTAACAAATTAATACCATTTAGCCCATATCTCTTTTCAGCTGACCTTGCTGATATTCCTTTGCGGCTTTGATAAAACCAGCAAATAACGGATGGCCATCCCTTGGTGTCGAAGTAAATTCAGGATGAAACTGACAAGCGACAAACCAAGGATGGTTAGGATCCTCGATAATTTCCACCAGCTTATTGTCCGCTGAGCGTCCTGCAATACGTAAACCCGCTTCTTCAATACGCGCCAAAAGCTTACCATTGAGTTCATAACGGTGGCGATGCCGCTCCATAATTTTGTCGCTATTGTACAACTGACAGACTTTACTATTTTTCTCTAAACGGCATAATTGGCTACCTACTCGCATCGTACCGCCAAGATCGCTCTTCTCATTACGAACTTTAATACTACCACTGTCATCAGACCATTCCGTAATTAAGGCAACAACCGGATATGAACAATCTGGCGCAAATTCTGTTGAGTTTGCCCCTTCCATACCAGCAACATGACGGGCATATTCAATCAGAGCAACTTGCATTCCCAGGCAAATACCGAAATAAGGAATATTATTTTCACGTGCGTAACGAGCTGCCATAATTTTCCCTTCGACACCTCGTTCACCAAAACCACCTGGAACCAGGATAGCATCAAGTTCTTTTAATAGTTCGGTACCACGCGCTTCAATATCTTCAGAATCAATCAGTTTGATATTCACTGTTAAACGATTTTTTAAACCGCCATGTTTTAACGCTTCAATAACTGATTTATAAGCATCAGGTAACTCTATATATTTACCTACCATGCCAATAGTTACCTTACCTACCGGATTGGCTTGCGCATCAATAACCTGTTCCCATTCAGACAAATCAGCTGCTGGGCAGGTAAGTTGAAATTTCTTACAAATATAATCATCTAGCTGCTGAGATTTCAATAATGCAGGAATTTTATAAATTGAATCAACATCTTCTAATGAAATAACTGCTTCTTTCGGTACATTGCAGAAAAGCGCAATTTTTGCCCGTTCATTAACTGGAATAACCCTATCTGAACGGCAAATTAGCACGTCTGGCTGAATACCAATAGAAAGAAGTTCTTTTACTGAATGTTGAGTTGGTTTGGTTTTAACTTCACCTGCAGCAGGTAAATAAGGCACTAAAGTAAGATGCAGGAAAAGAGTGTGTTTACGACCAACATCAACCGCTAATTGACGAATTGCTTCCAAAAAAGGTAAAGATTCAATATCGCCGACTGTGGCACCAACTTCAACCAAAACGATATCGTGGCCTTCTCCGCCACGAATAATCCGGTTTTTGATCTCATCAGTAATATGAGGAATAACTTGAATAGTTTCGCCCAAATAATCACCACGACGCTCTTTACGCAATACTTCAGAGTATACGCGACCGGTTGTGAAATTATTACGGCGTGTCATTTTAGTACGAATAAAACGTTCATAATGGCCCAGATCAAGATCAGTTTCTGCACCATCTTCGGTGACATAAACTTCTCCATGTTGGATTGGGCTCATCGTGCCTGGATCAACATTAATATAAGGATCCAGTTTCATAATAGTAACATTCAGTCCACGCGCTTCAAGTATAGCAGCCAAAGAAGCTGCGGCAATGCCTTTGCCCAGAGAGGATACTACCCCGCCGGTTACAAAAATATAATTTGTTTTCATGCTAAACCTGAAAATTTAGGTGTAAAAGACGATGAATACAACAGGACGGGAAAGCAGTATACCCTAACCTTAAATCTGCTACAAATGTTCTAAACCTATTAAGGTTAACTTTCATCAATAATCTTTCAATATCAAGAATTAGCTTTTTCAAATTCCTGTCAATAAATAGCTGCTCCATTATAACATCCTAACTAATACTGAATCCATTCAGCTAAAAATAATAATCACTCTTTTTTAATTTGTTGCCAAAGTTTTTCCATTTCATCTAGTGTAGCATTTTCTAATGAACCGCCTTTGTTTAAGATCAGTTTTTCTACTCGGCGAAAACGGTGTTCAAATTTACGACACGCTTTTTGTAATGCTAATTCAGGTTCATGGCCAAAGATGGCGCGATAAATTAACCACCGCAAAAAGTAAATCACCAATTTCTTCTTCAATATGTGATTGGCTCGGTTCAGGCTTATTTATTTCTGCCAAAACCTCTTCAATTTCTTCATGAACTTTGGCTAATACCGGGGAAAATTTGTCCCAAGCCAAACCGACAGCCGCACAGCGTTTTGCATTTTGTTGGCTTTCATTAATGCCGGCAGTACTTGTGGAATATCATCTAAAACTGAATGCTGATTTTTTGCGGCCCGTTCTTTGACTTTATTTTTTTCCAATCATATATTGCTTTATCGCCATTAATAATCGATTTTCTAGCAAAAATATGAGGATGACGTGATATTAACTTTTGACTGACGATTTGGCAGATTTCATTAAAATCGAATAATTTTTGTTCTTTTTCAATCTGGGCATAAAAGACAATATGAAACAGTAAATCACCCAATTCTTCTTTTAAAGCAGCAAAATCTTGTCGTTCAATAGCATCAACAACTTCATAAGTTTCCTCCAGCGTATAAGGCGCTATTGTGGCAAAAGATTGCACTTTATCCTATCTACAACCATGTTCAGGATTACGTAACTGATTCATAATCAATAACAATTGTTCTATTGCAGCTGAGTCCGTTTGCATATTATTTCTATCCGAAGTTAATAAAGTTCAAAAACCTATCAATGCGCCACTTACTAAAACATGATGTTATAGTTACGACTTAATATAACGTTTAGCCTCAAATACATCAGGAAGTTGATTTAATTTCGTTAAAATAAGACCTAAAACAGGTAAGTGATCGATTTCAATATTTAAATCGATAGTCGCCAATTGTTGTTTAACATCACTACGACTACTAACACTTAAAACATTTACTTTTTCATTAGAAAGAATAGTCGTAATATCTCTTAATAACCCACTACGATCATTAGCAATAATTCTCATTCCTAATGAATAACCACTAGCGTAGTTTTCACCCCAAATAGCATGGACAATTCTTTCTGGTGCATGCAATTGCAGCTCGATCAGTTGCTCACAATCGATACAATGGATCGAAATACCTCGACCTTTAGTAATAAAACCAACAATATCATCACCAGGAATTGGCTGACAGCAACGAGCAATGTGGTGCATCAAGTTGCCAACCCCTTCTACCACAATTCTACCGCTATCTTTCACTGGCAAGCGGATAGAGGATATTTTAGCTTCCAGTGTTTTTAACGCGGCGCGGTCTGGTTCTTCGGCAGTGGTTTGGCTAAACTTATTCTGTAAAAAATTTACTAGTTGATTAATACGAATATCACCAATACCAATACCTGCCAGCACTTCATCCAATAAGTTAACGTTGTAGCGGGTTAATAACAACTTTTCCGCCTCTTTTATACTTATCGTCAGTTGATTAAGTTCGTTATCTAATATTTGTCGCCCTGCCTGGATATTCTTATCACGATCCTGCTTACGAAACCAATTGTGGATCTTAGCGCGACCGCGGTTTGTCGTAACATAGCCTAAATTTGGATTGAGCCAGTCACGCCTAGGATTGGAATATTTTTGCGTAATAATTTCAATTTGATCTCCCATCTGTAAGTGATAACTAAAAGGAACAATCCGGCCGCTGATCTTAGCGCCAATACAGCGATGACCGACATCACTATGAATATGGTAGGCAAAATCAAGTGGGGTTGACCCAGCAGGCAAATCAGTGACATCACCTTTAGGTGTAAAAACATACACGCGATCATCAAAAGCTTGGCTACGAACCTCATCAAGCATTTCCCCTGAATCAGCCATCTCTTCCTGCCAGGCTATCAATTTTCTTAACCAAACAATACGATTTTCATAGCTCCTGCCTTTGCCTGTTATTACTGCACCTTCTTTATATTTCCAATGGGCGGCAATACCTAATTCAGCATTTTTGTGCATTTGGCTGCTCCGGATTTGTACTTCAATCGGTTTACCATTTGGCCCTAACACCACAGTATGAATGGATTGATAGCCATTCGGTTTAGGGTTAGCAACATAATCATCGAATTCATCAGGTAAATGGCAAAAATGAGTGTGCACAATACCTAATGCAGCGTAACAATCCTGTAAACGTTCAACGATAATACGCACAGCGCGCACATCAAACAGTTCATCAAAGGCCAGGTATTTTTTTTGCATCTTCCGCCAGATGCTATATATATGTTTCGGGCGGCCATAAATTTCTGCGGTAATACTTTCCTGTACCATAAAATGTCGCAGTGACGAAACAAAATCATCAATATAGCGTTCACGATCGATACGACGTTCATGGAGTAATTGAGCAATCTTTTTATATTCATCCGGGTGTAAATAATGAAAACAGAAATCTTCTAGCTCCCATTTCAATTGCCCAATGCCTAAACGGTTGGCCAAAGGCGCATATATATTTAAGCACTCTTTTGCTGCTAAGACTCTTTCTTCTTCAGAGCGTTCTCTTACCTCGCGTAAATGGGCAATACGTTCTGCGATCTTAATCACCACGCAACGAAAATCTTCCACCATAGCGAGCAACATTCGACGAATATTATCTACCTGAGTAGAACTTTTTTCGTCTAATTTGCTAGCATTCAATTGGCGAATGGCGTCCATCTCCATCACACCTTTAACCAATCCGTGAATCGATTTACCAAATTCAATATTAATAATTTCCTTAGTGACAATTTTAGCATCAACTAAGGGAAACAGCATTGCCGCACGCAGACTATCGAAATCCATGCTTAATGTTGACAGGATTTCTCCCATCTCGATGCCACGCCATAGCAGTAATTGACGATGTTCATGTTGCTGAACTTTGCTATAGCAGTAATGCCAAAGTTCAATTAACTTTTGTTCTGAGTCATTGTTGGTAAGTTTGAGACTGGCAACCCACTTATCAACGGCAAATTCTCCTGCAGATGTCAAATGAGCGCTTCTAATTGCAACCATAATCTTTCCTTGCCTATTTGCTTAAATCGCGACAAAAAAGTGCCATAGACTCTAGATGACTAGTATGCGGGAACATATCTAACATCCTGACACTCATAAGTTGATAACCGGCTGTAAGTAATTGTTGACTATCTTTTACTAATGTCGTTGGGTTACAGGAGATATAGACCACCCGTTGTGGTTTAAATTTGGTAATATGTGGCATTACGCCCATAGCACCGGCGCGTGCAGGATCTAATAAGATTTTATTAAAGCCCATTTTTGCCCAAGGTTGACAGTCTATGTTAAGCTCGAGATCAGATTGATAAAACTCAACGTTGGTTAATTGATTTAAACTAGCGTTAAACCGTCCTTGCACCACCAATTCAGCGACGCCTTCAACACCAACAGCAGCATTAACATGACCTGCAATAGGTAAGGTAAAATTACCCATGCCAGAAAATAGATCCAAAACCCTATCTTGCGGCTCAAGCGCTAACCAATCCAACGCTTGAGCAACCATTTTTTTATTAATTTCAGGATTTACTTGAATAAAATTCTGTGGATCAAATGTCAATTTCACATTCTTAATAGAATAATAAGGCTCACTATCATTACTTGCCAAACTAACAAGTTTAAGCCGATTGGCACTATTATCAACCAAATAAACATTGAGATTATAGTGCCTGGCAAAAGCAATTAATAATATTTTATCATTAGTAGCTAACGGCTTAAGATGACCCAAAATAACATTCACGCCGTTATCTGCATTAACAAGCTCAACATGACCTAAATGTTTAACTGCTGCCAATTTGTTTAAACAGTCAGCAAGACGAAGTAATAATTTTTCTAGTTCTGGCTGTAAAACAGGACACATTTTCAGTTCTACTAACACATTTGATTGGCTCTGACGAAAACCCATGCGTAAACGACGCTCTGCATGCTGGTATTGAAGACCAAACCGCGCTCTACGGCGATATCCATACTCACTACCGGCAATAACTGGCAATGATTTTACCGCACTGCCCGTTTCACGTTGAAATAAATATTCTAACCTACTGATTTTCGCAGCACGTTGAAGAGCAGGCGTCACATGTTGTTGTTGACAACCACCACAGATGCCAAAATGACGACAAAAAAGCGCCACCAGATCAAAACTATCAGTCAATCGTTTGCTCACTTTTGCCTTGGCAAATTGCCTTTTCTTTTCTGTAAATTGAATTTGTGCTTGCTCACCAGGAAGTAAATCAGTAATAAAAATTATTTTTCCTTGATCTTGATAATGCGCAACACCTTGACCCTTAACATCAAGACTTTCAGCTATTACTCTGTCAAATTATCGGATTTAACTTTACGCTGCTTTGAAGAATAAAACTGTACCATATCATTAAAGGTATAGCTAAGCGACTTAATTTTGATTACACCATATTGAGTGTGAACAAAATATCTGTGTCGCATCCGAGCGCTCTTTTTTTGCATTTAGCTTGTGCCCATTTATGTTCAATTGGATTAAGATCTCGCGAATAGGTAGGCCAATATTCCACCATATGCCCCGCATCGATGATGACTTGTTGAATACTCTGTTTCTTGTGAAAAGTTGCATTATCCATCATGATTACACTGTTTTTAGGAAGTACTGGGATAAGGACTTGGGTGACCCATGCATAGAAAACATCGCTGTTAATATTGATATCAAATAATCCGATAGCAAACAGCGTTGTGCCCAATAAAGCCCCGATAACATTTGTTCTTGCTTTAGCTCCGCAGTTCTTGCGACAAACACACCGTTGATCTTTCGGGGAATAGCCGTGAGTCCGCAGGGTATAGCTTGGCGACTTTAAAATGATTACAAGTAATTACTCTATATCAGTAAATTTATATTGGAGAAAAAAATATATTTTGTAATCAAGATTAAGACGATTAGCTATATTTGATTAATCCAACGCGATACAGATGCAGAGCCAATACGAAATTGCTTCGCTGTTTCTTGGATACTCAACCCTTCTTCTTCCATCGTAAATATCACTTTACGTCTAAAATCAATTGAATAACTCATATAAATAATGTCATCAAAATTAAGTCGCTTAGCTATAGTAGCGATAGTTATCATGCTAGGGTATGATTGGTCTAAGTAACTAGCAAATTTCCATCAACATTTAAATTTATGGCAAAAGAGCAGACTGATCGCACAACCCGGGATTTATTCGCCGATGAATCTAGACCAGGGCGTCCAAAAACCAATCCTTTATCTCGACATGAACAATTAAAAATTAATAAACGTAATCAGTTAAAACGTGATAAAAGCAAAGGTTTACGCCTTGTTGAACTAAAAATCAATGAGCGTGCTGTTGCGGCATTAAATATGCTAGCTCAAGCACAAAAAATAAGCCGTAGTAAATTAATAGAACAAATATTGCTGACACAATTAGCAAAGAAAAACCGATGAATTGCAATTTTACTGGTTTATTTTTCCTAAAACACACAAAATTGACAGAATTATACCGTTATTTTCGTCAAAATAACGGTTATTTAATTATTTATTAATCAATCGTTATTATCTTTGCGATTACTACTGTTAATAACGATAAGAAACGATAAGATAAGATAAGAAAACAACTCAAATTAAAATTAAGAGGTTTACTTGCTTTATGGCAATCATAGGTATCTTCTTCGGCAGTGATACTGGCAATACAGAAAATATTGCCAAAATGATCCAAGAAACCCTTGGCGGCGCTGATATTACTGAAATTCATGATATTGCTAAAAGCAGTAAAGAGGATATTGAAGCATTTGATATTTTACTATTCGGTATTCCTACTTGGTATTATGGTGAAGCACAGTGTGATTGGGATGACTTCTTTCCGACATTAAAAGAAATTGATTTTATCAATAAGCTAGTAGCTATTTTTGGTTGTGGCGATCAAGAAGATTATGCGGAATATTTCTGTGATGCTATGGGTACTGTGAAAGAGATTATTGAACCTAATGGTGCTATCATTGTTGGCCATTGGCCAACAGAAGGTTACCACTTCGAAGCATCAAAAGGGCTCGCTGATGACTCTAACTTTATTGGCCTTGCCATTGATGAAGACAGGCAACCAGAACTAACCGCTGAGCGAGTGGAAAGCTGGGTAAAACAAATATCCGAAGAGCTAAATTTACAAGCTATTATTGATTGATAGCTGTCAATATTTTTTATATGATAATTCCTGCAAATTTTGTAATGATATTATGACATATATAATTGTAAAATTAGTTTAAAATAAACAGTATACTACTGTTAACGATGTTTTGATATTATTGAATTCACTGCTAATGCAACAAGGTAGGATCCGCATGACCGACAACAATAAAGCATTGAAGAATGCAGGGCTTAAAGTAACGCTTCCACGTTTAAAAATTTTAGAGGTATTACAAGAGCCTGAATGCCATCATGTCAGTGCGGAAGATCTCTATAAAAAACTCATTGATATGGGGGAAGAAATTGGCCTCGCAACGGTTTATCGTGTTCTAAACCAATTTGATGACGCGGGTATTGTTACTCGCCATAATTTTGAAGGCGGTAAATCGGTTTTTGAGTTGACACAACAACATCACCATGATCACTTAATTTGCTTAGATTGTGGTAAAGTCATTGAATTCAGTGATGAATCCATTGAGACAAGACAAAAAAATATTGCGGAACGTCATGGCATCAAGCTTTCTAATCACAGTCTCTATCTATATGGACATTGCTCCAAAAAAGATCATTGTGATGAAAATGATTTTGGCCACCCTGCCCGCAATAGTAAAGAAGAAAAATAACCCAGCCTATTACTATTTTTGTTATTAATCAGTTAAAAATAAAAGGAGAACTGCAATCCCAATTTCTCCTTTTATTTTCAAGTTTGTAGCGCATAAATAAGACTATGCTTGACATAATTTGAATGTGCCGCTAAAAAGTTGTCTTTTTTGTTCGTTGGTTGGTTTGTTGGTTTGTTGTTTTGGGGGAATGTTTTAGCACCGCTCAATTTGGCCGAGGTTTACAGCGCGATTTGTTAAAGCAACAT
>NZ_CACTIE010000114.1 GCF_902713415.1 Arsenophonus endosymbiont of Bemisia tabaci Q2
CGATGCCGGGCATATAATGGAATATTTGCGTACCTATTCGCCAGATCTTAATCCAATTGAACATAAATGGGCACAAGCTAAATGCAAAAAAAGAGCGCTCGGATGCGACACAGATATTTTGTTCGAACTCAATATGGTGTAATCAAAATTAAGTCGCTTAGCTATAGTTATTTTTAGTTATTTTTATAATTATGACGCCTGTGAAGGCGACACAAGAGGTTCACGCTATGAGCGTTAAAAAGCAGCAAAGTGAAAAGTTACAAAAAGTACTTGCTCGTTGTGGTTATGGATCGCGCAGGGAAATAGAAAGTTTTATTCAATCCGGTAGGATCAGTGTTGATGGTCAATTAGCGACCTTGGGTGACCGAATAGAAGTTAAATCTAACACTAAAATTCGCTTAAATGGTCACCTTTTAAAAATTAAAGAAGCGGAGAAAACAGTTTGTCGGATCTTGGCATATTATAAGCCGGCAGGTGAATTATGTACTCATCATGATCCAGAAGGACGTCCAACCGTATTTGATCGCTTACCTAAATTAACCGGCTCTCGCTGGATTGCGATAGGTCGCTTGGATGTAAATACCTGTGGTTTATTATTATTTACCACAGATGGGGAACTGGCTAATCGTTTGATGCATCCTCGTCATGAGGTTGAACGTGAATATGCAGTTCGTGTTTTTGGTGAAATTAATCATGCTAAAATTCGGCAATTAACCAAAGGTGTTCAACTTGAAGATGGTGAAGCTAATTTTAAGACACTGAAGTTTCGTGGCGGAGAAGGCATGAATCAATGGTTTAATGTTACTTTAACGGAAGGCCGTAATCGTGAAGTAAGGCGTTTATGGGAAGCGGTAGGCATACAAGTCAGCCGCCTGATCCGCGTTCGTTATGGTGATATTTATTTACCAAAGGGATTACCCAGAGGAGGATCGACCGAATTAGGTTTAGCCCAGATTAATTACTTGCGTCAACTGGTTGGTCTTACAAATGAAACAGCCAGTAAAATATCAGTTGAGCAAGATAGACGTCGTATTAAAGCAAATCAGATCCGTCGTGCTGTAAAACAGCATACACAAGTTTCTTCGATGCGAGTAACAAATAAACGAGCAACTGGCGCTGCTAGGGGGCGTAATACATCTTCGCGTAAAGGATAATATAAAATTAAAGGCAATATTATAGTCAAATTCAGCTGCCTAATGCTTTTTAATAGATAAAAATAGTGCTGTATAAATAAATACTTTTAATTTAATTGAGATGATCCTTAGAATAGGCTACTTTGATTAGGCTAAGTTTGATTAGAAGGTTGAAATTTTATATGCCATAATTTGAGCAAATTATGGCTAGCAGCATATTTATATTGCTGTTAGCAAGCTGTGATGAGCCGCAATTAACCCATTCTGCTGATGGGAAATTTTCCGTTAGTCATAATAATAAAGATGCCCTTTATTTTAAGATTGATATAATCAACCTGTTAAACTTGTTCAGGGTGAAATTAAACAACTTGATTTACGAGCTGGCAAGCATAGGATTGAATACCCCATTGGCCAAAAAACTGAATTTATCATTTACCCTGGTAACCAGGGGGGAATTATTAATCCTACGCGGCAATATTATTATTCTTATAGTTCGGTTTTTAAAGAAATCATTTCTAACCAATTATTCTCTTTGAAATATAATCAAATTATTGTTGATGGAATAAAAGTACAGGGTCGAATACTAAGTAGTAATGCCTTATTTATTGATAATAATGTTTTTAAATGTGATTACCCCCCTATAGGCCCATCTTTTCTCAATGTTTTCGCTTTGAATAAAAGTAAACAATTAGACGGTCAAGTGAAAGCAAAATGTTTTACCAAAGAAGAGTTTATTGATTTTTTGTCAGTAGTAGGATCAACAGTTAATAATATTCATATTGTTGATAAAGGAATAAAGGAACAAAACACGGTAACGCATTCGTTTGAATATGGACTTCCAATTGCAAATTTTAATAATTATTCTTTACAATCTTATTCTAATAGAGTTGTTGAAATTGTTCATGACTTTAAAAAAGTCAGTAATATAGAATCAAAAAAGCAAATCTATGATGAATATTACCACTACATTTACAATATGGCAAAAATTTATAGTACTTTCCATTTAGGGCAGAATAAACATGATCGTGATGAGTATTCTGCTTTTATCAATCAAACAAATATGATTTTTAATGCAGGGATATTATTAAAGCAGCACTCAGTAAATAACTATAAAGCTCATTAATTGACTAGTCACTTTGTTTGATAATTGGTTATATCATTTATTATTAATTTTTTATTGCGGTTAGTTTTTATAGGTAAGCGACTTAATTTTGATTACACCATATTGAGTGCGAACAAAATATCTGTGTCGCATCCGAGCGCTCTTTTTTGCATTTAGTTTGTGCCCATTTATGTTCAATTGGATTAAGATCTGGCGAATAGGTAGGCAAATATTCCACCATATGCCCCGCATCGATGATGACTTGTTGAATACTCTGTTTCTTGTGAAAATATGCATTATCCATCATGATTACACTGTTTTTAGGAAGTACTGGGATAAGGACTTGGGTGACCCATGCATAGAAAACATCGCTGTTAATATTGATATCAAATAATCCGATAGCAAACAGCGTTGTGCCCAATAAAGCGCCGATAACATTTGTTCTTCCTTTAGCTCCCCAGTTCTTGAGACCAACACACCGTTGACCTTTCGGGGAATAGCCGTGAGTCCGCGGGGTATCGTGTGAAAAAGAACTTTCATCAATAAAAACAATATGCTTGCCTTCTTTTTCATACTGTTGTTTTTTTGTTGAAACGTTTGTCGAGTGTTTTCGTCGGCTTTCGGATGACGTAGAGTTTTTTATAGGTCAATCCCATTTTTTTAAGAGCTTGCCGAATGGCCTTCTGACAAACGCCAAAACGCTCTGCACGCTTTTTTTGGTAAGCATCTGAATATTGTTCAACATCTTTTATCAACTCGGATTTATCGATTTTTCGCTGGCCCGTAGTCGATGCTTTTGGCTGTATTTGATTAATCCAACGCGATACAGATGCAGAGCCAATCCGAAATTGTTTCGCTGTTTCTCGGATACTCAACCCTTCTTCTTCCATCGTAAATATCACTTTATATCTAAAATCAATTGAATAGCTCATATAAATAATGTCATCAAAATTAAGTCGCTTAGCTATATAGCTAAATATTAAATTGCCACACCGGGTTTACGATTAGGCTGTGCATCAAAACTTACTCCTGATTGCTTAATACTATCTTCTCCCATTAGATAAAGATATATCAGCATAATTTCTTGTGGAGTTTTTAGTTGCATAGGATCCTCTGAAGGAAAAGCATTGGCTCTCATTTGCGTTCTTGTGCCACCGGGATTAATGCAATTAACACGTAAATTAGTATCTTTATATTCATCAAATAATACCTGCATTAGACCTTCGGTTGCGAATTTGGAAACTGAATAGGCCCCCCAATTAGCACGACCTCGTCTGCCGACGCTTGAAGTGGTAAATATTAAGGAACTATTTGGTGCTTGTAGCTGCAGTGGTAGTAGGGCTTGTGTTAACATAAAAGTTGCGTTAACGTTTATTTGTATAACTTCATGCCAAAGTTTTATCGGTTGATCAATAATCGGGGCAATTTTTCCTAATATGCTTGCGTTATGTAATACACCATCAAGATAGGGATAATGTTGGCTAATGTCAGTTGCTAATTCATGGCATTGTGATTCGGTTATTGTTAATAAATCAAGGGTATAAATAGAAACTGAAAGGGTAAATTTGCTATTAGAAATAATTTCTTGTTTGACTTTTTCTAGTTTTGCGGTTGTTCTACCGACTAAAATAAGATTGGCGCCATAACGTGAATAAGTTAATGCCGCTTCACGTCCAATTCCATTCCCCGCGCCTGTAATTAAAATAGTTTTTTGCTTAAGTAAATCAGCTTTAGCTTGGTAAGGTAGCATGATATTTTCCTACTTTTGATTATTCAAATTTATTAATAAGAGCTATAAGCACTTTATCAAGTTTTTAGTTACAATACCCCTATTGTTTATATTCTGTAAAGAAGGATAGAATTGTGGAATTTCTTTCATCGTATGGATTATTTTTTGCTAAAATAGCAACAGTAGTTGTTGCTATTATATTAATTTCATTGGTTATTTTTAGCTTCGGGCAGCGTAAACAGAGCAAAAAAGGTGATTTAAAACTTATTGATTTAAGTGAAGCCTATCGTCAACGTCAGCGTGAGATGAAACAGGTTAAGATGAGTGACGCTGAATATAAAGTTTGGTTAAAAACCTATAAAAAACAACGTAAAATTGAAGAAAAAAAGCAGAAATCAGATGCTAAAGTTGGTCAAACAACGTTAAAAAAACCTTGTCTTTTTGTAATTAATTTCAAAGGCAGCATGAATGCTCATGAAGTCAATGCATTACGTGAAGAAATTACTGCAATTTTAGCAATTGCTGATAACAAAGATGAAGTATTGCTTAGACTTGAAAGTCCAGGTGGCGTTGTCCATGGCTATGGCTTAGCCGCCTCTCAACTAAATCGTTTACGGGAAAAAGGCCTTAAATTAATTGTTTCGGTGGATAAAGTGGCTACCAGTGGCGGTTATATGATGGCTTGTGTCGCTGATCGTATTGTGGCGGCTCCTTTTGCGATTATTGGCTCTATTGGTGTAGTTGCGCAAGTACCCAATTTTCATCGATTACTGAAGAAAAAGGATATTGATGTAGAATTACATACAGCCGGAGAGTATAAACGTACACTAACTTTATTAGGTGAAAATACCGAGCAAGGGCGTAAAAAGTTTGTACAAGATTTAAATGAAACACATCAGCTATTTAAAGATTTTGTGCATCAAAAACGGCCGGCCCTTGATATTAATGCTGTGGCAACAGGTGAGCATTGGTATGGTATCCAAGCAAAAGAAAAAGGATTAATTGATGAAATAGGCGTTAGTGATGACATTATTATCAATCAAATTGATGCTCGTGAAATTATTGAGGTAACTTATACTCCGACCAGACGTTTTGTTGATCGTTTAATGGGCAGCATGGTAGAAAATGCAGATAAGTTATTAATACGCTGGTGGCAAAGAGGACAGAGGCCACTGCTTTAAATTATGAATAAGAAATACATACCGGCGTTTTCAGCCGGTATTTTTATATTATAATATAATAGTTAAAACTTAATTATTTAATTGCAAATAAAATATTAATTAATTACTTAAAAACATGATAAAAAATTTTATACAGCACTACTAAGCTATTTTATTTGGAAATTAATTTCTTTCAGAAAATTTTTTCTATATCTATTTGAACTAGATTTCTGCTACTCTTTATATAATTTTATTGATTTTTTTTATAATCTATTCATAACTTATTGAGGTGGTTTTTGTTTTCATAACAATACCTATGAATAAAATAAGTGGTTGCGCATCATTTTTTATCAGGTAGAGTGTAGGCTTTTTATTACTTACGATGCTTTACTTTTGTCATTGTGTTGCTGACAAAATTGTACTATTGAATCTGATTACAGTATGAATTAACAAAATTTTTTATCTTTATGGCAAAGTATTTAAGCAAAAAAAGTTGATATATTGTGAATCTGACGCAATCTAAAAAAAGATTTCATTCCATCTGGCTGGAAAGTCAGTACGCTTAGACAATATTTTAGGTAAAGATAACTATGGGTAAAGCTCTTGTTATTGTGGAGTCCCCGGCAAAAGCCAAGACTATCAACAAATACCTTGGTAATAACTACGTTGTTAAAAGTAGCGTAGGGCATATACGTGATTTGCCAAAAAGTGGTGGTTCCAGCTCACAAAAGAATACAAACTCAGCCAACAAGGTTAAAAAAGTAAAAAAAGATGAGCATGAGGCGCTTGTAAATAGAATGGGAGTTGACCCATATCATGGGTGGAAAGCCAATTATCAAATTTTACCTGGTAAAGAAAAAGTCGTTGCTGAATTAAGATCGCTTGCTTCCGACGCAGAGCATATCTATCTGGCAACGGATCTCGATCGTGAGGGGGAAGCGATTGCCTGGCATTTGAGAGAAGTGATTGGCGGTGATAATCAGCGCTTTAGCCGAGTAGTTTTTAATGAAATTACTAAAAATGCAATTAAGCAAGCTTTTGATAATCCTGGTGAATTAAATATTGATCGTGTTAATGCTCAACAAGCTCGGCGTTTTTTAGATCGGGTGGTTGGTTATATGGTTTCACCTCTATTATGGAAAAAAATTGCTCGCGGCCTTTCTGCCGGTCGTGTTCAGTCAGTCGCTGTACGTCTGATTGTAGAACGGGAACGGGAAATTAAAGCATTTGTCCCACAAGAGTATTGGCAGCTGCATACTGAGTTACTGACCGTAGATACGGCATTAATTCGAATGGAAGTGACACATGAAAAGGGTAAGCCTTTTAAACCCGTTACCAAAGCACAAATTGATGCTCCTGTTTCATTATTAAAAAATGCCCATTATCAGGCGTCAGATCGTGAAGATCGGCCCACAATTACTAAACCCAGCGCCCCTTTTATTACCTCAACCCTGCAACAAGCGGCAAGTACACGTCTTAGTTTTGGCGTTAAAAAAACCATGATGATGGCACAGCGTCTTTATGAAGCAGGTTATATTACCTATATGCGTACTGACTCAACTAACTTAAGTCATAATGCTTTAAGTATGGCTCGCAATTATATTGACCATAAATTTGGCAGAAAATACCTGCCTAAACAGGCGAATGTTTACACCAATCAAAAAAGTTCGCAGGAAGCACATGAGGCTATTCGTCCTTCTAATGTTGACGTTGGTGTTGATGCTCTAAAAGAGATAGAAGCGGATGCCAAAAGACTATATCAGCTGATTTGGAACCAATTTGTTGCTTGTCAAATGACACCAGCTGAATTTGATTCAACGACAATAACCGTCAAAGCTGGAGATTTTGAGTTGAAGGCTAAAGGGCGTATTTTGCGTTTTGATGGTTGGACTAAAGTTATGCCCGCATTGCGCAAAGGTGATGAAGATAAAATATTACCTATGGTCAAAGTTGGTAGTCAGCTTGAATTGGATAAATTGTGTCCTAGCCAACACTTTACTAAACCTCCAGCACGTTTTGGCGAAGCTTCTCTGGTTAGAGAACTTGAAAAACGTGGCATTGGCCGCCCATCAACCTATCCGGTTATTATTTCAACTATCCAAGATCGGGGCTATGTAAAAATTGAAAATCGCCGTTTTTATGCTGAAAAAATAGGTGAAATAGTTACTGACCGATTAGATGAAAATTTTAGTGAATTAATGGACTATGATTTTACTGCGCGAATGGAAGATCACCTTGACTTGATAGCAGAAGATCGTATCGAGTGGAAGAGTGTATTAGATGAGTTTTTTTCTGCTTTTACCGAACAGCTAGAAAGCGCAAATAAAGCACCCGAGGAAGGTGGCATGCGCCCGAATCCGATGGTATTAACATCGATTGAATGTCCTGACTGTCACCGACAAATGGGAATTAGAACTGCTTCTACGGGGGTTTTTCTGGGATGCTCTGGTTACAGCTTACCAGCAAAAGAGTGCTGCAAAAAAACCATTAATTTAATTCCTGAAGATGAATTATCAAATATCCTGGTAGCAGAAGAAGATGATGTGGAAACGCATGCTTTGCGAGCCCGCCGGCGATGCCCTAAATGTGGTACCGCGATGGATAGCTACCTTATTGATAATAAAAGTAAATTACATGTATGTGGGAATAATCCAGTATGTAATGGTTATCAGGTTGAAGAAGGTGAATTTCGCATTAAAGGCTATGATGGGCCAATTATTGAATGTGATAAATGTGGCTCAGAAATGCATCTGAATATGGGTCGATTTGGAAAATATATGGGCTGTACCAATGAGGCTTGTAAGAATACTCGCAAGATCTTGAAGAATGGTGAAGTGGCTCCGCCTAAAGAAGATCCTATTCCATTGCCGGAATTAGTTTGTAAAAAATCTGATGCTTACTTTGTATTAAGAGATGGGGAAGCGGGAATATTTTTAGCCGCTAACACTTTTCCAAAATCAAGAGAGACCCGCGCACCATTGGTTGAAGAATTGGTACGTTTTAAAGATCGTCTGCCAGCTAAATTTAGCTATTTAACCCTGGCGCCATCGGTCGATCCTGAAGGTAATAAAACGATTGTTAAATTTAGTCGTAAAACTAAACAACAATATGTTTCCTCAGAAAAAAATGGTAAAGCCACTGGCTGGAGTGCATTTTATATCGATGGCAAATGGATAGAAAAAACAAATAAAAATTTATCTATTTTCTATAATTAAACAAGGCTACTGAAATCAGTAGCCTAATTTTTAGTTTATATATCGTCGCTATTTTAAATCATAATCAGGATTAATATATGAAATTAAAAATATTACTAATTATGGGCACT
>NZ_CACTIE010000115.1 GCF_902713415.1 Arsenophonus endosymbiont of Bemisia tabaci Q2
CGGCTATTCCCCGAATAGGTCAACGGTGTGTTGGTCCCAAGAACTGGGGAGCTAAAGGAAGAACAAATATTATCGGCGCTTTATTGGGCACAACGCTGTTTGCTATCGGATTATTTGATATCAATATTAACAGCGATGTTTTCTATGCATGGGTCACCCAAGTCCTTATCCCAGTACTTCCTAAAAACACTGTAATCATGATGGATAATGCAACTTTTCACAAGAAACAGAGTATCCAACAAGTCATCATCGATGCGGGGCATATGCTGGAATATTCGCCTACCTATTCGACAGATTTTAATCCAATTGAACATAAATGGGCACAAGCTAAATGCAAAAAAAGAGCGCTCGGATGCGACACAGATATTTTGTTCGCACTTAATATGGTGTAATCAAAATTAAGTCGCTTAGCTATATTGTTACTTACCATACGTGCTAAGTTAGTTAATAGATTATTGATCATTTTGTCCAGCAAGTGATTTAGGGCACGTTTAAGCTTATCAGCGATCATTTTACCGGCTATACTGGCTAATTTCGCTGAGCCAATGGCTGGTGGCTGGCGGCAGCAACCATTGTTAATGTTAATTTAACGATAATGGTAGCAAAAATGTCGGTTATTTCCTTGGTTTGTTTTTTCAGCTCGGCGATTTCACTTTCTGATGCTCCCCATAATTTAGCTTCGCTAAATTGCAATATTGCATAAAAAGTTGAAGATCTCTTGCGTTATTTTCATCATCAACTCACCGACTGGCGCTAATTGCTTTATTGATAAAGGAGCCGCCTCCTGCTGCCTGGCTGATGGTATCAGCAGCGAGTAAAACGATGCCAGCCTGCTGCCCCCCGCTAGCGGCAGGCTGGCACCACCGGTAAAGACGGCGGCGACCACCCCAACCGCGGCGGCAATTAGCCAGGAAAAATTTTGGCTGCCAATCGCGAACCATTTAGGCGCTTCTTCTGCTTTACGGATTTTTTCATCAATACCCTGCGCTCGCTTTTCTGCCTGAATTTCAGTCATTCGTTGCATTTCTTGCAAAATTTCCCGTTAACTATTCATGCTTTCTAGGGTGAAGGAACCGAGCAATTCACGCATTTTGGCTATTAGATAAGTGAGTTTGGCGCTGCTTGGAAAAGGCTGTGATTCCAGATCGATTAAGGTTTTAAAGCTAGCTAGTTTTAAACTGAATAGGCTTTTTTCTGCTTCATCAAGTTGGTTAACAATGTTATAGCTAAGCGACTTAATTTTGATTACACCATATTGAGTGCGAACAAAATATCTGTGTCGCATCCGAGCGCTTTTTTTTTGCATTTAGCTTTTGCCCATTTATGTTCAATTGGATTAAGATCTGGCGAATAGGTAGGCAAATATTCCACCATATGCCCCGCATCGATGATGACTTGTTGAATGCTCTGTTTCTTGTGAAAAGTTTCATTATCCATCATGATTACACTGTTATTACACTGTTTTTAGGAAGTACTGGGATAAGGATTTGGGTGACCCATGCATAGAAAACATCGCTGTTAATAT
>NZ_CACTIE010000116.1 GCF_902713415.1 Arsenophonus endosymbiont of Bemisia tabaci Q2
ATCTATTTCGCCTAGTTCATTACGTCTTCTTGGCCGAGTTCCGGCGATTGGATATATTTCAATTTGTCGACTTTTGGCGTCAGGGTAAATTCTTGATCTTGCATATAAAACATGTAAGGGCTGGGATTTTGTATTGTAAGGCGTTGATAGGCGCTTAATGGTGAAGTACATGGCAACATAAATTTACGTGAAGGTACTACTTGAAAAATATCACCTTGATAGATGTATTTTTTAGTTTTTCAATAATCTGGCAATATTCATTATCGTTTTTATTGACTACTAAAGGTATTGCTAGCTCAGCTGCGATTGGTAAGGGGAGTAGTAGTTGCTGACAGGCTGTTATAATTGCTTGATGACGGTTTAATATCCTATTAGTAATAGATTGTTTTGTTAAAAATTGACAGCTTATCAGTTTTCCAAACTGTTTTTGGTGCTCGATCACAAGATAATGTTCAGCTAAATAGAGACAGTAATCAGGATAGCGATTTGATTTTGCTACTGGCGGTAAATTTTCAAAATAAGCAACTAAATCGTAAGCGAATAACTCCGCTAACAGAATTTGTATCTGCATCAATAGTGTTATGTTTGGCTAAACTATAAATCAAACGTACCCCTTCAAAGGATGAAGTTGCTTTTAGCCGGCTATCTTCGTCAAGATGTGGCTCTATTGGGAGATAATTAACTACTCATTGACCATTCGATTTGCTCTTTTGTAATTCACTGGGTAGAGCGGTGTAAATATGGCTTAATAGTGCATTTCCATTAGTGCTAAGAGCGTTAGTGCTAAGAGCGGCAAAAGTAACTTGCTGTTGCTTGGCGATAATTCGTAATGCACTATCAACGATCAAGATACTTTGTAGATTTTGCTTATTATTAACGATAGCGGACTCTAGCAATAATGTGCCTGGGCGATTGCTGCATAAATGATGAAACCACAGACAAACTTCAGGCTGATAATTAATTTTATTTTCTAATATGCGAAAAGTTGTTTGATTGACTGCTATGTTTTCTATATTGGTTACCTTTCATATTATAGTTAGGCGACTTTAAAATGATTAGAAGTAATTACTCTATATCAGTAAATTTATATTGGATAAAAACATATATTTTGTAATCAAAATTAAGACGCTTAGCTATATTAATTCACGCGATTAATTCACGCGCAGGAAGAAACCGCCTATTTAAGGGAGTTTTGCCACCAACGGATTTTAATGATGATAAAAAATACCAATCTTATTTTTGTTTTTTTTCGCAATATGTCATGATAGGTTAGCGCTATCGCTAACCGCCGTACTAGTAAAATAGATCATTCGGATTGTGTCAAGTCATTTATGCCACACTATGAATTTTTTCTATAATCGTCAGCTGTAAATGAGGATAAACCTTTGGCACACGACAATGAGAAGCTCTCTGTTATTTATGATCTACATAGTCACACAAAAGCTTCTGAAGGCGATCTCACCCCTTTAGAATTAGTAGACAGAGCGGTATTAATGGGGGTCGATGTATTAGCTATAATGAAAAAGTAAGCCGCTAACATTAATTGCCAGTGTTGAAATTTTCACAATTTGGGAAAAAATTGAAATTCATATCGTCAGTCTTAACATTAATCTGGATGAAAACTGTCTTAAACATTTACTGGAAATGCAAACTGCACGGCGCAACTTGTGTGCCGAAAAAATAGGCTATAAATTAGAAAAATTCGGTATTCCTGATGCCTAGCAAAATGCTAAAGCTTATGCTGCCGGTGGACAGGTAACACGAAGCCATTTTGCGCGTTATATTATGGATTATGCTAAACAAAAAAAGTATCGGCCAAGTTTTTAAAAAATATTTAACCCGAGGTAAACCAGGTTACGTCCCGGCTGATTGGTGTAAGTTTGATGAGGCAATAGACGTTATTCATCAAGCGGGAGGTGTTGCCGTCTTGGTACATACTGGTCGCTATTCGGTATCAGCAAAATGGCAAAAAAGGTTAGTTTTATATTTTAAACAGCAACAGGGTGATGCGATTGAAATTGCTCAATGCCAACAATCGCCTGATGAACGAAAAATTTAACTGAATTAGCTAGACTACATGATTTATATGCTTCGGTCGGTTCTGATTTTCATCGCCCCTGCGCCTGGACTGAGCTAGGTAGAAATCCTTGGTTGCCCGCGGGTGTTACACCGATTTGGTAAACCTGGCAATAAAAATTTGGGATTATCGTTTAGGCTTAAATATTATATAGTAAGCAGCTTAGGTATATTGATAACTTAATTTTCAAGTTTAATTAAATAATATAGTTATTAAATAAATATATAGAGAACATTCATGGGACAATCTCTCCATTTCACCCACAAAATCCGCAACCTAGATTAATTAACCAATGTATAGAAATATTAAACAAAGGTGGCATTATTGTTTATCCGACTGATTCTGGGTATGCAATTGGCTGTAAGTTAGATAATAAAAACGCACTTATGCAAATTTTTCGCCTACGTCAATTGGATTCCCGCCACAATTTTACCCTAATGTGTCGTGATTTATCTGAAATAGCTGAATATGCCTATCTAGATAATCAGGTGTTTAGAATGATTAAAAATAGTACACCGGGTCATTACACTTTTATTTTACGTGCAACAAAAGAAGTCCCACGTCGAATAATGAATAAAAAACGTAAAAAAATAGGCATACGTTTACCCAATAATCCGATTGCCAGAGATCTGCTTGCCGGAATTGGCGAACCTTTGCTATCGACTAGTTTAATATTGCCAGGTGAAGATTTTGCTCAGTCTTCAGCCGATGAGATAGAAAGTTTAATTGGTCAACAAGTTGACTTGATTATAAATGGTTGTTATTTAAGTGAAAAACAAACCACTGTAGTTGATTTAACAGAGAGTACGCCAAATATCATCGGAGTTGAAATGGGTTCCACGATACCATTTGAATAAAAAAGCTTCAGATGAGGTTAATAGAAAAACGGTGTATAATAACCACAGTTTATTTTTTATAGCTAAGCGACTTAATTTTGATGACATTATTTATATGAGCTATTCAATCGATTTTAGACGTAAAGTGATATTTATGATGGAAGAAGAAAGGTTGAGTATCCGAGAAACAGCGAAGCAATTTCGGATTGGCTGTGCATCTATATCGCGTTGGATTAATCAAATAGAGCCAAAAGCATAGACTACGCGTCAGCGAAAAATCGATAAATCCGAGTTGATAAAAGATGTTGAACAATATCCAG
>NZ_CACTIE010000117.1 GCF_902713415.1 Arsenophonus endosymbiont of Bemisia tabaci Q2
ATACAGATGCAGAGCCAATCCGAAATTGCTTCGCTGTTTCTCGCGGATACTCAACCCTTCTTCTTCCATCGTAAATATCACTTTACGTCTAAAATCAATTGAATAGCTCATATAAATAATGTCATCAATAATTAAGTCGCTTAGCTATATGACCCAACTAAAAGAAATTACTTTTACTGAAAATAATCAGGCAGAACTGGTATTAAGTAATGATCAACATATTCCGATCAGCCGTCGCTACCTGAAAGTCTTTAAAGAAGCATTAGGATTATGCTAATTCGGTTGATAACCTTTTAATAAAAAAAGCTGAATTCAATTGAATTCAGCTTTTTGTGCTAAATAGGACAATAATCCTATTACATTAGATATTGTGATTGCTACGACGGCGTAATCCAGCGTTATTATTCCTTTCGTTACGACCACGGAACTGTTCACGCTCACTACGATGTTCATTACCAAAGCGACGTCCTCTCTCACGTAATTCACCACCATTACGCTGCCCACCGTTACCACGACGTTCAAACGGTTGTGCTTCACCTAACAATTGCATTTGCATTGGCTTATTCAAAATACGTGTACGTGTCAAATGATTAAGTAATTCATTTGGCATACCTTTTGGTAACTCTATTGTTGAGTGTGAAGCAAACAATTTAATATTACCAATATAACGACTACTAATGTCTGCTTCGTTAGCAATTGCACCGACAATGTGGCGAACTTCAACGCCATCATCACGACCAACTTCAATACGGTACAATTCCATATCACCGACATCACGACGCTCGCGACGCGGACTACGTTCAGAAGTGCCATTACTGCGACGACGCTCATCACGTGAATTTGATTCACGTTTTGCACGACGAACAGGATCAGGTGGCAATATTAACGGCCGATCACCTTGCGCCATTTTTAATAGTGCTGAAGCTAAGGTTTCCATATCCAGATCATCATCAACAACTAATTTAGCCAGTAATGCACGATATTTTTCTAAATCACTGCTTTCTAATTGCTTTTGAATATTTTCAGCAAATTTAGCTTGGCGACGTTCACTTAAAAGCGCAGAATTTGGTAACTCAACTTCGGCAATTGGCTGCTTCATGGTACGTTCAATATTCCGTAGTAGTCGACGTTCACGATTATCGACAAACAAAATAGCACGCCCAGCTCGACCTGCCCGACCGGTACGACCAATTCGATGCACATAAGATTCTGCATCCATCGGTATGTCATAATTAACAACTAAACTAATACGTTCAACATCTAGACCACGTGCTGCGACATCGGTGGCAATTAATATATCAAGACGGCCATCTTTCAAACGCTCTAAAGTTTGCTCACGTAGAGCTTGATTCATATCGCCATTTAGAGCCGAGCTATTATAGCCACTACGTTCAAGCGCTTCAGCAACCTCTAATGTGGCATTTTTAGTGCGTACAAAAATAATTGCCGCATGAAAATCTTCAGCCTCCAAAAAACGAACTAATGCTTCATTTTTACGCATACCATAGACAGACCAATAACTTTGCGTAATGTCTGGACGCGTCGTAACACTGGATTGAATGTTGATCTCTTTTGGTGATTTCATAAAACGACGGGTAATACGACGGATCGCTTCCGGCATTGTAGCAGAAAATAGTGCCGTTTGATGCTCGGTTGGGATCTGACTCATGATATTTTCAACGTCTTCAATGAACCCCATACGTAACATTTCGTCCGCTTCATCAAGAACCAAGCCACGTAAATGGGATAAATTTAGCGTCCCTCTTTTCAAGTGATCTAATAAGCGGCCCGGAGTTCCTACTACAATTTGCGGGCCTTGCCTGAGTGCGCGTAGTTGCGAATCGTAACGCTGCCCACCATAAAGTGCGACTACATTTACTGAACGCATGTGTTTGGAGAATTGACCCATGGCTTCCGCAACTTGTACGGCTAACTCACGCGTTGGTGTCAACACTAAGATTTGAGGGGCTTTTAATGTGATATCTATATTATGTAATAGCGGTAAACTAAAAGCAGCGGTTTTACCACTACCGGTTTGTGCCATACCTAATACGTCACACCCATCTAATAAATAGGGGATACATTGCTGCTGGATTGGAGATGGTTTTTCATAACGAAGGTCATTTAGTGCAGAAAGAATCGGTGTTGATAAACTTAAATCAGCAAAAGAGATTTCAGTCTCATTAGTCATGCAAAAGTGCCTCATTTATTATGGCGGCCAGTTTACATAACTCTGCGAAAAAAATTTCGGTCATTTTCATTTAAAATGTGAACTGGCTCAGATTATGTTATTAAACGAACAACAAGCCCTCATCACAATCGATGAAGACTTAAAAAAGCAGTGATGATATGTTCGTCGCTACTGTTAGGCTGATTCTGAAAGGTCGTCTTGTACCTGACCTAACAAAGCCAGTTCCAACAGAGGATAGCGGTGCTCTTCACCAAAGCTTATGTGCATTGCTAGAGCTACCGTAAGCTTGAATAACGCTATAGCGCTATCATTATCCCCCAGACTTAGGTAATATTTACCTAAATAGCAGTTAGTTTCACTAAGATGCTCAGCGAGCGAAGTGTTATCTGTTGAATTCTCTTTCAGACGAACCATCAATGTTTTTCACTGATTTTACCTAAATAGAATTTAACTATATTCTAGCCCCATTACCCTTTTTCCGCTTTGTTATAACGAGATAACAAATTGGCTTGCGCCCATTTTTGGTTTTATCTCTTTCTCCACTAAATAAAGCCATAAGCTGCGGAAAGGATAATTTGGATCTTGTCGATAATACTCCAGCAGATCACCTTGCGCCAATCGATATCTCCCACCATAATACAGTGCAATACCTTGATTCATGCGCGCGAAATTGTAAGTTGGATCAAGCTCTAAAACAGAATAAAAGGCTTCATAGGCAGCAGCAAAATTGCTTGCCTGTATAAAATATATTCCCAGAAAATTAAAAATTTCCGGAACATCAGGACGTATAGGTAGCGCTATGGTAAAATCATTGCGCGCTAACGCCCTCAATCCGAGACTATCATACAACATACCGCGTTCATATAAAAGCTGTGCATATTCATCATCGGACAACGACCGGCTAGCAAGGATCTGTTCCATACGAGCCAATATTACTTCTTGTTGCAATGTGGATTGCAATGGGAAAATAGAGACTTCATTTTTACGCCAGTTTTACTGCTGCAACCGACAATAAAAAGAATAGCAGCAGTATAAAGCCAGCGCAGAAAAGAATTCATTTCCTTCTCCAAAAGACAGAAACTAATCAATATATCGCGTCAATCCCCACAACTACCGGAGACTCAGCTAGTAAAAAAACTGAGTAGGTTCTCTTTTTACAGGACACCGAGCCTTACGTCAAATTATTCTGCAGAAATTTGTGTTTCTGTTTCAGCCGGCTTTTCAGCAGAAACCGCCTCTTTAATACTAAGGCGAATACGACCCTGCCGATCAATTTCCAATACTTTGACTGGCACTTCCTGACCTAACTGTAAGTAATCAGTAACTTTTTCAACGCGTTTTTCTGCTATCTGAGAGATATGCACCAGCCCTTCTTTACCACCACCAATGGCAACAAAAACACCAAAGTCAACAATACGTGTGACTTTGCCCTGATAGATACGACCAACTTCAACTTCTGCGATAATATCTTCAATACGACGAATAGCCGTTTCTGCTTTAGAACTATCGGTTGCAGCAATTTTTACGGTACCATCATCATCAATTTCAATCGTAGTACCGGTTTCTTCAGTCAATGTTCTAATGACAGAACCACCTTTACCTATTACATCTTTGATCTTATCAGGATTGATGTGGATAGTATGAATACGTGGGGCAAACTCAGAAATCTCTTCACGAGGGCCATTAATAGCCTCTTCCATAACACTTAAAATGTGTAAACGAGCCCCTTTTGCCTGGTTTAACGCAATTTGCATAATTTCACGCGTAATGCCCTCAATCTTCATATCCATTTGCAGAGCACTAATACCTTCACGACTACCCGCGACTTTAAAATCCATATCGCCTAAATGATCTTCATCACCCAAGATATCGGAAAGCACAACAAAATCATCGTTTTCTTTCACTAATCCCATTGCAATACCTGCTACCGCTGCCTTAATTGGAACACCGGCATCCATTAATGCTAGTGATGCCCCACAAACGGAAGCCATAGAAGAAGAGCCATTGGATTCAGTGATTTCAGAGACTACACGTACAGTATAGGGAAACTCTGACTGATTCGGCATCACTGCCAATACTCCACGCTTAGCCAAACGCCCATGGCCAATTTCGCGCCTTTTTGGCGAACCGACCATGCCTGTCTCACCTACTGAATAAGGAGGGAAGTTATAATGGAATAGAAAACGATGGGTATATTCACCCATCAGCTCGTCAATAACTTGCGCATCACGTTCAGTACCAAGAGTTGCCGTGACCAACGCCTGCGTTTCTCCGCGCGTAAATAATGCTGAACCATGGGTACGAGGTAATACACCCGTACGGACATCAAGTGCACGTACCATGTCTTTTTCTCGCCCATCAATCCGCGGTTCACCTTTTAATACCCGAGTACGGACAACTTTTTTCTCTAAACCGGAAAGAATGTCGTTTATCTCAGCAACATCTAAAGATTCATTTTCTGCCAAAAGCGCATTAGCGACATCTTCTTTAATTGCATCAACGTTAGTGTAACGTTCTTGTTTTTCAGTAATACGATAAGCATCACCTAACCGCTCTTCAGCTAATTGAGCAATACGATTATATAATTCTTGATTAATCGCTTCAGGCTGCCAATCCCATTTTTCTTTACCTGTTTCGGCTACCAAGGCATTAATATTATCAATTACGATTTGCTGTTGCTCGTGACCAAAAACAACCGCACCAAGCATTTGCTCTTCCGTCAATAAATCCGCTTCAGACTCTACCATTAGTACCGCACTCGACGTACCTGCGACAACTAAATCTAAGCGACTGCTATTCAATTCATCAACGGTGGGATTTAAAACATACTGGTCATCAATATAACCAACACGAGCTGCACCAATTGGACCATTAAATCGAATACCCGATATAGATAATGCAGCAGAGGCGCCGATCATAGCAACAATATCTGGATTCACTTGCGGATTAATGGATACAACCGTAGCAATAATTTGTATTTCATTGACAAATTTCTCTGGAAACAAGGGACGAAGTGGACGATCAATCAGCCGGGCTATGAGTGTTTCACCTTCACCAGGACGACCCTCACGACGAAAAAAACTACCGGGGATTCGGCCGGCAGCATAAGATCGCTCCTGATAGTTAACTGTCAGTGGAAAGAAATCCTGCCCTTCTTTCACTTTTTTCTGCCCAACAACAGTGACAAATACGGCTGTATCATCCATATTAACCATAACTGCAGCAGTCGCCTGACGCGCCATCATGCCCGTTTCGATAGTGACGGTATGCTGGCCATATTGAAATTTACGAACAATAGGATTAAGCAAAATAATACCCTTTTAATAGCTGTTTATTTATATAACAACACCAATATTTCCTTTCTTGCTACATCCTCGCGACTAATGACAATACTGAATATTTTTACTTAACTGAATATTTTTACTTATTTTGTGAATATCAGTATTCTCATTAGCCGCGCGAACCGGTTGTAGCTAAAGAAGCTCACATTATTTAGAAATAAATTGACAAAAATCTATTTCCTAAAATCATTTTGTAAGTGTAAACCAATTCTAAAAATTTTTTCCGCTTTCTAGCAGAAAAGGGGCCTACTGGCCCCTTTTCTTTTGAAAAAAACCAATCAGCGACGTAATCCTAAGCGCTCAATAAGTGTGGTATAACAAGCAACATTTTTACCCTTAAGATAGTTCAATAGCTTACGGCGCTGAGCAACCATACGCAACAGCCCTCGACGGCTGTGGTGATCTTTTTTGTGCTCTGCAAAGTGACCTTGCAAATGATTGATCTCCGCAGTCAATAGAGCAACTTGAACTTCACTAGAACCCGTGTCATTTTTATTACGGCCATAGTCTGAGATAATTTGCGCTTTCGCTTCAGTACTTAGAGACATAAATAACTCCAAATTTTCCATTAAACATTTTCATTAAACATAAGGAAAGCCAATCTCTAATTCAGCTTTCCCGAACAAACGCTCATCTATTTTACGCTTCAATTAATCATAACGCAAGATTACATCTAAATCCTATCAAACACTTTCCACCACTAAACGACGAGGTGCTATCCTATTTTGTTCATCGATCTCAGCAATACCAATAAATTTATGCATATCACCTTCTGTTACTCGAACTTTATTTCCTTCGGAAAGCCGATGGTTAGCAAAAACAACCGCTTGCCCTTGTTTAAAATAGCTTGCAACAATCGATGAAATATTGATTTCAGGAAAATGATTAACTACTGTATCCATTGGTAATAATAAAGGATCTAATTGTGCCTCTAGAGAAGTTATCCCTAATTCCACTTGCTTCTTAAGCGTATATAATTGTTCTATTGTTACCATACGTTCACTGGGATAACTAGCTACCTCTAAGCGCCTTAGATAAATCACATAAGCACCACAACCCAACAATTCACCTAAATCATCAATAATAGTTCGTATATAAGTTCCTTTAGAACAATGAATTGTTAATTCCAGTTCATTCTCTTGCCAGCGCTCAAATTGTAAATCATAAACAATAGTCGGCCGGCCTTCACGTTCAATAGTAATCCCCTGACGGGCATATTCATAAAGTGGCTTACCCTGATATTTAAGCGCAGAATACATAGACGGTATTTGGATTAAATTACCACGAAATTTATCTAATGCCTTATCAAGTTTCAGTTGTGTTATTTCGATAGGGCGTTGACAAATTATTTTACCATGCGCATCTGAAGTATCAGTACGCTGTCCTAAACGAGCAATAACCCGATAGCGTTTATCAGAATCAAGCAAAAATTGTGAAAATTTGGTTGCTTCACCAAAACAAATCGGTAACATGCCGGTTGCTAAAGGATCGAGTGCTCCTGTATGACCGGCTTTTTTTGCATTAAATAAACGACGTGCTTTCTGCAAAGCATCATTAGATGAAAGTTCTGCCGGTTTATCTAATAACAATACTCCGTGAACCTCACGACCACCGCGATGCCTCATTACTTCCTCTCTTTATCATCTTTTGTAGTATGACGGCGCTTTTCATCATCACGGATCACGCTCCTAACTAAATTAGACATACGCATACCTTCCAGCAAAGAGCTATCATAAAAAAAAGTTAATTCAGGAACAATACGTAAACGCATCGCTTTACCCAACAAAGAACGAATATGTTTCGCCATATCACCATTCAATACTTTAATACCATTTTTAACCATATCTGTTTCATGTTCTTTTGGTGATATGTTTAAAAAAGTCACAAACACTTTGGCATAAGCCAAATCACGAGAAACTTCCACCCCTGAGACAGTAGCCATTTCAACTCGTGGATCTTGAATTTCTCGATAAAGAATAATGGCGATCTCTTTTTGTATTTCCTGGGCAACACGCTGAGCACGACTAAACTCTCTTGCCATTATGATATCTCCTCACAAGGGTAAAACTAAAATATAATGACCATTAATTATTATATATATATTAGAAAAATAAAATTCAATACTTATATCTATTTGATTTTTTATATAAAAAATATTAACTATTATTTATCATAATAGAATTAATCTTATCGCAACAATCGATAACCAATATACCCGATCTAAATGGTTATTTATAACTCTTTAACTAAAAGGCTATAAGTGATGTTATGGCCTTTTAATAAGCATCAATAAAGCAAACATTAATTATCAATAGAACGTTTCACTTCAATGATTTCAAATACTTCTATCATATCACCTACACGTACATCATTATAATTCTTCACACCAATACCACACTCCATGCCATTGCGTACTTCGTTGACATCATCTTTAAAACGACGTAATGATTCCAATTCACCTTCATAAATAACCACATTATCCCGCAATACACGGATAGGGTTATTACGCTTGATTATGCCTTCAAGAACCATACAACCAGCAATGGCCCCAAACTTAGGTGATTTAAACACATCACGGACTTCGGCTAATCCGATAATTTGCTGTTTATATTCAGGCGCCAACATACCACTCATCGCCTGTTTGATCTCATGGATAAGACTATAAATAACCGAATAATAGCGTAGATCCAAATTTTCACTTTCAACAATGCGTCTTGCTGCAGCATCGGCGCGAACATTGAAACCAATGATAATTGCATTAGAAGCAGCAGCCAATGTAACATCGGTTTCTGTAATACCACCTACACCTGAACCAATAATTTTCACTTTCACTTCATCAGTTGATAATTTTTGCAACGAATCAGTAATGGCTTCACAGCTACCTTGTACATCGGTTTTTAATACAATATTTAACTCAGAAATCTTACCATCTTCCATATTAGCAAACATGTTTTCTAGTTTTGACTTCTGCTGGCGTGCCAATTTTACTTCTCGGAATTTACCTTGACGATAAAGTGCAACCTCACGCGCTTTCTTTTCGTCACGAACAACCGTTGCTTCATCACCTGCTGAAGGTACATTTGATAACCCCAGAATTTCAACCGGAATCGATGGCCCTGCAGACTGAATATTTTCACCTAATTCATTACGCATTGCACGAATACGGCCATACTCAAAACCACATAGTACAATGTCACCTTTATTAAGGGTGCCTTCCTGAACCAAAATCGTCGCAACCGAACCGCGACCTTTGTCCAAATAAGACTCGATAACAACACCACTTGCCATTCCAGTACGAACCGCTTTGAGTTCTAATACTTCAGCTTGTAATAAGATAGCTTCTAATAATTCATCAATCCCTGTCCCTTTTTTGGCAGATACATTGATAAATTGATTTTCGCCACCCCACTCTTCAGTCACAACACCATATTGCGACAGCTCATTTTTGACGCGATCAGGATCAGCTTCGTGTTTATCAATTTTATTAACTGCAACGACAACCGGCACATTAGCGGCCTTAGCATGCTGAATAGCTTCTATCGTCTGAGGCATCACACCATCATCCGCCGCAACGACCAAAACAACAATATCTGTTGCTTTAGCACCGCGAGCACGCATTGAAGTAAATGCCGCATGTCCTGGTGTATCTAAGAAGGTAATCATGCCTTTATCTGTTTCAACATGATAGGCACCTATGTGCTGCGTAATGCCGCCAGCTTCACCCGATGCAACTTTAGTTGAACGAATATAGTCAAGTAATGAAGTTTTACCATGGTCAACATGCCCCATGATCGTTACGACTGGCGCCCGAGGTTCTGCAACTGCTTCACCGGTATCACGATCATTTAAAATCGCTTCTTCCAGCTCATTTTCACGCCGTAAAATAACTTTATGCCCCATTTCCTCTGCCACAAGTTGCGCTGTTTCTTGATCAACAACCTGATTGATGGTCACCATAGCCCCCATTTTCATCATGGTCTTGACAACTTGTGAGCCTTTGACTGCCATCTTATTCGCTAATTCAGCAACCGAGATGGTTTCGCCAATCACAACATCACGGTTAATAACCGCAACCGGTTTTGTGAAGCTTTGCTGTAATGAACTGGTTTTTTTCTGTTTACCTTTGGTTTTATTCGTACGACCAACCGCTCGCTCTTCTTCGCGATCAGCTTTTTCAGAATGTTTATTATTTTTTTTCTGCCGAGTAGCCTTTCCAGCTCGATTTCGGGCGCGACGGCCTTCTTCTTGGGCATCATTTTCATCTTCTGCTTCACGAGCATGACGAAAAGTCGTAGTATGATAATCTGCATTATCTTGCGTTTCGTCATTACTACTCCAACGATTAGAGTTTTCCTCTGCCATACGACGAGCTTCTTCCGCAACGCGTTTAGATTCCGCTTCAACCTTACGTCGCATCTCTTCTTCAGCTTTACGTTTAAGCTCTGCTGCTTCAGCTTCTCGACGCTGTTTTTCAGTATAAGCAGCCGAATCTTGACTGAACTTAGCTGTTTTTGGATTATTTTTACTTTGTTTCACTTTCTCTTTTTCCGCTGCTTCGGGCTTTGCTTGCTCTTCCGCTTCATGCGTCACTTGTTCTTCAGCTTTCGGTTTTTCCAAGGCATCGCGGTTAACATATGTGCGCTTTTTACGGACCTCAATGTTGACTGATTTACTTTTTCCGCCAGTACTCGGCACACTTAGTGTGCTGCGAGTTTTGCGCTGTAGTGTTAATTTGCCAGTCTGGTTACCTGTCGTCCCATCTTCACGATTTAAGTATGCAAGTAAAGTTTCTTTTTCATTTTGAGTAACAGCGTCATTTTCAGTTTTCTTTATCCCGGCATCAGCAAACTGCTGTACCAGGCGTTCAACTGAAGTTTGAATCTCTGTTGCCAATGATTTTACAGTTTCATCTGCCATTCTGTTCCTTCCTGCTACAAATTATTTTGGATCGTTGCCAAACCAGCAAATATTGCGCGCAGCCATAATAATTTCACCAGCCTGTTCATCATTCAGCCCTTCTTCAATATCTCTCAGATCGTCCATCCCTTGCTCGGCAAGATCTTCCAATGTACAAATACCATGAGCAGCTAGGTTCATTGCTAAAGCATGATTCATACCTGGTAGATTTAACAGATTTTCAGTTGGCTGATTATCACTCATACTCTTTTTTTGAGCCAATTCTAATGTCGTCAGCGCTGCTTTCGCTCTTTCACGCAAAACTTCAATCGTTGTCTCATCAAGACCTTCAATTTCTAATAGTTCATTGATTGGTACATAAGCTAATTCTTCTAATGTAGAAAAACCTTCTTCAACGAGAGCAGTAGCGAATTCTTCATCAATATCAAGGTGTTTAACAAAAGAATCAATAGATGCATGTGCCTCTGCTTGATGTTTAGCTTCAAGTTCTTCCGCGGTCATTACATTCAATTCCCATCTGTCATCTCCACGATGCTTTTTCAGTAACTGGGAAGCTAAGCGAACATTTTGTCCATTGCGGCCAATTGCCTGAGCCAAATTAGTACTTTCAACGGCAACATCCATCGTACATTTATCTTCATCGACGACAATAGAAGCAACGTCAGCTGGCGCCATCGCATTAATCACAAATTGTGCAGGATTATCATCCCACAAAACAATATCAATACGTTCTCCTCCAAGTTCGCTTGATACTGCTTGCACCCTTGCACCACGCATCCCAACACAAGCGCCTACTGGATCGATGCGTTTATCATTCGTTTTTACGGCAATTTTTGCCCGCGATCCTGGATCACGAGCAGCGGCTTTAATTTCAATAATTTCTTCACCGATTTCCGGTACTTCTATGCTAAATAATTCTACTAACATTTCAGGACGAGAACGGCTAACAAACAGTTGCGCTCCACGCGCTTCTGGGCGTACATCATACAATATACCACGCACACGGTCACCTGGTCGAAAGTTTTCACGTGGTAACATATCTTCCCGTAAAATTACCGCTTCGGCATTATTACCTAAATCCAAGGTAATATTTTCACGATTGACTTTTTTTACCACCCCGGTAATGATTTCACCTTGCTGCTCACGAAATTGCTCGAGAACCATCGCTCTCTCAGCTTGACGTACCTTTTGAACAATAACCTGTTTTGCAGTTTGAGTGGTAATGCGGTCAAAGGTAACAGACTCTATTTGATCTTCTACATAATCGCCTAAATTAATCTCTGAGTCTTCAAATTTTGCCGCATCTAAAGTAATTTCCCGTGTCGGCTGTGTAACTTCTTCAACCACCAACCAACGACGAAATGTATCAAAATCTCCCGTTTTACGATCAATATTAACGCGAACATCAATCTCTTGTTCATATTTTTTCTTAGTAGCTGTTGCTAATGCGGTTTCAAGCGCTTCAAAGATTTTTTCGCGAGGAAGCGATTTTTCATTAGACACCGCTTCCACAACAGCCAGAATTTCTTTATTCATCCTAGTTGCCTCATTGAACTTTATTAAAAGTGGGGTACCAGGTTAGCTTTCTGGATGTTTTTTAGTGCAAACACTTCGTCCTTACCATCCACAGTAACCGTAATCATTTCGTCATCAACAGCTTTAATTATACCTCGCCATTTACGACGGTTCTGCATTGCTATTCTTAATATTAAATTCACTTCTTTACCAATAAAATGCTGATAGTGTGCAACAGTAAAGAGTGGACGCTCAAGTCCTGGTGAAGATATCTCCAGGTTATAGAGCTCTGAGATCGGATCTTCAACATCCAGTACTGCACTGACCTGGTGGCTAACTTCGGCACAATCATCAACGGTAATACCATTTTCGTTATCAATATAAACGCGTAATGTCGAAACCCGTGCTCGAATAAACTCCAGACCAACAAATTCAAAACCTAGAGCTTCTACCGGCACTGAAATCATCGATATTAATTTTTGCTCTAACGTGGACAAACCCCACCCCCAGACATAAAAAAAGGGCTAAAAGCCCACTAATTCTGTTTTAAATAACAAAAAACCCCAAAAACTGGGGCTTTATGCAACTTGACCCTATACACTGTTAGTAGGGTTTAACCCCTGACTCAGCACTATTCCAAACGAAAATAATCCAATAAGACGCCTGAATATAGATCATATGCTAAGAAGTGGTTGCGGGAGCCGGATTTGAACCGACGACCTTCGGGTTATGAGCCCGACGAGCTACCAAACTGCTCCATCCCGCGTTCGGAAATTTTGCAGATTTTACGCTGATAATATGCGAAACGCAAGCTATCTTTAAAAATGGTGCCGAGAACGGGACTTGAACCCGTACGCCCGTTTTATAGGCACTACCACCTCAAGGTAGCGTGTATACCAATTTCACCACCTCGGCACACCAGTAAGACAATTTTTTAATAAAACCGCCTCACTACATAAACTGTTGCTTAATTAATGAGGGATATCACTTGTTGGTGTTACAGGCGCTGTAGGAACTCCCAATGGTTTCTCAACTTTAACAGGTTCACCAATATTTTCCCATTTGCTTCCAGTCACACTTTTATTAGCAGTTAAATTCCCTAAAATTAAACTGATAACAAAGAATAATGTTGCAAAGATAGCCGTCATCCCCGTCATAAAATTACCTGATCCTGATGAACCAAATAATGTTGCAGAAGCACCTGCACCGAATGAAGCTCCCATATCAGCACCTTTCCCTTTTTGCAGCATGACCATACCAATCAGCGAAATTGAGACTAATAAAAAGATAACCAAAAGGGTTATGTACATAGCTAACTACCTATTTGACAATAAAGTTCGGAAAAACCTATCTACTGCAACTTCCTCCTTAAGTCGTTACTTTAAGGAGCGGTTTTGAATACTAACCAAACCTTAGCTGACAAGCAAGATTATTTTATCTCATCGTACTATTTGTAGAAAAAAAAGTTGTTCTCCAAAGCCTGTTGACGAAAAATGACACAATACTTATACAACCATCTTATACAACCATATGATCTTTTATAAAAAGATTATGACCTATTTCACTTGCTTGACCACTTCAGCAATGCGATTAGCCATTGCGGTAACCTGCTTTTCATTCTCACCTTCCACCATGATACGAATTAAAGGCTCGGTACCTGATTTACGCAATAAAACCCGTCCTCTACCTGTTAGTTCTTTTTCCATTTGATTTACCACATTTAAAACTTTTTCTGTGGCCAATGGATTATGGCTACCGGAAAAACGCACATTTATTAATACTTGAGGCATCAATTTAATCTCACAACAGAGATCATAAAGGCTCGTATTATTACGGAGCATCGCACTTAGAACTTGTAAACCAGCAATCATTCCATCACCTGTTGTCGTTTTATCTAACAAAATAATATGGCCTGAATTTTCAGCACCAAGTCGCCATCCTTGCTCTTGTAATTTTTCGAGAACATAACGATCGCCAACTTTTGCCCTGATAAAAGGTATATCCAACTGTTGCAGGGCTAATTCTAATCCCATATTACTCATTAAAGTGCCAACAACTCCACCGTGCAATTGACCTTGTCGAAGTGCATCACGAGCAATAATATAAAGAATTTGATCACCATCTATTCTATTACCACGATGATCAACCATTATTACCCGATCACCATCACCATCAAAAGCAAGACCAATACCCGCTTTTTCTGTTATCACACGTTTTTGCAATAGCGTAACATCAGTCGCGCCACAGCCTTCATTAATATTCAGTCCATTTGGTTCACAGCCGATTGCGATGACTTCCGCACCAAGCTCAGTTAAAACATTCGGGGCAATATGATAGGTTGCGCCATTAGCACAATCTAAAACTATTTTTAATCCACTTAAACTTTGGTCACTAGGAAACGTCCCTTTGCAATACTCTATATAACGCCCAGCAGCATCAACAATGCGACTCGCTCGTCCTAATTCGGCAGACTCAACACAAGTAAGTGGTTTTTCCATCTCAGCTTCTATTGCTTCTTCTACATCATCAGGTAATTTAGTTCCATCAATCGAAAAGAATTTAATACCATTATCATAATAGGGATTATGGGAAGCAGAAATAACAATACCCGCTTCAGCACGGTATGTGCGTGTTAAATAAGCAATCGCTGGTGTAGGCATAGGACCTGTAAATGCAGCTGATAACCCCGCTGCTGCAAGACCCGCTTCTAAAGATGACTCCAACATATAACCTGAAATGCGTGTATCTTTACCTATGATTATTTTACGAGAACCATGCCGCGCTAAAACCTTACCCGCTGCCCAACCCAATTTCAAAACAAAATCAGGGGTAATTGGGTTTTCTCCTACTTTGCCACGAATACCATCGGTGCCAAAATATTTGCGCTTACTCATAATCATCTGTTTCCTTTACTGAAAGGGTTGCTTGAACAATCTTCATAGCCTGTAAAGTTTCTTTTACATTATGAGCACGAATAATCTGTGCTCCCTGCATAGCTGCGATAACTGCGCATGCAATACCGCCAATAAGCCGTTCCTCTAGTGGTACATCTAATAGTTCACCAATCATAGATTTACGTGACATACCCACTAGTAGTGGCACTCCGAGAGCATGAAATTCATTCAATTTCGCTAATAATTGATAATTATGCACCAAGTTTTTACCAAAACCGAAACCTGGATCAATAATCAAACGATTTTTCGCAATGCCAGCCGCTTCACAGCGTTTAATTTCGTCTGATAAATACTGTTTTACTTCTGCAACCACATTTTTATAATCGGGTGTTTGTTGCATTGTCTTAGGTTGACCTAACATATGCATAATACAGATCGGTAATCCTGTTTCAGCCGCAGCTTCTAATGCACCCGGTTCATGTAACGACCGAACATCATTAATAATATGCGCACCTGCTCTAGCTGCCTTTCTCATGACAACAGCTTTAGATGTATCAACAGAAACCCAAACATCAAAACGGTCAGTTACTGCTTCGATTATTGGGATAACTCGATCGAGTTCTTGCTGTAGAGTGACTTTGGTAGCACCCGGACGGGTTGATTCACCACCAATATCGATAATTGCCGCACCATGGTTAACCATACTAGCTACATGCTTGAGCGCATAGTCATAACGATTGTATATACCACCATCAGAAAAAGAATCTGGAGTAACATTTAATATTCCCATAACAACAGGACAATTAAGATCAAGCTCTATTTTGCGGGCAGTAATTTTCATAATCACCTTATTCAACCAAACAAAACCCCAGGAAAACTTTGGGTTTTAATCATTTATTCATTTCACATAGAGAACCAATGATCATTAACGATTCTCTGTTTTACTTCCATTATCATTTTCTTGCACATTATCTTCACCCTGAGCGGCAGAAATATTCTTTTCTGGCTCTCAGGGTGATGAGGATGTTGTAGTAGGATTACTATCATTATCATCCCAGCCGGCTGGAGCTCTAACTGGACGGCGATTCATCAAATCATCAATTTGAGGTGCATCAATGGTTTCATATTTCATCAATGCATCTTTCATCGCATGCAAAATATCCATGTGTTCATTCAAAATCTGACGAGCTCGTTTATAATTACGATCAATAATTGCCTTGATTTCTTCATCAATTGCTCGCGCAGTTTCGTCTGACATATGATTAGGTTTAGTAAGCGAGCGGCCCAGGAAAACCTCACCTTCTTCTTCTGCATAGAGCAATGGGCCTAATTTCTCAGAAAAACCCCATTGCGTCACCATATTACGAGCAAGATTAGTTGCTACTTTAATGTCGTTTGACGCGCCAGTAGATATCTTTTCTGAACCGTAAATAATTTCTTCAGCTAATCTGCCGCCATAAAGCGTAGAAATTTGACTTTCTAGCTTTTGCCGACTGGAACTAATTTGATCACCTTCTGGCAAGAAGAATGTGACACCTAACGCACGACCTCGTGGGATAATTGTCACTTTATGAACAGGATCATGTTCTGGAACAATACGTCCTATAATCGCATGGCCAGCCTCATGATAAGCCGTAGATTCTTTTTGTTCCTCTGTCATCACCATAGAGCGACGTTCAGCACCCATAATGATCTTGTCTTTTGCCTTTTCGAATTCAACCATCGTGACAACACGCTTATTTCCACGTGTTGCAAAAAGCGCGGCTTCATTAACTAAATTAGCTAAATCAGCACCAGAAAAACCAGGTGTGCCTCGTGCCAATACTGAAGCATCAACACTAGGATCTAAAGGTACACGGCGCATATGAACTTTCAAAATCTGCTCACGACCACGTACATGAGGTAAACCCACAACAGCCTGCCGATCAAAACGTCCAGGACGCAATAATGCCGGATCTAAAACATCGGGACGGTTCGTAGCGGCAATAACAATAATACCTTCATTACCTTCAAATCCATCCATCTCTACCAACATTTGGTTAAGAGTTTGTTCACGTTCATCGTGCCCTCCTCCCAAACCTGCGCCACGTTGCCGGCCAACCGCATCGATTTCGTCAATAAATATGATACAAGGCGCGGCTTTCTTTGCTTGTTCAAACATATCACGAACTCGAGAAGCACCAACACCAACGAACATTTCTACGAAATCTGAACCGGAGATAGTAAAAAAAGGAACTTTCGCTTCACCTGCAATGGCTTTTGCCAATAAAGTTTTACCTGTTCCCGGTGGCCCTACCATCAGAATTCCCTTAGGAATTTTACCACCTAATTTTTGAAAACGACCCGGTTCACGCAAATATTCAACTAGCTCACCAACTTCTTCTTTCGCTTCATCACAACCGGCAACATCAGCAAAAGTGGTTTTAATTTGATCTTCTGTCAGCATCCGCGCCTTACTCTTACCAAAGGACATAGCACCTTTGCCACCTCCTCCTTGCATCTGACGCATAAAAAAGATCCAAACCCCAATTAGTAATAGCATTGGGAACCAGGAAATGAAAATAGTCACTAAGAAACTTTGCTCTTGAGGTGGTTCACCAATGACGGTGACATGCCTTTCAAGCAAGGTATCTAACAATCTTGGATCCTCTCTCACTGGAATATAAGTCGTATAACGACTGTTATCCGTTTTCTTAACACTAATTTCACGATCAGAAATCCGCACTTCACGTATCTGACCCTGAGTTAACTCATTCATAAAGGTAGAATAATCCACCCTGCGACTATTCGAATCGCTAGGACCAAAACTCTGGAATAGAGACATCAGGACTACCGCAATGACTACCCAGAGAATTAGGTTTTTCGCCATGTCACTCAAGGGATGAACCTCTTCATTACAACTATGTTAAATAAATAACGTACAGGGTACTATATTTTGCGTCCTGTCGCTACAATGTACACTTCACGTGAACGTGACCGTGAAGCATCTGGTTTACGAATTTTAACTTTCAAAAATAGAGAGCGAATTTCCCTCAGATATTCATCAAACCCTTCTCCCTGAAATACTTTAACAATAAAACTTCCCCCAGTAGCCAGTACATCGCGACACATATCTAACGCTAGCTCAACCAGATACATGGATCGAGGAATATCGACCGCAGGTGTCCCACTCATACTGGGAGCCATATCAGACATAACAACCTGGACTTTTTTATCACCAACTCGTTCATGTAATGCCTTCAATATCTTCTCATCCCAAAAATCTCCTTGTAAGAAATCAACACCTACGATGGGATCCATTAGTAATAAATCACATGCAATAACCTGCCCCGTCTGGCCAATTTTGCTTACTGCATATTGAGACCAACCACCAGGCGCTGCACCTAAATCAACAACGGTCATACCAAGTTTAAATATTTTATCACTCTTCTGGATCTGATCCAATTTAAACCATGCACGCGAGCGAAACCCTTTTTTTTGTGCTTGAAGAACGTATTTATCACTAAAATGTTCCTGAAACCAACGACTAGAGGTTGCTGAACGCTTTTTATTAGCCATTTTTTTTCCAACTATACTGATTATACTTATAAAATAACACTGATCTCTGCCATTTTCGATATACCAAAATTATAGAATTTATACTGATAACTAAAAGATGGCGGTAGAATGTATCGTTTTCAATGCCACTAAAGCAAAAAACAATGACTCTTAATAAAAAACAAATACAATATTTAAAAAGCCTTTCTCATCATCTAACCCTGTTGTAATGATAGCTAACAATGGTTTAACTGAAGGTGTTTTAGCTGAAATCGAACAATCTTTGTCATATCATGAGCTGATTAAAATCAAGATAGTGAGCGAAGATCGCGAAAGCAAAAATTTGATAGCTAACGCTATTGTTCGAGAAACCGATGCTATCAATGTGCAAATTATTGGTAAAATTTTGTGATACTCTATCGATCGCCCTTCTGAAGCACGCAAGATCATTTTACCTAAATAAGTTTTCTACATTTATACAAAAATGCCATCCCACTTCAGGATAAAAAAGGCCGCTTTGGCCTCTTTTACTTTTGAATTAACTCAAGAACATAACACTTTAAGATAAAATGAAAATCAAATATATTCCACTCGTAAAATTTCATATTCAACTTCACCGCCAGGGGTGTTGATAACTGCCACATCATCCATAGTCTTACCGATCAGGCCTCGAGCTATTGGTGAATTAACAGAAATGAGATTTTCTTTGATGTCGGCTTCATCATCACCCACAATACGATAAATCTGATCTTCATTTTTCGTTACATTAAATACGGCAACTGTCGCGCCGAATATTACACGACCCTCATTTTTCATTTTTGTTACATCAATAACTTGCGCATGAGACAATTTAGCCTCAATTTCTTGGATACGCCCTTCGCAAAACCCTTGCTGCTCACGCGCTGCATGATATTCTGCATTTTCTTTCAAATCACCATGTTCACGTGCTTCTGCAATAGCAGCAATAATTTCAGGACGGCGAATATTCTTTAAAAATTCTAATTCTTTACGCAGCTTGTCTGCGCCACGTACCGTCATTGGAATCTGTTTCATTAATAAATGCCTCTGATTCTTTCCTAAATAAAAATTAAATATCTTCCTAATTTTTCTGTCATTAAAGCAAATTAGCACTTCTGACAAAACAACATTCTCGGAAAAAAAAAGGGGGGAAAACCTTGTTAACTATTAATTTATAACTTTATTATTCTAACATTTAATTAACCATGCTAACGCACACTTAATGCTAGGTCACCGTTTACTTTTTTCTGCATTACACTTTAGTATGTCTATTATGTCTACTTTTATATACAGCTATATACAGCACTTATGGCTTTTTAAAAAAAATTGGAAGATCATATTGGTTATTTAACCTACTTTTCATATTCAATCAGGCGCTATCAGCGCCAATTGAAAACTATATTAATTATCTGCCTGCAGGTACAAATCTCTCTTTTATCGCGCAAAAAGTGGGGAGTGATACTCCATTGTTCGATTACCATAGCCAACAAATGGCACTACCTGCAAGTACTCAAAAAATTGTTACCGCACTAGCTGGATTACTTCAATTAGGTCGCGATTATCAATTTGTCACCCATTTCGAAACTGAAGGAAAAATTATCGATCATCGTTTAAAAGGTGATTTGGTTGTAAGCTTCACTGACGATCCAACCTTATCGCACCAACAAATTCGCAACATGGTAGCTGAATTAAAGCAACTTGGTATTGAACAAGTTGACGGCGATTTAATCATCGATATATCAGCCTTCGCTGGCCAAGATAAGGCTCCAGGGTGGGTATGGAATGATATGACACAATGTTTAGTGCTCCACCAAGCGCAGTTATTAGCGATAAAAATTATCGATAATAACTGTTTTTCAGCCACTATAGATAGTGGTCAGACACCTGGCGATATCGCACATGTCCATACTGCCTCTTTTTACCCTATTAATATGTTCAGTCAAGTTATTACGCTAGGAAAAGGTTCAACTGATGTACGTTATTGCGCATTAGACGTTATACCAGGAGAACTAAACCGTTATAGCTAAGCAACTTAATTTTCATTACACCATATTGAGTGCGAACAAAATATCTGTGTCGCATCCGAGCGCTCTTTTTTTGCATTTAGCTTCTGCCCATTTATGTTCAATTGGATTAAGATCTGGCGAATAGGTAGGCAAATATTCCACCATATGCCCCGCATCGATGATGACTTGTTGAATACTCTG
>NZ_CACTIE010000118.1 GCF_902713415.1 Arsenophonus endosymbiont of Bemisia tabaci Q2
GCACAAGCTAAATGCAAAAAAAGAGCGCTCGGATGCGACACAGATATTTTGTTCGCACTCAATATGGTGTAATCAAAATTAAGTCGCTTAGCTATAATCTAATTTTTGTGATGAACGCTATTGAGTCTACGGTGGTTATCAATTGATTATCATTTAATTTTTAACTCTCACGAATTACCATTTTCAATTGAAACTATTGCCTTGAAGTCATGGCTTTCTGGTAGTTTTTTGTTGTGAGTGAAGCCATCCCACAGCAGGGTGTTTCTCTATGGTATAATAGGCAGCATACAAATAAATTCTCGCTATAATGGCTGTTAAAAACGAGTAATACCATTTAGTGGTAATAAAAAACAACATACCAAAAAACGGAAAAATGCACGATAACACAACTAATATAAAACTAACCGAAAACCACGAATTAACGGCATCGACAGGTAATTTTAACCACCGCCGTTTTAGCGTGGCGCCGATGCTTGATTGGACAGATCGTCATTGCCGTTATTTTCATCGTTTATTAACTAAAGAAGCGTTACTTTATACAGAAATGGTGACAACTGGTGCGCTTATTTATGGTAAAGGTGATTATCTGGCTTATAGTGAAGAGGAACATCCAGTTGCTTTGCAGTTGGGTGGTAATGAGCCTGCTGCCTTGGCCGATTGTGCAAAATTGGCTCAGAAAAGCGGTTATGATGAGGTTAATTTAAATATTGGCTGTCCTTCAGATCGGGTCCAAAATAGCCGTTTTGGTGCATGTTTGATGCGTGAAGGCGCACTAGTAGGGGATTGTATAAAAGCAATGCAGGATGCTACTACGATCCCGATAACAGTAAAAACCCGTATTGGCGTTGATGATGACGATAGTTATGCTTTTTTAACCGATTTTATTGATAAAATTGTGGCAGAGAGTCAATGTGGTTTATTTATCATTCATGCGCGTAAAGCTTGGCTATCGGGGTTAAGTCCAAAACAGAATCGGGAAATACCACCTTTAGACTATTCACGCGTTTATCAATTGAAAAAAGATTTTCCTCAGTTAACCATTGTAGTTAATGGAGGTATCAAAAACATTAAACAGGCTAAACAGCATTTACACCATCTTGATGGTGTTATGATAGGCCGAGAAGCTTATCAAAATCCTGCATTATTAACTCAGGTTGATGTTGAATTTTCTGATCAAAGTAACCTGGTTATTGATCCGATTGTTGCAGTACAAGCAATGTATCCTTATATTGAGCGAGAGTTGAAACAGGCAACTTATTTAGGTCATATTACTCGTCATATGTTTGGAATATTTCAAGCTATTCCGGGCGCTCGCCAATGGCGCCGTCATTTGAGTGAAAATGCCCATAAAAAAGGCGCCGATGTAACCGTGGTTAAGCAGGCACTCGAGTTTATTACCGGTAAATAATTGACTAACCCAGGTTATTTTATCTATGCCATACCTGGGGTACGTTTAATTAAAGAGAACTAAAAGTGGGATCAAAATTAGCGAATAAATAGAGTATTTAACTAATAAAAGCGACTTTTATTTTATTTTTTTGTTCGCATTCTATGTCCCCATTTTGGCCAATTTTTTCCAGACTGTTTTACATCAATTGCACGGCATGATTAATTGATTGCTGAAAATCGGCTAATTCCCGATTTTTATCAAATTGTGTCAGAAAAGTGTCAAATTTATGATTGGCATAATGAAAAATAGTTTGAAATTCATCATTTAAAAAGCGCTTTTCGTCATAAACATGATTAATAAATGTATTGATCTCTTGATAACTATTCATAGCAATTAAACTCCGTTTAATTAAAAGGTTTCCTTATTAAAGAATTAATAAACTATATAAATATTCGCGAATAAAACAATCTGAAAGTACAGTTGGTTAATGGTTATGTTTAACTAGTCGCTTATTAGCGATGATTGCAATATTTTTCGGAAAGTTCAGATTTATTGCCAATATTTTGGCATGTTTGATTGAGGAACATTGCAACATTTTCAGATTTTCTGTAAAAGATAACAGTGAGGAATCGTTAAGGTTTTATGTCAAATTAAATGATCAAATTGTCAAGAAATAGCAGTAAATAGCATATACTGATGAGCGACTCTATTGATTAATGGGTAAAAAAAGTACTATGGCGAAGAAGTATTCCGCAGAAACCGTATTTATTGGTCAGAAAGATCGTCAAATAGAGGGGCTAAAAATGCCACCTCACTCCTTAGAAGCTGAGCAATCGGTACTGGGTGGATTAATTTTGGATAACGAGCGTTGGGATCATGTCTCAGAACGCGTGACCAACGCAGATTTTTTTAGCCGACCACACCGCACCATTTTTGCTGAAATGCAACGCCTGCTTGAACAGAGTAGACCAATTGATTTAATTACTTTATCTGAATCGTTAGAACAACAAGGCGAATTGGATAGCGTCGGTGGTTTTGCCTATTTAGCAGAATTAGCTAAAAATACCCCAAGTGCTGCGAACATTAACGCTTATGCAGATATTGTGCGCGAACGTGCTGTTGTTCGTGACATGATTGCGGTGGCAAATGAGATCGCTGATGCGGGTTATGATCCTCAAGGTCGCAGCAGCGAAGAGTTACTGGATTTAGCTGAATCACGTGTTTTTCAAATTGCAGAAACTCGTGCTAATAAAGATGACGGTCCGAAAGGGATTGAAGAGATCCTGTCTGAGACGATGGAAAAAATTGAACAGTTATATCAGAAGCCTCATGATGGGGTAACCGGTGTCTCTACCGGCTACCAGGATCTGGATCGAAAAACGGCAGGATTACAAAACTCTGATCTGATTATCGTAGCAGCTCGTCCTTCCATGGGTAAAACCACTTTTGCGATGAATTTATGTGAACATGCGGCCATGATAGAAGAAAAACCGGTTTTGATTTTTAGTTTGGAAATGCCAGCTAATCAAATCATGATGCGTATGTTAGCTTCTTTATCGCGTGTTGATCAAACTCGTATTCGAACTGGCCAACTTGATGACGAAGATTGGGCGCGTATTTCCAGTACCATGGGGTTGTTGATGGAAAAACGCAATATGTATATTGATGACTGCGCTGGGTTAACGCCGACAGAAGTTCGTTCACGTGCTCGCCGGGTTTACCGTGAACATGGTGGTTTAAGTCTAATTATGATCGATTATCTTCAGCTTATGCGAGTTCCTTCCCTGTCTGATAATCGTACACTTGAGATTGCCGAAATTTCCCGTTCGCTTAAATCATTGGCAAAAGAGTTACAAGTACCTGTGATCGCATTGTCACAACTTAATCGTAGCCTGGAACAACGAGCGGATAAAAAACCGGTCAATTCAGATTTACGGGAATCCGGCTCCATTGAGCAGGATGCCGATTTAATTATGTTTATTTATCGAGATGAGGTTTATAACGATAATTCAGATCTTAAAGGGGTAGCAGAAATTATTATCGGTAAGCAGCGTAATGGCCCGATTGGAACAGTACGTCTGACTTTCAATGGACAATGGTCACGTTTTGATAACTATGCTGGACCAATCTAGCACGACGAATAATCTATCTATTTAATTTTAATACGTTAATACGGAGAGTAAAATGAAAGCGGCAACCGCTGTCATTCACCGCCCCGCTCTGCGTCACAATTTACAACGAGTTCGGGAAATTGCGCCTCATAGCCGCATAATTGCTATCGTTAAAGCTAATGCTTATGGGCATGGTTTACTAGAAACAGCGCACACAGTTAAAGATCTGGCTGATAGCTTTGCTGTTGCTCATATTAGCGAAGCAATCACATTACGTGAAAATGGCATCAACAACCCCATCTTATTATTAAAAGGTTTTTTTGAGCTAGCTGAATTAGCTATTATCACCAGGTATGAGATTGATGTTGTTGTACAGAGTATTGAACAACTTGAAACATTAGAACAGATTAAATTAGAAAAGCCGATAAAAGTTTGGATGAAACTTGATACCGGTATGCACCGTTTGGGGTTCAGACCTGAAGAGGCGAGAATATCTTATACACGCTTGATGGCATCTCAAAATATTCAAAAGCCTATCAATATTATGAGTCATTTTAGTCGTGCTGATGAGGCTGGCTTACCCGCAGTGACAGAGCAGCAATTGGCTTGTTTTAATGCTTTTATAAAAGATAAACCAGGAGAAAAATCGATCGCGGCATCTGCCGGTATTCTACTATGGCAAAGATCACATTTTGATTGGGTGCGTCCTGGCATCATGATGTATGGCGCTTCACCACAAGAAGGTAAACAAGGCAAAAATTTTGGCCTCCTGCCAGCGATGACCCTCAAATCTAATCTAATTGCTATTCGTCAACATAAAGCCGGAGAGCCGGTCGGTTATGGTGGAGTTTGGGTTAGTAAGCAGGATACCAATCTTGGTGTAGTGGCAATTGGTTATGGCGATGGTTATCCCCGTAATGCCCCGTCAGGCACACCAGTATTAATAAATGGGCGCAAAGTGCCGATTGTAGGTAGAGTCTCCATGGATATGATTTCAGTCGATTTAGGAATTGAAACCAACGATAAGGTCGGCGATGAAGCAATTATATGGGGAGATCTATTGCCTGTTGAAGAGGTGGCAGCAGATACTGGTGTCAGTGATTATGAATTATTAACAAAGCTAACCTCACGGGTGGCAATGGAATACCTGGACAAATAAATTTGTTGTCGGTTATTTAATAAAAAAATAGATATGATGATAGTGGAGAGAATTTTAAGTGTTTCAGAATGTTGATGCTTTTGCCGGTGATCCTATCCTGTCGTTGATGGATTCATTTAATAAAGATCCGCGTGAAAATAAAATTAACCTTAGCATTGGCCTGTATTATGACGGCAAGGGTAATACTCCCCAACTTGGCACTGTCGGTAAAGCGAAAACCAAGCTTAATCAATTTCCTGCTATAGCCTCCTTTTATTTAGCGATAGAAGGACTACATAACTACCGGTTAGCGATTCAAAAACTGCTTTTTGGCGCTGATAGCCCACTAATTAAAGAACAACAAATTGCAAGAATACAGACTATTGGTTGCTCAGGGGCGTTAAAACTGGGAGCCGATTTTAAAGTCGCCCAGCTATACATAGTTATTTCCCTGAGTCAGAGGTTTGGTGTAGTGATCCTACCTGGGAAAATCATGCTTCTATCTTCATGGGTTCAGGAATTAACGTCCATTATTACCCCTATTTTGATGCCGATCCCAAAGGGATAAAATTTTCTGAAATGCTGGCAACATTCAAACAGCTGCGAGAAAAAAGCATTATCTTAATGCGCATCCATGTTGTCATAATCGAACCGGTTCTGATTTAACACCGTAACAGTGGGATCAAATCACCAAAGTGGCTGAAGAGCGGCGCCTTTATTGCCTTTCTTGATATGGCTTATCAAGGATTTGCTAAAAGCATGGATGAGGATGTTTATGCTATTCGCACTATGGCTCAGGCCGGATTACCGGTATTTTCAGTAATTCATTTTCCAAGATTTTTGGTCTGTATGGTGATCGGGTTGGCGGTCTACCGATTATTTGTCAAAATCAACCGGAGTGTGAGCGGGTATTTGGCCAACTAAAGGCGGGTGTGCGTCGTCTCTATTCGAGCCCACCATCAAATAGCGCAAAAATTGTTGAACATGTTTTGACAAATGACACATTACGCGCTGAATGGCTAAGTGAGGTAGAATCGATGTGTCGGCGCATCTTTGCCATGCGGAGAAAATGCTGGTTAGCAATTTGGAAAATGCGTTACCTGAAAAAACTTTGATCACCTATTAAAGCAGCATGGTATGTTTAGTTAGACCGGTTTTAGCGTAGAACAGGTTGAGCGTCTACGTAAGGAATTTGCCATATATCTGGTTAGTACTGGGCGTATTTCTATGGCGGGTGTTAATGAACATAATGTTCAACGTATTGCTCAGGCTTTTGCCGCAGTAAGTCGTTAACTGAATTTAATTATAATCAATAATTCTATTAAAGCCAGTGATTAAATAATCACTGGCTTTAATTTATTAAATATAAAAATATTAAAATCAGATTTAATTTTAGGAATAAAAGTAAAATAGTATTAATTAAATTTAACATATCGAATTATAATTAAAAATAATGATTATGATTGGATTAACTAATTAAATTATTGATTATTATATATTGCCTATTAAATTTTTCTTTTCTATTTTGAAGCGGTAACTTTCATCGTCATATTAATACAAAAATAGAATATAGGTAATGCTATGAAAAATAAAAAGATTCGCTATAGCAGAAACATAATTTATTTCATCACCAGTTATCCTCTGTTACCGGTTTTGAGTTCCACTGTCCAACCAGCGGATGAAAAAACTCAGTTAACGGTTAAAAATCAAATTGCTGTCATCGATATAGCGGCACCTAATCGGGCGGGTATTTCTCATAATCGATATCAGCAATTTAATATACTGCCAGAAGGTGCGGTGCTGAACAATGCTATCCAACCAGCGAAAAGTGAACTAGCCGGCCAGCTTAGTGAACAGACGGCCAGTTTGATTATTAATGAAGTAACCGGTTCATCTTCTTCCCAACTAAATGGAAAATTGGAAATTGCAGGCAAGAAAGCGGATGTGATCATCGCTAATCCTAATGGCATCAGTTGTGATGGTTGTCGTTTCAGCAATATTGGTGGATTAACCTTAACTAGGGGGGCCGGCCGACACTGAATCAACGAGGCGAATTCGCTCATTTAAAGGTGAAAAAAGGTGATATTACCATCCCTAATAAAGGGGCTCTCCATGGTGGTATAGCTAAGCGTCTAAAATCAATTGAATAGCTTATATAAATAATGTCATCAAAATTAAGTCGCTTAGCTATAACAGTATACTCAAATGATCAGCCGCACTGTTACCATCAATGCCAGTATTCTGAGCAAAAATATTAGCTTGCTGCTACGCATGAATGCGATTGACTATCAGACTGGAACAGTTTCTCAAATAACTAGCCCGGGCCTAAAACCCCAATTTTCGGTTAACATTACAGAGCCTGGTGGGATTTATGCCAATCGCATTAAAATCATTGCTACCGAACCAGACAGTGAAGTTAAGCTGGATAATATTAAAACGAGCGAAAGTGATTTATTTGTTTCCGCTAAAGGGAAACTGACGCTAGGTCATATTACCACTAACAGGCATTTAATCGGCAAAACGCCAGCCATTATAATTCCGGCAATTCGTGAAATTTTATCTCAGAAAAAACTATTACTTTAAAGCGATAGCCTGATTAATCAAGGTAAAGTAACGGCTAAACATTATATTCATGTATTTAGCAATGTTATCAGTAATCAAGGTGAAAGCGCTAAAATTGCAGCTTATAATAATCTCTGACTACAAAAAATGCTCAGGGTGAACTTTAAGTAAAAGGTTTGAAAATAGCTCGGCGACTATCTGAACGCAAACCGGTGACTTGTTCCTGAAAGGTAACCAAGTGATTATAGCTAAGCAACTTAATTTTGATGAAATTATTTATATGAGCTATTCAATTGATTTTAGAGGTAAAGTGATATTTACGATAGAAGAAGAAGGGTTGAGTATCCGAGAAACAGCGAAGCAATTTCGGATTGGCTCTGCATCTGTATCGCGTTGGATTAATCAAATCGAGCCAAAAGCATCGACTACGCGTCAGCGAAAAATCGATAAATTCGAGTTGATAAAAGATGTTGAACAATATCAAAATGCTTACCAAAAAGAGCGTGCAAAGCGTTTTGGCGTTTGTCATAAGGCTATTTGGCAAGCTCTCAAAAAAATGGGATTGACCTATAAAAAAAACTCTACGTCATCCGAAAGCCGACGAAAACACTCGACAAACGTTTCAACAAAAAAACAGTATGAAAAGAAGGCAAGCATATTGTTTTTATTGATGAAAGTGGTTTTTTACACGATACCCCGCGGACTCACCGCTATTCCCAGAAAGGTCAACGGTGTGTTGGTCTCAAGAACTGAGGAGCTAAAGAAAGAACAAATGTTATCGGCGCTTTATTGGGCACAACGCTGTTTGCTATCGGATTATTTGATATCAATATTAACAGCGATGTTTTCTATGCATGGGTCACCCAAGTCCTTATCCCAGTACTTCCTAAAAACAGTGTAATCATGATGGATAATGCAAATTTTCACAAGAAAAAGAGTATTCAAGAAGTCATCATCGATGCGGGGCATATGGTGGAATATTTGCCTACCTATTCGCCAGATCTTAATCCAATTGAACAGATAGGGGCACAAGCTAAATGTAAAAAAAGAGCGCTCGGATGCGACACAGATATTTTGTTCGCACTCAATATGGTGTAATCAAAATTCAGTCGCTTAGCTATAGAATTCGATTAGAAAAGGGGTTACAAGGTGGCTAATAAAGATAACACTGACGCGCAAGCAAAGATCAGTAAAATAAAAAGCTGTTCACCGATTTGGATCATTCCAATTATCAGCATCTTTATTGGTGCCTGGATAATAATTTACCATTTTAGCCATTTAGGTCCTGAAGTGACATTGATTACCTATAATGCCGAAGGTGTTAAAGCGGGAAAAACCAAACTTAAAAGTCGTAGTGTTGACATAGGCTTGGTGGAAAAAGTTTCCCTTGATAACAACTTTAAGCGTGTAATTATTAAAGCACGTTTAAATGATGGTATAGCTAAGCGTCTTAATTTTGATTACACAATATATGTTTTTATCCAATATAAATTTAGTGATATAGAGTAATTACTTGTAATTATTTTAAAGTCGCCTAGCTATAACAGCGATGTTTTCTATGCATGGGTCACCCAAGTCCTTATCCCAGTACTTCCTAAAAACAGTGTAATCATGATGGATAATGCAACTTTTCACAAGAAACAGAGTATTCAACAAGTCATCATCGATGCGGGGCATATGGTGGAATATTTGCCTACCTATTCGCCAGATCTTAATCCAATTGAACATAAATGGGCACAAGCTAAATGCAAAAAAAGAGCGCTCCGATGCGACACAGATATTTTGTGCGCACTCAATATGGTGTAATCAAAATTAAGTCGCTTAGCTATAGAATTCGATTAGAAAAGGGGTTACAAGGTGGCTAATAAAGATAACACTGACGCGCAAGCAAAGATCAGTAAAATAAAAAGCTGTTCACCGATTTGGATCATTCCAATTATCAGCATCTTTATTGGTGCCTGGATAATAATTTACCATTTTAGCCATTTAGGTCCTGAAGTGACATTGATTACCTATAATGCCGAAGGTGTTAAAGCGGGAAAAACCAAACTTAAAAGTCGTAGTGTTGACATAGGCTTGGTGGAAAAAGTTTCCCTTGATAACAACTTTAAGC
>NZ_CACTIE010000119.1 GCF_902713415.1 Arsenophonus endosymbiont of Bemisia tabaci Q2
ATAATATAGCTAAGCGACTTAATTTTGATGACATTATTTATATGAGCTATTCAATTGATTTTAGACGTAAAGTGATATTTACGATGGAAGAAGAAGGGTTGAGTATCCGAGAAACAGCGAAGCAATTTCGGATTGGCTCTGCATCTGTATCGCGTTGGATTAATCAAATAGAGCCAAAAGCATCGACTACGCGTCAGCGAAAAATCGATAAATCCGAGTTGATAAAAGATGTTGAACAATATCCAGATGCTTACCAAAAAGAGCGTGCAGAGCGTTTTGGCGTTTGTCAGAAGGCCATTTGGCAAGCTCTTAAAAAAATGGGATTGACCTATAAAAAACTCTACGTCATCCGAAAGCCGACGAAAACACTCGACAAACGTTTCAACAAAAAAACAACAGTATGAAAAAGAAGGCAAGCATATTGTTTTTATTGATGAAAGTGGTTTTTCACACGATACCCCGCGGACTCACGGCTATTCCCCGAAAGGTCAACGGTGTGTTGGTCTCAAGAACTGGGGAGCTAAAGGAAGAACAAATGTTATCGGCGCTTTATTGGGCACAACGCTGTTTGCTATCGGATTATTTGATATCAATATTAACAGCGATGTTTTCTATGCATGGGTCACCCAAGTCCTTATCCCAGTACTTCCTAAAAACAGTGTAATCATGATGGATAATGCAACTTTTCAAAAGAAACAGAGTATTCAACAAGTCATCATCGATGCGGGGCATATGGTGGAATATTTGCCTACCTATTCGCCAGATCTTAATCCAATTGAACATAAATGGGCACAAGCTAAATGCAAAAAAAGAGCGCTCGGATGCGACACAGATATTTTGTTCGCACTCAATATGGTGTAATCAAAATTAAGTCGCTTAGCTATATTGTAATTTTAAGCCGCCCAATCTTTGTTGAAATGGGAAAGTTGGACTTTCCCATTTTATCAATGAATAAAATTTTACCCATGACTAGAATAGTCCTTGGCAGTTGACGTCAGAGATTCTCACATGGGTTTGTTAAAAAATTTTTCTACTGTTCGAAGGCTCCCGACTTGGTATTAATTGAAGCTTTTCTATTTTGCAGCCAGTAACCAATTAACAGAGGAATAATAGTGGCAAGCATAACACCGCTTGTTGCTAATAAAGGATTGGCAATGAGGCTAGATACTGCCAGACTTGCGGCAAAACATAAACCAAGCTGGATAGTATTTTGTAAAGCGGCGGCTTTACCACTGTCTTGAGGAAAGACACTTAATGCATTTGATGCCACAATAGGATAGCAAGCTCCGTTCATCACCGCCATACAACAGAAAGGCAGTAATAGAGCAAATAAATTAGGTTGTGAATAGATAGCAAGGATAAAAATGACAAATACACTTATTCCATAACCGATCAGAATAATTGGTAGCAAGATTTGGTTTTTGATTTTGGCTATTAAATAACGCCCACCATAGCCACCGAACATAAAAGCTATAGTTTGTGGTATATAACTGATGCCTATATCCTGCTGATCATATCCCATTTGAGTTAAAATAAAGGGAGATCCCGTTAGCCAGGCAAAAAACCGGCGCTACAGGCGGCATAAATTAATACATTACCGCTAAAAATAGCAGAATGTAGAAAGGTGATAAATGTGGTGGTGGATTTTATTTTGTCAGTTTTTTCAGAATATTTTTTCTGTAACAAAATTGTGGCCAGAAAAAGCAATATCCCAATGATAGCTAAGGCAAAAAATATCATTTTCCAGTTGTTACCAGTTAGAAGCCAGGCACCTAACAGGGGAGCTAATGCCGGCGACAGTGCAACTAAAGGCATGATGGTAGCAAAGACCCGTTTAGCATATTGACCGCTAAAACGATCGATGACCAAAGCTTGCCAAATTACTGTGGTTGAGCAAACACCAACACCTTGAATAAATCGCACAATAAGTAATTGTGTGCCGTTAGTGATCCACAGTGTTGCCAGAAAACTAATAATAAATAGAGACAAGCCAATTAATAAAACTGGTTTTCTACCAATACGGTCGGAAAGCGGCCCCCAACTAAGTTGCGCAAAGGCAAAGCCACATAAAAATAGGCTAAGACTTGCACTAATGGTATTTGCTGAGGTGTTAAGTTGCTGTTGCATTATACTAAAAGCCGGTAAGTACATATCAATGGCCAAAAAGCCGAGCATACTTAAACTAGCAAGATAAAGCATAAAGCCAAAATTGGCTTGATTGGGGTTATTTTTATTCATATGGTATCAATAAATTAAATAATATCTAACATCCCTATTTATTGTATAAGAGATGAATTTTTGTTGTGAAGCGTTATTATTTGCATATTGTTATCAAATATTTTGATAGGTGAAGGGCTATGTGGTCAGAGTATTCCCTGGAAGTGATTGATGCCGTTGAGAGAACGGGTAGTTTTAGTGCAGCTGCCACCGAGTTACATAGAGTTCCCTCTGCGGTCAGTTATACTGTAAAGCAACTGGAGGAGTGGTTGGCGGTTCCTTTATTTGAACGGAGTTATCGTGATGTTGTACTTACTGATGCTGGTAAATTCTTCGTTAAAAATGCGCGTAATATTATTAAAACAATGCGTGAAACTCGTCATCAGTGTCAACAAATTGCAAATGGCTGGCATGGACAATTTAGTATTGCCATTGATCGGGTAGTTAAACCAGATAGGATATTGCAATTAATATTAGATTTTTATCGCCATTTTTCTGATATCGAACTTTTTATTCAGCAGGAAGTTTATAATGGTGTATGGGAGGCGTTAGTCGATGGCCGAGTGGATATAGCAATTGGTGCAACCCGTGCGTCACCGATTCGTGATAGATATAGTTTCCGCGATATGGGATTTATGCCCTGGTCATGTGTTGTCAGTATCAATCATCCTTTAGCGCACATAAGCGGGCTAATTAGCGATCAACAATTACGTCTCTATCCCAGTTTATGTTTAGAAGATACTTCTCGCTACTTACCAAAACGAGATACTTGGGCATTAGATAACCAAAAAAGGCTTATTGTGCCAAGATTGGGAAAGTGGTTTAGCATGCTTAAAAATGGATTATCTTTAGGATTTGCGCCTAAACATGGGGTAGAGCAACTTTATCTCAAAAATGAATTAAAGAAATTTCAGATTAAGCAACCCTTACCTGATAGTCCGTGCTGTATCATATGGAATCAAGAAAAACGTTCCACGACATTGAGTTGGCTACTGGATTATTTAGGTAATAGCGAAACACTCAATGCCGAATGGTTAACTGATTGATAGCGTTTAAATCCGGCGATCATCTTCGGTAGTCAATAAATGGACCATCGACAACTGAACGACGTTCAATAAGCTCTGGGTGTATTTCAATCGTTTGCGCATCCTGGCGTTTATTAATAATGCGATCAAGCAGCATGGTAAAGGCCATTTCGCCTAGGCGTTCTTTCGGCTGATGAATGGTAGTTAATGCTGGGGTAAAAAAACACGCATTACGCACATTGTCGTAGCCAATAATAGATATATCTTGTGGCACTCGAATTCCTAATTCATTCGCAGCGCTGATAGCCCCCATCGCCATAATATCAGCGCCACAGCAGAAAATGGCAGTCGGTTTTTGTTGGTGACTTAATATTTGTTTCATCGCCTCGTAACCGGAAGCTAGTTCGAAATCACCCTCGACAATCCATTCGTTATGTGGTTGGATGTTAGCTTCCTTCATGGCATTGAGAAAACCTTGCCGCCGGCCATTGCCGGTATTGCGTTTTAATGGTCCAGAGATAATACCTAAATCACGATGACCTCGTTCGATAAGATAACGCCCGGCAAGATAGCCACCATAAACTGCATTATCAATGATCACATCGGTAAAACCACCATGGGCTAGCCCCCAATCCATCACCACCATTGGAATATTGCGGTATCCCTCTAACATCTGCAGTAGCTGGTTGGGGTATTCTGAGCACATGACAAGTAAACCATCAACCCGTTTTTGCGCTAACATTTGTAAATAGACTTGTTGCTTATTTAGGTTGTTATGCGAATTGCACAGGATCAATGTATATCCTTGGCTAAAACAGTTTTTTTCGACTGATCCAATGACTTCTGCAAAGTAAGGGGCTTCATTAGATGTGCCTAATAAGCCAATGGATTTAGTATGATTAACTTTCAAACTACGAGCAACGGCACTGGGAGAGTAATTAAGTGTTTTAATGGCTGCCCTGACGATCGTTTTTGTCTCTTCGGCGACAAAACGGGTATTGTTAATTACATGTGATACGGTGGTAGTTGAAACACCCGCAAGCTTTGCCACATCCTTAATTGTTGCCATGATTATAAAGACTCCTGAGCAATTCCCAATTGCTTTACTATTGTTTAAAAATTACTGTTGTTATTGATCTATAAAAATAGATAATTAAGTTATCAGTAAACTGATCATTTTGTCTGATTTTCAGTAAAAAAAGTATTAATCAATCTTTACTAGATGATATAGCTAAGCGTCTTAATTTTGATTACAAAATATATGTTTTTCTCCAATATAAATTTACTGATATAGAGTAATTACTTGTAATCATTTTAAAGTCGGCCAGCTATATAATAGAAAATAGCTTTTATTGTTGTATGATATTATGACATTTAATGATTTTTCATTAATTAATTTATGACTAAGACAGTGAGAATAGTGAGGTGAGGTTATGGATAGCGATTTTAAATATGGTTTATGTACTGCGATAGTTGCATTATTAATGATCGTATCGTTTGTTTCTTTTATTTTATTATTTTATGAGCATCATATTGGCTTAACTGTCTGCATTTTATCGCTACAATATTTTCTCTTAAGCAGCATCACGGACAGCAGGCTGCACTACTGGCAGCCTATAGTCTAATAAGGGATTACATTTTTTCTACCGTTTCAATCCCTAATGTATCTAAACCAATTTTTAAGGTTTTTTGCGTCAGTAATGCCAGTTTTAATCGACTTTCTTTTGATGCGTTATTTTCTGCACCTAAAATTGGGCAATGTTCATAAAAACTAGAAAATAAACCTGCCAGATCATATAAGTAAGCACACATAATATGGGGTAAACCGTCGCGAGCAACGGTTAGTATTGTTTCTTCAAATTGTAATAAACGAGTCGCTAAGGCTTGTTCATACTGATTTGCTAAAATCACCGGCTCAATTAGTGCTGTTGGATTAATATTAGCCCGTTTAAAAATGGAGGCCACACGGGTATAAGCATATTGCATATAAGGCGCGGTATTACCTTCAAACGCTAACATATTGTCCCAGTCAAAAATATAATCAGTGGTACGATTTTTCGATAGATCGGCATATTTTACTGCACCAATACCCACCGCTTGACTAATCGATTGTAACTCGTTTTCTGGCATTGCTGGATTTTTTTGCCGGATAAGATCACTGGCACGCTCAATTGCCTCATCAAGTAAATCGGCGAGCCGGATCGTTCCGCCGGCTCGAGTTTTAAACGGTTTGCCATCTTTACCTAGCATCATACCGAACATATGATGCTCTAATGACATTGTATCGGGAATATAACCGGCTTTACGCACAATAGCCCAAGCTTGCATCAGATGTTGATGTTGTCGTGAATCTATATAATATAACACCCGATCAGCGTGTAACATTTCATGACGATATTTAGCGCAGGCAATATCTGTTGTCGTATAAAGATAACCACCATCTTTTTTCTGGATGATAACCCCCATGGCATCACCGTCTTTATTTTTAAATTCATCCAGATAGACAACCATAGCGCCATCACTTTTAACGGCTAACTTTTTAGCTGTTAAATCAGCGACAATATCAGGCAGCATATTATTATATAAGCTTTCACCCATCACATCGTCTTCCGTCAGTGTGACATTTAAACGATGATAGGTGTGTTGATTTTGCGCCATGGTAATATCGACCAATTTGCGCGACATTTTCCGACAATATTCATCACCAGATTGTAGTTTAACCACATAATTACGTCCAAGTTCAGCAAAATTTTTATCTTCATCATAATGTTTTTTAGCTTCACGATAGAAAGTCTCGAGATCAGTTAAAGCCATATCGGTAGCATTTTCTTGTTGAACTTTTTCCAAGTACGCAATTAGCATACCGAACTGGGTACCCCAATCGCCGATATGGTTAGCACGTATTACTTTATGACCTAAAAACTCTAATGTACGAGCAACAGCATCGCCAATGATAGTAGAACGTAAATGACCAACATGCATCTGCTTTGCTACATTGGGAGCGGAATAGTCAATAATAACGGTTTGTGGCGTAACGGTGCTAATTGCCAATTTTTCATGTTGCAAGGTAAGTTCAATTTGTTCAGCTATCCATTGCTTATCAAGAAAAATATTAATAAAACCGGGTCCTGCTATTTCAACTTTACTGGCAATATTTTCCAGATTTAGTAGCGGCAGCATTTTTTCAGCTAATTGACGTGGAGGAATGCCGATTTTTTTAGCTGCAGGCATGACACCATTAGCTTGGTAATCACCGAATTGGGCTTTTGTTGAAGGGCGGATATGAGCCTCACTACCTTTAGGAGCCCCTGCGGCAATTAATGCATTATTAATTTTTTCTGAAAGGAAAGCCTGAATATTCACCTGATTACCTTAATGATGAAGATAGCTGTCGTATTCAACTTAGTCAGATACAGCTATGAGGATCGTGATAAAAATAGCTGGCTTTATAGCATAAAAAGCTATTCAGATGCTACTATCAACTATTTGATCGATAACTCTATTGTAAAAATAATATCAGATAAGATCGCTTTTTATCATCTTGCTAAATGACAATAGAGGATTTTTGATTTATCTAACTTTAAAAAATTACACGGCTGCTAAAATTGCAATTTTGCTTAGAAATATTAATTTAAAAAAAGGGCTATGTTAAGTCTCTTTATTTTCCAGATTAAAATTTATCTTCATGAAAAGTTAAAAATATATTGAAAATTTGTTATAAAAAGTTAATGTTCTTTTATAAAAAATATTATCCTTTTCCATTAAAATTAATTACTTATTTCGATTACTGTTTGAAAAACGAGTATTTTATTTGCAGAATAGTATGCTTATTAATTGATAATTAAAAATAGAAATAACAATAATTAATCAGAGGTGGCAGTATTATGATAACCTTGGAAATCTGCTGCTATGGAGCTGAATGTGCGCTAATTTCGGAAAAATGTGGCGCAGATCGTATTGAACTTTTTTCCAGCGCAGCTGAAGGTGGATTAACGCCTAGTTATGGTTGTTTAAAACAGACTAAAGATACGATAAAGATCCCCGTTCATCCAATTGTACGTCCTAGAGGAGGGGATTTTTGTTACAGCGATAGTGAGTTTGAAACTATTAAAGATGATGTTATATTTATCAAGCAGTTAGGTTTTCCTGGTGTGGTATATGGCATATTGAATCGAGAAGAGCATGGGCATATTGATATACGGCGTATGCGTATTTTAAAAGCATTATCTGGCGATATGGCGATTACTTTTCATCGTGCGTTTGATGTGTGCATTAGCCCAAAACAGGCCTATGTACAGCTGACAGAACTTAGTGTTGCCCGTATATTAACCTCAGGCCAGCAGCACAATGCGGAATGTGTTTTACCATTATTGAAAGAATTAAATGCATTATCTAGTAAAACTCCAAATGGGCCAATAATAATGGCCGGTGCTGGGGTGAAATTGGCAAATTTTCAGAAATTTATTGATGCAGGTTTACCGGAAGTACATACATCTGCTGGGAGAGTAATGAAATCGACTATGAACTACCGCAAAGCAGGGGTAACGATGAGTTCCAATATGGAGATAGATGAATTTACTCATTATTGTGCAGATAGTGATGTGGTGGAAGCAATGAAAAATTTATTAGCGATTGCTAATTTTATTAGCGATTGCTAATAATGACTGATTATAACTTTAGTGCAATGACGGTATTCAATACCGTCAAGTTTACTTTTTTTTGGCAACTAAAGTTGCGCGTATAGGAGCCGGATAACCTTCAACTGTCAAATGCATGTTATTTGGGTCAAGAAAATTTGCTAATGATTCGGTTTCCATCCAGGCTGTTTTTCGCTGTTCTTGTATGGTTGTTACTGTTTGATCAACAATATGCACATCGCAAAAGCCACACTTTTCTAGCCAGATTTTAAGCATTTTGGCTGAGGGAATAAAATAAACATTAGGCATTTGAGCATAACGTTCTTCAGGTATTAAGCATTGGTTTTCATCACCTTCAATAACTAAACTTTCCAGTACTAGCTCACCACCAGAAACTAATTGATTTTTTAGCTGATAGAGATGATCTAACGGTGAACACCGATGATAAAGTACACCCATTGAAAATACAGTATCAAAGGCAGCTAGGGTCGGTAGTTGTTCGATACCTAGAGGCAATAGATGTGCTTGTTGATTATTGCCAATTAATTTACGTATCGCTTCAAACTGACATAAAAATAGTTGGGTAGGATCAATACCGATGACAGTTTTTGCGCCTTCACCAACCATTCTCCGCATGTGATAGCCATTACCGCAGCCGACATCAAGTACCTGTTTATCTGTTAATGATGACAGATGAGGCAGTATACGTTGCCATTTCCAGTCCGAACGCCATTCGCAATCAATATTAATATCGTAAAGGGAAAATGGGCCTTTACGCCAGGGCATTAGGCTTTTTAGCAGTAAAGTGATCCGTTGCTTATCTTTTAAACAAAGTGGTAACTCATTTTTGGCTATTACTGCGGTTTTTAGATCTAAGTGAGCGGGTGTCATAGCGGGCAGATTTTGCACTATTTTTTGCCAACAATTAAATTGCCCATGTTGAGTAGTTTTTTTCCATTGTTCAATTTGGCATGGCAGTGTTTCTAACCAATGGCTAAGTGATCCTACGGCGATTTGTTGATAAAAATGGCCAAAATCTATCATCAAACTTGTTCCTTGATAGCGAGTAGTGAACCGAAATTGAAACATTGAAACCATAAGTCACAATGATTAAACCCAGCTGCGAGCAAACGTGATTTATGTTTGCTAATCGAGTCCGTTAACATGCTATTTTCTAGCATATTGCGTTTTTGACTTATCTCTAATTTACTATAGCCATTGGCACGCTTGAAATCATAATGCATATTAAACAGTAAATTGCCAATTTTCTCGTCGCTAAAATTAAATTTTTCTGATATCACTAAGACACCACCAGGATTTAGTCCTTGGTAGATCCGGTTAATTAATTGTTGTCGAACGTTTGGCGCAATAAATTGTAAGGTAAAATTTAATACCACCATTGAGGCATTTTGTATGTTGATATCAAGAATATCGCCTGTAATGATTTCAACCGGCGTATTCGCTTTGTAAGCATCAATATTTCGTTGGCAACGCTCAATCATGGCCGCTGAATTATCAATAGCAATTATTTTACAATTTTTAGCCTCAATATTACGACGAATTGATAATGTCGCTTGGCCTAAAGAACAGCCCAGATCATAAATAGTGCTATTGGGTGTGACGAAACGTGTCGCGAGCATACCAATCATAGTAATAATATTTGAATAGCCAGGAACAGAACGTTTGATCATATCAGGAAAGACTTCGGCAACTTTTTCATCAAATTGCCAATCACCTAAATTGGCAATAGGAGTGGCAAATAAGGTATCTTTCTGTTTATCTAAAATTTGGCTGGACATAACCTGTGAATTAATTAAATAGAAAACGGTGATTAATTCTAACAGATTTTATGTGAGGACATAAATTAAAACTCATTAACATGGCAAAGCGTATAATGATGACCATGTTAATGAAATAAATCTTGTATTAAAGATCAAACGAAAAAATTTGTATCCAAGGCAAATAATAAATGTTAACCAGGATCATCAAAATCATAGAACTATAAGCCGTTATTTGGCCAAAATGGCGCCAAGTTCGTTCTCTATGTTTTAGGCCAAAGTAATGAAAAATTCTGGCGATGATAAAAATTAACCCACAAAGATGAATAGCCTAAATGGGTGCACCATTCATCGTCATCATCAATATAGC
>NZ_CACTIE010000120.1 GCF_902713415.1 Arsenophonus endosymbiont of Bemisia tabaci Q2
ATACAGATGCAGAACCAATCCGAAATTGCTTCGCTGTTTCTCGGATACTCAACGCTTCTTCTTCCATCGTAAATATCACTTTACGTCTAAAATCAATTGAATAGCTCATATAAATAATGTCATCAAAATTAAGTCGCTTAGCTATAAAAATAAAAAGGCCAGCGGTATACTGGCTAGTTATCATTATAATATTTATTCGTTTTTTAAGATTAAATATTTAAAAGCTTGCGTTACGTGGAGTACGAGGAAATGGAATGGTTTCGCGAATATTTTGTACGCCAGTGACATAAGCGACCAGGCGTTCAAATCCGAGTCCAAATCCGGCGTGGGGCACGGTACCATAACGGCGCAGATCGCAATACCAGCTGTAATCTTGTTGGTTAAGTCCCATTTCTTCCATCCGGGCATCTAATTTATTCAATCGCTCTTCACGCTGAGAGCCACCAATAATTTCCCCAATACCTGGCGCTAATATATCCATGGCAGCAACAGTTTTATTGTCATCATTCAGACGCATATAAAAAGCTTTGATATCTTTTGGGTAATTTTTGACCACCACAGGTGCTTTGAAATATTGCTCAGCTAAATAACGTTCATGCTCAGAAGAGAGATCAATACCCCAAGCCACTGAATTTTCGAAGGATTGACCCGATTGTTCTAACACTTTAATAGCATCGCTATAGTCAACTTGAGCAAAATCCGAAGCAACAAATTTTTCTAACCGGTTGATGACGTCTTTATCGATCCGTTCGGCAAAGAAGGTTAAGTCATCATTACGTTCTTGCAAAACCGCTTTGAAGACATATTTTAACATTTTCTTGGCTAGGCTGGCGATATCGTCCAAGTTGGCAAAAGCGACTTCAGGCTCAACCATCCAGAATTCAGCCAAATGGCGGCTGGTGTTAGAGTTTTCTGCGCGAAACGTTGGGCCAAAGGTATAAATTTTGCTTAATGCACAGGCATAAGCTTCGCCATTTAGCTGACCGGATACGGTTAGAAATGCTTCCCGACCAAAAAAGTCTTTATCAAAATTAATATCCCCTTTTTCTGTCCGTGGAATATTCTGTAAATCTAATGTTGAGACGCGGAACATTTCACCGGCACCTTCGGTATCGGAGGCGGTGATAGTGGGGGTTGAGACCCAAAGATAGCCTTCTTCATGAAAGAAACGATGAATAGCTTGGGCTAACGTATTGCGAACACGGGCAACGGCGCCGATAAGATTGGTGCGTGGACGCAGATGTGCCACTTGACGTAAATATTCGACACTATGGCACTTGGGAGCCATTGGATAACTATCAGGATTTTCCACCATACCGACCACAACAACCTGAGTGGCAGATAATTCAAAATTTTGCCCTTGACCTTCTGATGACTTCACGATCCCGGTTACTTCAACCGAGCAACCGGTGGTCAGATGTAAAACTTCGGTTTCATAATTATCTAGTTCATTATTTACAATAGCCTGTAATGGATTAAAGCAGGAACCGTCATAGACGGCGAGGAACGAGAAACCGGCTTTTGAATCTCTTCTTGTACGTACCCAGCCACGAACGGTTACTTCTTCGCCTACCGCTACACGGCCTTGTAGTACTTCGACTACAGGCGCTATGTTCATAAAATACTCTCTTTTGATATTTAGTTGTTTAAAGTTGGTCCCAATTGAGGAAAGCCTTATGTTACTTGTCCTCGCGTAAGAAACAAGTAAAAATATAGCTAAACGACTTAATTTTGATTACACCATATTGAGTGCGAACAAAATATCTGTGTCGCATCCGAGCGCTCTTTTTTTGGATTTAGCTTGTGCCCATTTATGTTCAATTGGATTAAGATCTGGCGAATAGGTAGGCAAATATTCCACCATATGGTCCGCATCGATGATGACTTGTTGAATACTCTGTTTCTTGTGAAAAGTTGCATTATCCATCATGATTACAGTGTTTTTAAGAAGTACTGGGATAAGGACTTGGGTGACCC
>NZ_CACTIE010000121.1 GCF_902713415.1 Arsenophonus endosymbiont of Bemisia tabaci Q2
TACGTCTAAAATCAATTGAATAGCTCATATAAATAATGTCGTCAAAATTAAGTCGCTTAGCTATACCACACACAGCTCGCTCTAAACATTATTTATTACCGGCTTTTGGCAAAACTATGCATTTTTTGATTTAGAGTCAGAATCGCTAAATGAAAATATGGCAGTTAATTGGGAAAAACTGGATAGTGAATGGCAAAAAATTCTATCAACTAGTTGTTTAGCTGAACCATATGTATTAAAGAACTATTTTCTTTATCGAATATATAATAAAAATTTGGTTTATATGATTTAAAAAAGAGTTTACGATCACTTTACTATTATATTGTTGATTATTTTTATATTAAAACATTATTTTATGTCCAGTCAGATTATGATATTGAGGTGTCAATGGAGAGTATTCAATTAATTTTTTGTCATTATTCGACTGTAACTCAGCATACTTTAATTTACACCAACAGCTTGATGAGTTAATTGATAAACTTAATTATGGTGATAATTTATCTTGTTTTCTGTTATTAAATTAATTACTTTTTTAGAAAAATTTTTAAATTCCATCTTAAATGGACGGCATTTTTATATTATTTCATATTTTTATATGGTAATGATTACATTTATATTATTCACTTTCATAAATAATATTAACTTATCAAACATTAATTTAAATTTTTATACCAGTGAGTTTAAGTAGCTTGTTATATAATATTATTTATCTTACCTTTTATCAGAATAAATTATCTAATGTGATAATCCTATTTTGTAATTAATTATTTTTATAAAGTATTAAAATCTATTTTTAATATTAAATTACCTTAATAAGGAGAGATTATGTCGACGAAATATCGTATTATTTTAGTTCATGGATTCTTTTGTTTCGATAGAATAGCTGGCTATCCATATTTTTTCTATTGAAAGTCGATTCCAAGAAAAAGATTATAATGTATATATACCTACGTTGTCTGGAGCTAATTCAAATGAAGTAAATGGAGAGCAACTTTGGGAATTCATCGATGAGATAAAAAGAAAAGCAGGCTTTGAAAAAGTCAACTTGATTGCTCATAGTCAAGGGGCTTTATATGCACGTTATGTTGCTGCAAATTATCCAGACAATATTGCTTCAGTAACAACAATAAATGGAGTGAATTATAGTTCTGAAATCGCTGATCTGCTTAGAAAAAATTTTGCTACCAGGCATGTCAGCAGAAAGATTGGTTACTACTACTGAAGTATTTTTCAAATTTATTTCTTTTTTTCATCGGGTACATTGAAACGGCAAGACGATGTCAAGGCATTAGAATGATTGACGACGAAAGTGGTCAATGAATTTAATATAGCTGGGCGACTTTAAAATGATTACAAGTAATTACTCTATATCAGTAAATTTATATTCGAGAAAAACATATATTTTGTAATCAAAATTAAGACGCTTAGCTATAAAAATATACGCAAGGTTTGCTAACAGAATGGGGAGGAGAAGGTGATGAGGTTGTTAATGGCGTGCATTACTATTCATACGGTAGTTTTATTAAAAATTCATTTCTTGATATAGGAATAAATATTTTTGATATTTCTCATCTACCACTGCGACAGTTGAATAAATTTTTTGTAAAAGAAAAAGATGGTCTTGTAGGACGTTATAGTATGCGGTTAGGTAAATTAATCCGTGATGATTATAATATGGATAATTTTGATATCGTTAATCAAATTGCTGGATTTGTTTCAAATAAATATGATGTCCCTCAAATTTATGTCAATCATGCAAAAATGTTAGCAAAAAAGGCTTATAAAATAAAATAGTAAAGAACACCATTTGGTAATAATATTAATCTATTATTTATTAAGATTATTCTTAATAGCTATTAATCATATGTATTACAAGAATAATATGTTAATATCTGACATATTATGTAAAAATTTTTCATTTAATCGTCTTGTTTATTATAATAAATATTTTATTTAGTGACTTTAATATAATTAATAATAGATTTTCTAATTTAATTAAATAATCTATATTTAGTTAAAAAATTTTCTTTACTTTTTTATATTTAATTTTATTGGCTAACTAAAAAATGTTTTTTAATAAGTTAGTAATTGTTTTCAAAATGGCTTTGTCAGTGTAGAATTTTTGCCAATTTTTTATACATCATGTTGTGTAGTTATAATGAAAGAGAATAATTTTTGTCAGAAAATAGCGCGGCGCAGAACCTTTGCTATCATTTCTCACCCTGATGCAGGGAAAACCACGATCACAGAAAAAGTACTGTTGTTTGGCCAAGCTATTCAAAAAGCGGGCACAGTGAAGGGGCGTGGTTCGAATCAACATGCAAAATCTGACTGGATGGAAATGGAAAAACAGCGCGGGATCTCGATTACCACTTCGGTAATGCAATTTCCTTATCAAAATTGCTTGATTAATTTGCTAGATACCCCAGGGCATGAGGATTTTTCGGAAGATACTTATCGGACTTTAACGGCGGTCGATTGTTGTTTGATGGTGATTGATGCAGCTAAAGGCGTTGAAGATCGTACGCGTAAATTGATGGAAGTAACACGGTTACGTGATACACCTATTTTAACCTTTATGAACAAATTGGATCGCGATATTCGCGATCCAATGGAATTAATGGATGAGGTTGAAAGTGAATTGAGTATCGCTTGTAGCCCGATTACCTGGCCAATTGGTTGTGGCAAGTTATTTAAAGGGGTTTATCATCTTTATCGTAATGAAACTATTTTATACCAGAGTGGGCAAGGGCATGCTATTCAAGACGTTGTTGTTGTTAAAGGATTAAATAATACCGAATTGGACAAAGTTATTGGAGACGATTTTGCTGCTCAGCTACGAGAAGAGCTTCAACTAGTAAAGGGTGCTTCTCATGAATTCAATTTAGACGCATTTTTACAAAGCAAGTTAACCCCCGTCTTTTTTGGCACCGCTTTAGGTAACTTTGGTATTGATCATATGTTAGATGGTTTGGTCAATTGGGCGCCAACTCCTATGCCTCGGCAGGCTGATAGTCGTATTGTTAATGCCGAGGAAGAAAAATTTTCTGGTTTTGTGTTCAAAATACAAGCCAATATGGATCCCAAACATCGTGATCGGGTGGCTTTTTTGCGGATTGTGTCTGGTTGTTATCAAAAGGGTATGAAACTTTATCAGGTACGAAATAAAAAAAAGGTGGTTATTTCAGATGCGCTTACTTTTATGGCCGGTGATCGTTCCCATGTTGAAGAAGCGTTTCCAGGTGATATCATTGGCTTGCATAATCATGGCAGTATTCAGATTGGTGATACTTTTACCCAGGGAGAAGTGTTAAAATTTACCGGTATTCCTAATTTTGCGCCTGAACTATTCAAACGCATCCGTTTACGTGATCCGTTAAAGCAAAAACAGTTACTTAAAGGATTGGTTCAGTTATCCGAAGAGGGTGCGGTTCAGGTATTTCGTCCTTTGGCCAATAATGATCTTATTGTTGGTGCTGTTGGTGTGCTTCAGTTTGATGTGGTGGTAGCGCGCTTGAAGAGTGAATATAATGTTGAAGCGATTTATGAGCCAGTAAATGTGTCAACTGCACGTTGGATCGAATGTGATAACGTAAAAAAATTAGAAGAGTTCAAACGTAAAAATGAACAAAACCTGGTTTTAGATGGTGGCGATAACCTTAGTTATATTGCTCCAACGATGGTAAATCTTAATGTAACCCGCGAACGCTACCCTGAAATTCGGTTCTGCAAAACGCGAGAGCATTAATTTATGGCATATTGATTTTTTATTACATTACCCTCACTTGTTATTAGTGGGGGTATGACTATTTTTCAATTGCTGTATTTATTGGTTTCTCCCAAATTTTTAAGCCGCTAAGAATCTCACTATTAAACCCAATAGTAGATTTTGAATAGCAGATTGTATTTAGAGGGTCTACTATCAGTTTTAAGGGGGGAAAGCAATATGGGAAGACATATATCAGTCACATTGGGTAATATTGAGCCTTTAGCCTTCGAGGATAATGCATTTGACCTCGGTAAAATAGCATTAGTTTGTGAAGGGGGTGGACAGCGTGGTATTTTTACCGCCGGTGTATTGGATGAATTTCTCCGTGTTGGTTTCAACCCATTTAACATCATGATAGGGACATCCGCAGGCGCACAAAATTTATCGGCCTATCTTTGCCAACAGCGTGGTTATGCCCGTAAGGTGATAACTCATTATACCACTAAATCTCAATTTTTTAATCCACTACATTTTATTCGTGGTGGGCATATGATTGATTTAGATTGGCTAATTGATATTACCTCCCGTGAATTACCCCTTGATTTCTCTACTGGATTGTCTTACTTAGACAGCGGGCGTCAATTTTTAATCAGTGCATGTCGCTACGAGGATTTTAGTCCGGTTTATTTTCAACCAACACAAGATAGTTGGCTAGATATTATTCGGGCGTCAAGTGCTATCCCCGGCTTTTATCGCCAGGGAGCACTATTTAATGGGGAGCTTTATCATGATGGTGGTATAACGGCTTCAATTCCTGTTGAAGAAGCTTATCGTCGTGGGGCAAAAACAATTGTGGTAATTAGAACGGTTCCTTCGGGAATTTATTATACATCTGAATGGTTAAAGAGGATGACTCGCTGGTTGGAACACCGCAATATACGGCGGATGGCTAAGATGATAAAAGTACATATTAAAAGCTATCAACAGACACAAAAATTTATTGCTGCGCCACCACCAGGGATCCAAATTTTTGAAATTTATCCACCGAAACCTTTAATGAGTTGTGCATTAGGTAGCCGTGCGTCAACCTTAGAGACTGATTATCATATTGGGCGTCAATGTGGCAGCTATTTTTTAACTAGTTTAAAACACTATTTTTTTACTGATAATTTAGCATCTTACCCGTATTCTGTTGAAAATAATCAGGTTGCTAATTCGGCATCTTTGTCTGCGGAGATAATTTCGAATAAACAAGATGAAGAACCAAAATCAGGTGATGAAGGATTAGCCATTGATGTTCGTTGACACCCATTATCATTTTGATTTTCGTCCTTTTATCCATGATATTGAAGATAGCTTTTCGCGCGCGGTGAAAGCTGGCGTGACTGATATCATTGTCCCGGTGGTTGGTATTGAGAATTTTGAGCGAGTATATTCACTGGCACAACAATATCCGCATTTATATGCTGCATTGGGTTTTCATTCTTTGTATATTGCAGATTTTTTATCTGATTATTTTGCTAAATTAGTGGCATTATTGCAGCAAAACAGCAATAAATATAAATGTGTTGCTATTGATGAAATAGGTTTAGATTATTTTGTTACTAATGCTGCCGTTAAGCAACAACAAGCATTGCTGATCCAACAATTACAGCTGGCTAAACAGTATGATTTACGGGTTATTCTTCATTCGCGTAAAAATCATTATCAACTAGCTGCTTTATTAAGACGATTTGACGTGCCGAAAAAGGGAGTCATTCATGGATTTGCAGGCAGTTTATCGCAAGCGAATGCTTTTTTATCCGTTTAGGTTATTTTATCGGTATTGGTGGCGTTATCACCTATCAACGGGCTAAGAAAACCAGAGCAGTAGCTGCGCAATTGCCGCTGTCGCCATTAGTACTTGAAACTGATGCCCCTGATATGCCATTAGCTGGATTTCAGGGGCAGGTTAATCGTCCTGAAAGAATAGGTTTGGTATTTGAGGGACTATGTAACCTTCGGCAAGAGTCAGCAGAGGAAATTGCAACACAGCTTTATAATAGTTTGCAACTCTTTAATATTAAAAAAGAGCAGACTAATATAGCTAAATAATCATACCAATAAGTTATTTAATTATAATTATGGTATTTTTAGATAATTTTTGCCGGCAATATCGCTTTTCGTAAGTGATATGTGTCGCAAAATTTATTTTTTCGTGATTTTTCGTTATGATTATTTGTGATACCGACTGTCAGTTATTAATGCGAAATCGTTATAATGTCTGCGCATTAAACTGGCAGTTTATTTTTTAAACTATATAAATTTTCATTTGTTATATAGCTGGGCGACTTTAAAATGATTAAAAGTAATTACTCTATATCAGTAAATTTATATTGGAGAAAAACATATATTTTGTAATCAAAATTAAGTCGCTTAGCTATATAATAATAATACACAGGGATATTATTCATGCAACTCATTATGAGCCTGCTAGGGATGGTAGTATTGATTTTCATGGCTATCATTTTTTCTAGTAACCGTCGGGCAATTAAATTCCGTACCGTATTTGGTGCTTTTTTTATTCAAATGGCAATTGGCGCATTTGTTCTTTATATCCCTGCCGGTCGCCGCACTTTGGAAACTGTATCAGATGTAATCTCTAGCATGATTGGTTATGGACAAGTTGGCATGGATTTTGTTTTTGGTGGTTTAGTCTCTAATAAAATGTTTGAACTGTTTGGCGGTCGTGGTTTTATTTTTGCCTTACGTGTCTTACCGGTCATTGTTTTCTTCTCGTCATTGATAGCCGTACTTTATTATCTTGGTATTATGCAGTTTTTTATCAAAATCTTAGGTGGACTTTTGCAATGGATATTAGGCACCTCACGTACTGAGTCACTATCAGCGACCGCTAATATTTTTGTCGGTCATACAGAGGCGCCTTTGGTTGTCAGACCCTATATTGCCACCATGACAAACTCTGAGTTATTTGTTGTTATGTGTGCTGGATTAGCTTCGGTTGCTGGCTCGGTATTGGCCGGCTATGCGCAAATGGGGGTGCCAATGGAATATCTGATCGCAGCATCTTTTATGGCAGCACCAGGGGGATTGTTATTTGCCAAATTGATGGTACCGGAGACAGAGAAAACTCACGATGCAATGAATATGGTCAGTTTGGCGAGCGGCGAAGAACGCCCAGTTAACATTATTGATGCTGCCGCCACTGGCGCTTCTTCCGGCATGCAACTCGCTCTAAATGTCGGTGCGATGTTGCTGGCATTTGTTGCATTAATAGCGTTACTTAACGGTATTTTATCGGTGATTGGTGGCTGGATCCATGTACCAGGCTTATCATTAGAATTAATCTTAGGCTGGATCTTTGCGCCAATTGCCTATTTGATTGGTATACCCTGGCATGAAGCGACAATTGCCGGTTCTTTTATTGGGCAAAAGTTAGTGGTCAATGAATTTGTTGCTTATATGAATTTTGGCGAATACTTAAAACCTGATAGTGAAGTTATTGCCGCCGGTAAACAAGTACTTTCTGAACATACTAAAGCCATAATCTCTTTTGCATTGTGTGGTTTTGCTAATTTAGCGTCAGTAGCCATATTACTGGGTGGTTTAGGTGGAATTGCCCCAAACCGTCGTAAAGATGTTGCTCGATTAGGTTTGAAAGCGGTATTAGCCGGTTCGTTATCTAATTTGATGAGTGCCACTATTGCTAGCTTCTTTTTATCGTTAGCGACTATGTAACTTAATCTGCTTGGTATATGAAACATTGAACGATTGTTTAATTGCTAAAGCAATAATGTCAGTAGCTTTGAGAATTATATTATGGAATTAAAACTTGCTGCACAACGCGCATTAAATTTAATGTATTTAACTCTGCTAAATGATGACGATACTGATGAAAAAGTGAAGATTTTATGCCATCAAGCCAAAACTGCACAAGGAAATACTGCCGCGATATAGCTAAGCGACTTAGTTTTGATTACACCATATTGAGTGCGAACAAAATATCTGTGTCGCATCCGAGCGCTCTTTTTTTTGCATTTAGCTTGTGCCCATTTATGTTCAATTGGATTAAGATCTGGGGAATAGGTAGGCAAATATTCCACCATAT
>NZ_CACTIE010000122.1 GCF_902713415.1 Arsenophonus endosymbiont of Bemisia tabaci Q2
AAGAACAGCATCAATATATGAGGTTATTACTGAGGGAATAGTTCATCGTAGTGATATGAGACTATTGAACAGTAATTGCCCGGTTTTGAAGCTGTATCGCCGCACATATTTACTGATATGGAGAGGCCAGCCCTCTTAAGAAAGGGCAAAAACTGTTCTGGTAATTTCTAATTCCCCTTCCAGCCTTGAGGTCAAGATGCTATGGCAGTTTTGGTGGCGTTTGTATCAAGATGTTGCGGCCACATTCCGATCATCGTATTATTTTCAAAAACTACCTCTCTCCAGCAACCAGTGCCACTTTTAAAATATCGCTTCAGAGGGGCTGCCGGCATACACGCTTAGTGTATAGATTATGTTTTTCTTTCCGACGTCATCAATACCAAAAAGAAAACCTAGTTTACAGGTGGATGATATCGCGCCATTTTGCTTTCCCATGTTTCATTGTGAAATGCGCCGCATCCAGACTGCGTACCTTATCTTCAAACAGATTGCCCTGGATGCGTGGCTTCTTTAACCCGCTTAACTACCGAATAAATCCACTGTAGCAAGATTCCATTTACGCGCCAGCGCGTGGTGGCGCGCCCATTGAAATCGGCGCCACCCGTCGCATGATTTTCCATAGCCCCATCGGGAAATAGACATTTTGCTACCCCAGACCGCCATATCTGACCGACGGTATCACCTATTCACAAACCGCGGGTCAACGTCGATAATCACCTGACGGTTCATGGTGTTCGGGCATCAACCAGTAACTCGCCCTTGCCGAAAATATTTTCTAGCATGATGTTGCCCTGTCCCACGTTTTGCCAGCTTGAGTTTCGATAATTTGGCTGGCTGTCATTATCCAGCCAGTAAAATCCGCTTCCCGTTTGCAAGTGGGTATTCTATTTGCCGATCATCCGGAAATGCCCTCGTAATATTGCTCATGTCTGTATTTTTGCGGACGGGGTCATCTGCTTTATTGGTTTGATGGGCAGATGCCAAAGCTTTTGTTTTCAGGGCCAACACGGAGCCAGTTGACCGATATTCAGGGTTTTTGCCGATGTTTTCCCGGTTAGCCTGTGCAGCATCTGGCGGTAAGTCGCCGTCCAGCTTGAGATTGTAAGGCATATTAACTGCAAAATTTTGTCGGTCATCGGGGGTCCCTATCGTTGGTCGGTCAGGGTTCCTTATGTGAGAAAAAACAATCTGGGTTTGAAGGATTATAAAATGAATATCGTTATTATACAAAATGACGGCTGCTTTTTATGACTTCTTCACGCAAATTCCCCGGCATCAATATCCTTGAAGGTTTCAAATTTTTCCGCAAACAACTGGAGGCCCGGGACAGGCGTTCGTCCAAATTCCTGCATGCAGAGGAAAAGGCATTATCGCTATAAGGACTGGCGTACATGGCTAAAATTAATATCCACATGGTGATGTTCTCCTCGTTAATCGGTAGGTTTATTGTGAGTGTGTGGCGTGGATGGCGAATTTGCCGTGATAGCTGTTAGTGGCACGACATCCCAGTTAAGTACGCAGGCGCTATACTGCTGTCCGCATTGTGGGAAGGCCAGTAGCAGGTCAATTCCCTACTCGCCGCTTTCCCGGTTGTTGGGTAATGTCTCCCTGGGTAGGATTCAGGTGACGGATTGCCTGATGGCAGCTGATGCAAATAATACTCATAACGGGTTTTCCTTATCTAGAGTCACGATGAGTTCGGCCAATATCTCGAAGGCATTTTGAAATTCACAATACGGCGGCAGAATGGTCTACCCAGGTGATGCATGGCGCGGTTGATGTGCCTTTCAATCTGGCGGCGCAGGTTTTATTTCCTTATGGCTAGGCGACTTTAAAATGATACAAATTACTCATATCAGTAAATTTATATTGGAAAAACATATATTTTTATAATCAAAATTAAGATGTAGCTATATCAATATTAACAGCGATGTTTTTTATGCATGGCTCACCCAAGTCCTTATCCCAGTACTTCCTAAAAACAGTGTAATTATGATGGATAATGCAACTTTTCACAAGAAACAGAGTATTCAAGAAGTGATCATCGATGCGGGGCATATGCTGGAATATTTGCCTACCTATTCGCCAGATCTTAATCCAATTGAACATAAATGGGCACAAGCTAAATGCAAAAAAAAAGCGCTCGGATGCGACACAGATATTTTGTTCGCACTCAATATGGTGTAATCAAAATTAAGTCGCTTAGCTATATCGTTCAGAAGTTAAAATAAAGTTTAATGGCGACTATAGTAATGAGCTTCCTCCATCAATGCTTGTTGGTTTAGGCGGCAAATAGCGTTAAGGGAAAACTGGATCTGAATCTTTCCCGAAATTTGGGAAATCTCCGGCTATAATAAAGTTGCCCCTAAATGGGCAGTTCATTATAGTTTAGTCTATACTAGTTGGAGCCAGTTTAAAGAACTGAAAGCCACCGCAAAAGATGATGGATGCGTTTTATTTAATAAACATGAAGGTTTTAGAGACGTGTTCCGTATTGCTTTAGGTACCACTTACTATCATAATGATCATTGGACATTTCGTACCGGCATTGCCTTTGATGATAGCCCAGTACCCGCTAAAAATCGCTCGATCTCAATTCCCGATCAAGATCGCTTTTGGATCAGTGCCGGTACAACTTATGCCTTTAACGAAAATGCCTCAGTTGACGTAGGCATTTCCTACATGCACGGACAACATGTAAAAATCAAAGAAGAAATGCCGTCAATAGGTATGCCCCTACCGGCATATGAATTTAAATCAAGCGGTAGCGCTTGGTTAGCAGGTGTTAACTTTAACTACAAATTATAATTTTTTATTAAAAATACAAAAGGATAGAAATAGCTATCCTTGATAAAATCGATCAGTAAGAAATATTTAGTGATGATAATTTTAAATCCAAATATCACCACTGATGCCACCATTCACTAATTAAATAATTTATCGTAAATGATAATTAGCAAACAATTATATTATTAATTGATTTTTTAATTTATAAAGATTTAAGTTAACGTGACAATAAAAATCAATCAATTACCTCACCATTATTTTTTTACTTATTAACATTTAAACTAAAATGTACCAGTCTATTACTAATCAATAGAATCCAAATCTTCTTCAATTACAGCAGCGTTAGGATTAATAGTCGGCTTCAACACCACCCCTCCCTGCGGCTTAAAATCTTTATTCTGAAAATATACCTCTCTGACCATTAAATATGGATCAGAAGAGTTTTGTAGTATTCCATCAGAGTCTAAAAAAAGTGCCCGTTTTTCGATTCCCTCTAATACCCATTTTCCGGCTGACATCCAAAAAGTAAGGTAACTTAACATCGGGTAAGCCTTGTCAGCCCAGTCACCTCCATCTTCTCGTAGGGTAAAACTACCATAACCTGGCAATACCACATATGGACCGTAACCAACCTGATAATATCCCAAAGTACTACCAAAACGATTAGATTCTTGTTTAGCAAGTTTAGGATTAGCCATTGAAGCAATATCGATCAATCCCGCCATACCAAAAACACTATTTAGGAAAAAACGATTGAAATGCTTCATTCCTTGATAAATATCACCGCGTAGAAAATTATTTACCATACTTGCAGGCTCTTCCAGGTTAGCAAAAAAATTGACTAAACCATTACGTGCAGGCATAGGAAAATAATCACGCCAAGCAACGGCAACTGGACGCACCACATAATGATCGAGAACATGATAATTAAAATCAAACATTGTTCGATTAAAATTCTCTAGCGGATCAGAGCGCTGTTGATTATCGGTTGGTATACTAGAACAGCTTGTAATCAATCCTACTGCAAAAAATACGCCACATAATCGATATGTTTTAAATCTTGTTTTTCTATTCAACAAAACACCCTCACATAGATTGTCCATTCATAATTATATATCCTGATTAATTTAATCTTACTTACTTTTTGATTTAATGATAAGAATTTAATCACTATTTATCTAAGCATATAATCTAAAAGCGATTATTCTTAAATAGGGGGATAGGTAAAAACAAATAAATAACAACAAGTTATAGCCAAAAAATATAAAAAATAATAATTATTCTCAAATGATAAACACATCATAATGTAAAATAGATAAACAAATTTAATAACAATATTTATTAAATAATTCACTAAATGATAATTTATAAAATAATAATTTAACGATTTACTCTAATATAGCGCAACAGAGAATCAAACCTATTTAAACACAAATCCAGCCATCAGAAATAAAATTAAACTAATTTTATTCAAAAAGTTGATTTTAATAGGGATTTAATAGTAAAATAAATAGTATATCAAGGCAACTTAAGACTGAAACAATTCTATGTCCTCTTAGTTAAATGGATATAGCTAATAAAATAAATAATAAACTGATTTAATTACAAAAAGCATTATATTAACATTAATAATGTACTCACATATGTACACATTTGAAAATTAATATATAAAATATTAATTATGAACTACCATACATCACCTATATTTTAAACCTAATTATCTTTTTCAAATTTATCATGTTGTACGGCTTCCAGTTTATTATAAAGCGCATCCAGTTTTGCTTTTATCACCGTCTGCCCTCTCACGTAATCCTCACGTCGTACATACTGTATAGCTGGGCTACTTTAAAATGATTACAAGTAATTACTCTATATCATTAAATTTATATTGGAGAAAAACATATATTTTATAATCAAAATTAAGACGCTTAGCTATATTGATAGTTCAGCCTTAAAAGTAAGAAATTCACGCTCTAAAGAGTTTAAATTTTATAGACTGATTTCTAAGCGACTAAAACGCTCCATTTGCCGTTTTTCCATCTAACCTAAAAAAGAGTCGAGCAATACTAAAGAGAAATCCCATAAACCCTAATAATAGTCCCACCAATGTCCAAAACTCTACTTCTTGTTTCATAATTTCTTTGCCTCCAGGAAATCAAGGAGCTTATTTACCTCCATTTTCAACGCTTGACATTGCTGTCCCGTGTCAACGAGCCAGGCAAGTAAATCTTGCTGAATGAGTTCAGAGAGGCGTAACCTGGTTTTAATTGTTAAAACGGCTCTGGACATTGATTGAGCACTGGGGGTATTATCGGTGTCACTGTCGGTGGGCACACGAAAGGCGGCATTGACTTGCTGCACGAAACCGTTAGTAAAACCAGTGGGAAGAGCATGTAATTGCCCCATTTCGTCAATAAATTAGAAAGTATAGCTGGGCTACTTTAAAATGATTACAAGTAATTACTCTATATCATTAAATTTATATTGGAGAAAAACATATATTTTATAATCAAAATTAAGTCGCTTAGCTATAACATCATGGAGTTCTCTTTTCAGTTGTTGTTGATAAAATTCGAGTGTTTTTAATTGCTGTAAATAATGCATTTCCATTTTATGGGCGGTTTGTATTTTTTTGCTGGTAGTCAGCCAGTTTCGCTGCCAGAACCAATTTTTCTTGCTCAAATACTTTTTTGCTGTTCCTGACAGTCAGCAAGGCGCTTATCATACTCGTGGTTCTGTTGCGATACCCCTTCTCTATAGCCTCTTGCCCAACCTTGCTGATAACTGTAATAA
>NZ_CACTIE010000123.1 GCF_902713415.1 Arsenophonus endosymbiont of Bemisia tabaci Q2
GTGTAATCAAAATTAAGTCGCTTAGCTATATCAACCGAATCTAATATCACAAGTTTGGCTCATTTTTACCTCAGAGTGTTGGCAAATCATTTTCATCGCGTTAACCTGAGATCCCTCGATTACCAAATCACAATTGAGTCATTGGAATTATAAATATGTTCGAAAATATTATTGCTGCTCCTGCGGATCCTATTTTAGGTTTAGCAGAGAGTTTTAATGCTGATCAGCGTAAACAAAAAATCAATTTAGGTATTGGTGTTTACAAGGATGAGTCAGGAAAAACCCGCATTCTTTCTTCCGTCAAAAAAGCAGAAAAATATCTTTTAGACAACGGAGTGACTAAAAATTATCTTGCTATCAGCGGGATAGCCGAATTTGCCACCGTTACTCAAACCTTACTGTTTGGCAACAACCATCCAATAATTTCCGAAAATCGAGCTCGCACTTCACAGGCGCCAGGCGGCACCTGTGCATTGCGTATTACTGCTGAATTTATTGCTAAACAGACCTCTGCTCAGCGCGTCTGGATCAGCCAACCAACCTGGCTAAATCACCAGAATATATTTAAAGCGGGTGGCCTGACATGTTGTCATTACAATTACTATGATGCTGAAAAGCATAATCTGGATTTTGCTGGCATGTTAAGTAGCTTAGAAGATGCAAAACCAGGTGATGTATTATTGCTACATGGTTGCTGTCATAACCCGACCGGTATCGACTCAACACCAGAACAATGGGAAATTTTGTCTACTCTAGCAGCTGAAAAAAATTTATTGCCGGTTTTTGATTTTGCCTATCAAGGTTTTGCTAAAGGCCTGGACGAAGATGCGCAAGGGTTACGTATTTTTACCAACAAAAATCCTGAAATCATTATTGCCAGTTCCTACTCGAAAAATTTTGGCTTATATAATGAACGAGTCGGTGCCTGTACAATTGTTGCCAATAATAGTGATCAAGCAGAGCGAGCGTTTAGTCAAATAAAATCGATTATCCGAGCAAACTATTCTAATCCCCCAGCCCACGGTGGAGCCATTGTTACCACGATTTTATCCGATGAATTACTAAAGAAAGAGTGGATCGAAGAGCTGACAACTATGCGGCAGCGCATCCAACGTATGCGAAAGCTATTTGTGAATACATTACAAGAAAAAGGCGTTAAGCAAGATTTTAGTTTTATTAGTAAACAAAACGGTATGTTCTCTTTTAGTGGTCTTAATGAAGAACAAGTAACTCAGCTACGTGAAAAACATGCTATCTATGCAATTAGTTCAGGTCGTATTAACGTCGCTGGCTTCACGTTAGAGAATATGGTTCCTTTATGCAAAGCTATCATTGACGTATTATAAATAAAAAACTGTTAATTCAGACAGTTACCGATTAGGCCAATACCCTAATCGGTTTTTATTATTAAAAGCCTAACGGCGAAATTGTGGTAACTGAATAAAACTAGCCTTGTAAGAAGGGATTAAATTGCCGTTCAGCCGCCAAATTAGACATTTGCCCATGACCGGGAATAAATTGATAATCATCACCAAGGGGCAAAATTTTTGTTTTAATTGATTGGATTAATGTTGCATGATCACCTTTAGGGAAATCAGTGCGGCCAACACCACCCTGGAAAAGTACATCTCCCATAGAAATTAGCTTATCTGCATGATTAACAAAGATAATATGTCCAGGCGTATGGCCTGGGCAATGTAGAACAGCCAGTTTAATGTCAGCAAAAATAATTTCATCACCCTCTTGAAAGTAGCGATCTGGGGTAAAGTCCGGACATTGCGCAACACGAAAAATTTGGCTTTGAATTGCCAATCCCTTGATCAAAAACTCATCTTCTTTTTGCGGACCATAAATTGGCACCGAGAAATGCGCTACTAATTCAGCACACCCACCAACATGATCAAAATGACCATGGGTTAATAAGATATACTGTAAATTTAATGAACGCTTTGTAATTTCTGCAATTAATTTTGCTACTTCACCACCCGGATCAACAATAACGGCATCCAAGCTCTTTTCATCCCAAATTAGCGTACAATTCTGCTTAAAATCGGTTACAGGAATAATATCAAATTTCATATGGTAGTAAGTCCATTATTTAAATAAAAATTTATTTAATAATCTAATAGCTTACCATTTTCTGACCGGTCCTGTATCAATATGAACAAAATTACTATTAGGATAATAACCTACTCCGCCTGCTCGCATTTTTAATGCTGCTTTGCGAATATGCTTAAGTTCGACCCCTTGGATATGAAAATCCATGGCTCGGCCATGGGTATGATAGCTGTTTTTAGCAACCCCACTACTTTTACGTCGAAGTGCATTATTGGTTTCGACTGAGCGATAGCCAGAAACTAGTTGAACAGGTTTATTGGTTCCCATTAGTACTTGCAACACATAAATCTGATCAAATAATTTCGGATCAATAATTTTAATTTTATTATTACGATGATCACGGAATAAGTGATTCAAGCGGGTCAATTCAGCGTTATTATAACGACGACCATCAAAAAACTCAGTCTTAAGAAACTCACCGGTATGAAGATTTTCAAAGCGAAGAATTTTGGGTCGCGGGGTTGTTAATGCCGCAAAGGCATGCCTAGGTAATAAGCTAAAACCCAATGTTATCGCGCCATAACCTAACCATTTTCGTCGATTTTGATCAATATTGTCTATAGCCACTTAACTCAAATAAAAATAAAAAAATAACCAAGATGTACAATAATTATACCGAATTTATTCCACTACTTTTGTATAATTATGTAAAAAATATAAATGTAACTTTATATAATATCACATTTAATACATATTAATTATAATTAAATATAACATTATTATAATCTATTTTTGCAATAACTATGTCAAACCGCTCAATATTTATACTTATTGCGCACAAAATAGCCCCATTATCAGTCAAAATTTTGTTATAGCTAAGCGACTTAATTTTGATGACATTATTTATATGAGCTATTCAATTGATTTTAGACGTAAAGTGATATTTACGATGGAAGAAGAAGGGTTGAGTATCCGAGAAACAGCGAAGCAATTTCGGATTGGCTCTGCATCTGTATCGCGTTGGATTAATCAAATAGAGCCAAAAGCATCGACTACGCGTCAGCGAAAAATCGATAAATCCGAGTTGATAAAAGATGTTGAACAATATCCAGATGCTTACCAAAAAGAGCGTGCAGAGCGTTTTGGCGTTTGTCAGAAGGCCATTTGGCAAGCTCTTAAAAAAATGGGATTGACCTATAAAAAAACTCTACGTCATCCGAAAGCCGACGAAAACACTCGACAAACGTTTCAACAAAAAACAACAGTATGAAAAAGAAGGCAAGCATATTGTTTTTATTGATGAAAGTGGTTTTTCACACGATACCCCGCGGACTCACGGCTATTCCCCGAAAGGTCAACGGTGTGTTGGTCTCAAGAACTGGGGAGCTAAAGGAAGAACAAATGTTATCGGCGCTTTATTGGGCACAACGCTGTTTGCTATCGGATTATTTGATATCAATATTAACAGCGATGTTTTCTATGCATGGCTCACCCAAGTCCTTATCCCAGTACTTCCTAAAAACAGTGTAATCATGATGGATATAGCTAAGCGTCTTAATTTTGATTACAAAATATATGTTTTTCTCGAGTATAAATTTACTGATATAGAGTAATTACTTGTAATCATTTTAAAGTCGCCCAGCTATAACCGCAGTTTGCAACTGAAAAACGGCACCAACCGTCGGCTCACGAATTTGATAAGGCGTTTTTTGATATAACCAATCTTTACCATTAAATTTTACATTACATATAAAATATAAATAACCCAACATAGCATCTGAAAAAATAATATCTCGTTCCATCTGATTGAGTTGTTTATTTTTTACTAATAGTGATAGGCATTTACCAAACTGAAGCTGAAAACCGGCCAACGCTAATTCTGCTAACTGCTGCTTAAATTTTAATACCGCTGTTTCATCATCCAACAATGGCTGCATATTATTTTCAGCATAGAGCTTAGCTAATCTGTCGGCATATACTAAATTAGTACCTGGTGATAAGAAGCCTTGCAGTTGCTGACGATTTTTTTATATCTCTTCAGCAGTTACATTTTTCTGCTCAGAAACCAAATTGGTTAAAGGAACTTGGATATTTGTGGGTTGTGTTTATTTTCGCGAGCTATGCACACGCTGGTGTTACTGTCAATATTACACAGCCTATTAATGAAGCACGCAAAGTGTTGACTCGTTTATTCGCCATAATACCACCTTTATAATTCATTTTTATTGTTTTAATACCCGAGTAAAAAATTTTTTTTAGAAGATTAAAATTAACTAATCTGTTGTGGTTTATTTGATAAAAATTTAAATAATTTTTTATTTAAAAATAATCATATTTATAAATTAATTTATAACCTGCACTGATAAAGTAAATTTTCATTTAAAATAAAATCCCATAAGTTTTAGATTTAATACTTATTAAAAATTAAATTACTAACCTACTACTTAAAATATAGCTAGGCGACTTTAAAATGATTACAAGTAATTACTCTATATCACTAAATTTATATTGGAGAAAAACATATATTTTTGTAATCAAAATTAAGACGCTTAGCTATATAATCTTCGATCACTTTATTTTCAATTGCAATACTTAATTTACTTTTAAAACATAGCTGTAATAAAAAAACCGCTATCAAGAAATAGCGGTTGTTAAAATATAAAAATAAATTTTTACTACTTGAAATTAATTGACAGCAGAAAATATTTTTAACGGTTTATCTTCTTGTCCAAAACCTTTCAAACCAACGACATGAACATGCTCCTGTTGGCCAAATACCTTACGTACCAGCTTATAAGTGGTCCCTTTTTCCGGACTGATATTTTCAGGCACAGCAATAATTAATTGCATTTTCAATCGTTCACAAAGTTCAAATAATGTTGCAATCGATTTAGCATCCAATCGAGCTGCTTCATCCAGGAATAAGAACCTACAAGGTAAAATATCTTTACCTCGTAATCGTTGTGACTCTTCCTCCCAACTCTGTACCACCATCACCAAAATTGACATGCCTGTACCAATTGCTTCTCCCGTCGACAGCGCGGCACTTTCAGCTTTGAGCCACCCATCCGAACCACGATTAACTTGAACATCCAGTTCTAGATAATTACGATAATCAAGTAATTCTTCACCAATTGTTTGGGGCAGGGGTTGGCCAATATCTAGCTGAAGGTTTAAACGTTGATAAAGCTTTGCCATCGCTTCAGAGAATGTCAGACTTTTATTTTTAAACAGATCCTGATGATGTTCGTGCTTTTCTGATAACACATCAAGTAGTGATTCATGACTTTGTCGAATATTAACATTAAGCCGAACCCCTTTTACCTGTCCAAAAGCAACGGAGTGTAGCCCTTGGTTAAGCAGGCGGATGCGATTTTGCTCACGATGGATCGTTTTACGGATAATATTTGCCACACTCTTTGCACTAATGCCCAATTTTTGTTCACGGGCTGTCAGTTCTTCTGTCAAACGCGCTAATTCAATTTCCATTTTTTCAATGGCATCAACCGGATCATCAGTACAAATAATGTCTTGTCGAATACGTTCACGTAAATGTTGATAAACCGCAATAAAGAACGCTACTTTGCGCTCTGGTCGTTTAAGATCTTCAGAGGCACGTGTAATACATCGCGTAAATGTTCATTATCCACTACCGCTTGTCTAAGTGCACCTAGCGCTTTATCTGACATCGAACGTAAACTATCGCCATCCATATAAGCTAATTCTCGCCGATGTAAACGACGCTCGACACCGTTTTCTCTGACCATATGCATTACAGAACACCAACCAGATTTACCGGAGACCACCTGCTCGCGAAGTTGGTAATAATCCCGCTCTAATTTACGTAATTTTTTCTGCCAATTGTCCATTTCAGCTTCACAAAATGCGATCTGTTTTTCCAATTGGTTAATGCGCGAGCGATTAGCATTTACAGCTTCATAAAGTTGTTCTCGGCGTTCGCGTGCCCGTTTTTCAGCATTACTATCTGCTTGAACGCCAATTGCTTTTATTTCAGCTTCTAATTCTCTTAGCACATCCTGCTTAGTTTGATAAGAGCTACGCAGTGAAGCTAATAGTTGATTAAATTGCGCCGTTTTAGTTTGTTCTTGCCTTAACTCTTCACGTGCCTGACTACGCTCTTTTTCAGCCTCTTCCAGACGCTTGCGGAGTTTATTATTTAAATCGGTATTTTCTGACAGCATCTCCGTCGAGTCGTGATAACTAAAATGAGCGCGACGTTGAGTAACTTCAATTAAAGTAAAAGATTGCTGTTTAGATTGTTGCTGCAACTGTTTAACCTGTTCATATTCATGACGTAATTGCTCATGCTGCTCAGGATCACTTTGTAGGACGTTGGCTATTGGCTCTAATTGTGTTAACGATTTTGCATGCTTATGCAAAAAGTGCCCCGCTTCTTCTCCCTCTGCCAATGCTTTTCGGATTTCTTCAATCCGAGAGACTAGCGTTTCATCCATTAGCAAATTAACTTTGGGCAACAATCGGTTTAAACTCGACAAACGTTCTTTAGTCGCAGTATGTTTCTGTTTTTGTTGTTGTGTTTGTGCTTCAAATTGAGCTAATTGGCGCTCAAGCTCATTTTTACGTTGATTTAAAGAACGAATTTCAGCCTCTGGATCGGCGTCAAAAACCACGGCCAGATGTTTACCAATAAAACCACTAAATGCATGATGAGCACGTTGTAATTTTTGCATATCAAATGAGAGAGTCGCATAACGCTCAGCTAGGGTATCTCTCTCTTGGCTCAACATCTCCAGCTGATTTTCACGCGCTGGCCGACCAAATAGAGGGACTTCAGGGTAACGAGAAAACGCCATTGACGCTCTGACGAGCGCACTAATACTGCCTGGTCAAATTCTTCTGCATTAAACACGCTATCATCAAAAGACTGCGGATCGCCTTCAATAAAATTGACATCATCAGGACATTCGGCTATCAATTCACCAAGCTGTGAGTGAATTTTTGCTAGCTCAGGAATAACAATACCATGTCTTGCTGGACCATAGAGCGCTGAAAAATAAGGCGCATCATCAATAGTAACGTCATCATAAATTTCAGATAACAAAATACCAACAAGCCGTTCAGCTAGGCCAAGTAAGCGGTTATCGTCAGCCGCCGCTCGGTTGACTAAGATGAGCTATTTGTTGCTCCAATTCACACTTTTGACTGGCGACTTCATCTCGTTCAACGGTGATTTCACGTTCTTGTTCCAACAATTGCTGTAGATGCTCGGTAATTTCATGACTATGGCTAAAACTATCATTAGCCTGCACAGTTAATTGATTAAGGGCATCCTGTGCTGCCAGCCAAGTAGGTGCTTTTTTGGTTAGGGTTTGAATTTTTTGTTTGATCTGCTCAAGCTCTTGACGCATTAACATGCGATGCTCACTACTTTCACTAACAGAAATACTCAGTTCCTCTTCCTGAGCTTCTAATTCTTCCAGTAGTGTCGTTAACTCATCTGGCTTATATTGCTGTTCAGAATATTGACAAAACTCGGCTAAAATGCGTTGGGCATCTTGCTGACTATTAAGTTTTTGCTTCAGCTCAGCTAATTGCATCTGTAGCGGCTTAATGCGTTAGGCAAGATGTTGTTGTGAAGCCCAGTCGCCCAATAATTCACGTGCTTTTTGATAAGCCTTATCCCGTTTTACCTCACCGCCGATATTGTTAACTAAGCTATAAGCTTGGTCAAATTGCTTAGTCGCCGCATCAATAACACTGATTTTCTGCTTCAGAGCAAGTAATTTTTCGGTATTCTGTTGCTCTTTTTGCTCAAAACTAATTAAAAATTGTTCAACATTATCTGGCGTTAGTTTAGGTAATTAGCAAATTTTCTTTGCCCTTTCCAACGCTTGCTGGGCTTTTTGATATTGAATTGCACGCGTTTGCTGAACATCTAACGCTTGCTGATAATCAGCCAGTTGACTTTTTATCTCATCAACTTCTAATTTAGCCGCCTTAACTTTGGCTTGAAGCTCACTTTGTTGCTCTAATGCTTGCTCAACAACTTCACTCTGCTCTTTTAGACGATAAGTTATCTCTTCAATGTCGCGGTCTGATAGCGATCAATTTTTTCCTGCTGACGTACCGCAGCTTGCACTAACCCCAGATGATCACTTACTGCCTGAAAATCAGCTTCTAAATCTAATGAAGAACCATTTTGTTCATCCAGTTCACGTACCATTTCAACATGACGGGTCTGGGCAGCTATCAGTTGTTTACGGCCGTCAAATAATTTCGCTCGAACAGCAAGTGCACTATCTAGATCTATCTAGATGAACGCGGCGTTCATTAGCATGCCGCATATAATCAGCTGAAACGTAATCCGTTGCTTTATTGATTAAACGTCTAAATAAATCACGATCAGATTGAGTGACGCGGATCGCTTCAAGAGTTAAACTATTTTCACGCAAAGCCGCTTCCATATCCTGAAAGGCTTTGCGAACACCACTATTTTCCGGCAACAGATAATCACGTAATGAACGCGTAATAGCGCTGGAAATTCCACCGTATAAAGAAGCCTTCAATTAAGCGATAAAATTTTCTCCTGTCACTCGATGATCTGAATCGTTTTGGAATAATACCCAGTTCAAATAGCTGGGCGTGGTAATCAGTGATTGAATTAAATTCTTTAAACTGTACACCTTCAATCGCATCCATTTGATCTTTTAAATCATTTAAACTAATTACCCGCGCCTGACGTTCTTCTACTTGTTCAGTCAAAATATGGGTTGGTAAAATTGCCGTTGGTAACCTTTCGATTATGAAAGGTTTTATATCAACTTTTTTATCACGTCCCGCAATTTGTTGTAAGCGAACCCCCACTAAAATACGCTGATGACGAGAATTAATGACGTCCAAAATCGAATAACAAACCCCTGGGCGTAATTTTCCATGCAGCCCTTTATCGCGCGATGCCCAGGTTGCACCCGCTTCGGTGGTATTACGAAAATGCAACAAGGTTAAATCAGGGATCATAGCAGTAATAAATGCTGCCATGGTGGTCGATTTGCCGGCACCATTGCCACCAGATAACGTCGTTCTAACTCATCCAAATCAAAGAGGTTCTGGCAAAAAACCGTTCCAGTTGATGAGCGTGAGTGAGCGAAACTTGCCTCGTTCTAACATAGCTATTCATCCTCCGCTTCATCTTTGTCATTATCATTATTTTCGTTATCTGTTAACGATAAGTTATCTTTTAACGACATAGCTTCACCATCACGGATCATCCGTAATTGGGCTTGCTGTGGATCATCACTACTACGCACATCAGCACCAAAACGAAAGACAGATTCAGTGATCATAAAACGGTGACTGTCATTTTGTAAAAAATGAACCATGCCTAATCGGCGTAGGCGATTAAGCGAAGTGCGAAGCTTTTCTTGTAATTTTTGTTTATCCAAATCCGTCCCTGTTGAGCGCTGATTGACAAACTTCAGTAGTTTACTTTCATCCGCTAGTGACAATAGTTCTTCAAACAGTTTCTGCGCAGTAAAAATACCCTGATTCGAAAGTCTTTCCGGGCTTAAATAAAGATAACAAAGAATTTTGCCAACCATCATATCTAATTCAGATAAAACTGAGAAAGGAATTAATGTGGTCGACCGTGGACGTAAATAGAAAAAACCTTCTGTCGCACGGATCAGCTCAACATTATAGCGAGCATAAAAAGCGGTTAATTCCTGTTCAAAATCCATCAAAAAGGCATGATTATCCAGATCATCAATGCCAATATGACGCCCGGCTCGAAGCTGGCTATCCAATTCAGGGAAAAGGGAGCTGACTAAAGCTTGTGCCAATTTTACTGGCATAAATTGTTCAATATTTGTCGATGACATGTGCCTGTACCTTGGCTCTGTAATCATTAATCGCTAACCATTCAGGATGGATACCTGAGAAATCCGCTTCTGCTATACCTAACTTAACTGCCTGATCGACAATAATATGCGCAACATCAAAATGCCGTTTCTGTGGATATTTAGTCAAGTAATCACGTAATATTAAACCAATATCCAATGGATGCTGATCTTTCTTATAACCAGCCAATGCCTGCTCCATTATCTCAATCAGTTGTTCATTAATCTCATTAAATTCTTCATATTCCAGTTCAGCTGGCAATTCACCCGTCACTTCTTCATTACTCAATACCAGATCTTCATCACGCACATCAAACAATCGTTCGGCATTGGCTACCGTTAATGCCCAAGGATCAGTAAAATAATTTTGCACCGAGAGGCGCAGGCGTTACGAAAATATTCTATTTTTATCCATATCAATGGCAGTACGAATAAATTTGTGCACATGGCGATCATAGCCAATCCAGAGATCGATAGATTGTTGCCCCCAGCTAATAATTCGATCAAGCTTACTTTGTAGATAAAATACTAGCTTATCAACCAATTCTGAACCACCTCCATTCATATTGGCCTCTTCGATACGTAACAAATTAGTCTGTAATTTATCACCAACCGCTTCTAGCGTATCTTGTAATTCACGTAATGTGCCGGAACTTTCCGTTAAAAGTTGTTCACAATTGGCAATCGCTGCCTGCCAATCCTGACTGAGTAAAGCAGAGATGTCTTCCTTTACACTATTTTGCTGTTCATCCATCACACTCTGTGACATATCAATACTGGCAAAAATTTCTGCCACCAAATATTTTAATGGTGCAAAGACATGGCGATGCCAATGAAATTCATCTCCTCCTTCTTCTGCGGCATCCGCTCCTCGACTTAATTCACCAGCTACTATCCAAAGTTGCATAGATAAACGTAGAGAAGAAAATTCCCGCTGGCGAATATAATAATCACTGATGCCTATACCAAGTGGCGTTAAACGGTAAATTGCATTAGCTTCAATGATTTCACTTGAAAAACGATTAAATAATTTCTGCCTTACCATATCATTAATGGCATTATTAGCTCTGGTAGTAACCGTTTCTGCTGTCTGCTCGAATCCTTTACTGACTTCACGAAAAGCATCAATTAATTCACCTTCACTCATTTCGCCATCAAGCCGCTCACTATTAAGAACAGCAACAGCCAATAAAAACGCCAGACGCTCAGCAGGTAATGAGATTGAAAAATCATTTTTCCGCGACCAGGATACCAATTCCGGAACAGTCTGGGAAAATTCACCCATAATTCATCCTTTCACATAGACTTGCATGCCATAACATGAATATAGCGCCCCAGATCAATATAGGGTTGTTGTCGACAATAACGCTGCTCTAAAGCAAGCAACGCCGGAAAATCTTTATTTTGTAACTGACGCGGCTTTGTAGATAATCATAAAAAACCCGTACACCTGTTTTACCAACTATTCTAAAATCAAATTCTGCCAGCTATTGATATACTGTTTCTGGTAATAACGGATTTAGAGGGGTAAGTGAACCTTTGCGGCGTCGCTGAATATTAGGTGTCGCTAAATGGAAGTTATCTAATACAGCATTTCTCATCACCAACCCATTCGCATTATAAAACATGATAGAAAATGCGCCACCTGGGTTAATTATATCTGCTAGGGTTTTTATTGCAGATTTTTGTTCACTGATCCATTCAATAACTGCATAAAACAATACTAAATCAACTGCTCTCATTTCTGTTAAATATTGCGTAATATTTTGAAGTGAAAAGTGAATGAATTGCATGCTATGGCTTACTTTTTTCTTTAGCCAATAATTTAGCGCGTTCAAGCATTGTTGCCGAAATGTCACAAACAATAACTTGCTGCCCCATCGCAGCTAGCTTGCTTCCCAAAAAACCTTCTCCTCCACCCGCCTCTAATATCTTTAGCGGCTTATTAGGTAATAAATCAAGCAAACAGTTAAGATCCTGCCAAATAACAGCTTCGCGTATTTTTCCCTTGGTAGTACCATAAATATTTTGTGTAAACTTATTTGCAATATCATCAAAATTGCGATCTACCATGAAAAAATACCCCGATAAGCACTATTATAAAACTGAATCGCCATTGACGATAAAAATATCTATTCAACCTAGATATTGTTAATAAAAAAACAATAATATTTTCATTGAAAATGATTTCTATATTAACAATTTATTAACTATTATCTATATGATTAAATTATACTATACTCGATAAATTGATTAACTAGGATTGAAACATGCTGTTTACATTAAAAAATACATTACTGCGCTTTTAATGCCATTACCTCTCCTTATTTTAATTAGTTTTATCGGATTATTACTACTTTTGTTCACTAATTGGCAAAAAAGTGGCAAATATTTAGTCTCTTTTAGTTGGTTAACTATTTTGTTACTAAGTCTACAACCTGTCGCTGATAAATTACTACTATCGTCAGAAGGTGTGTTTAACAAACGCTATGAACTTTTGCACCCTAAAGAAGAAAACATCCAATATATCGTTGTACTTGGAGGGGGATTTACTTACAACCCTGATTGGCCGCGAAGCGCTAACCTTATTAATAATAGCCTGGCTAGAGTGACGGAAGGAATTCGCCTTTATTCTCAATATCCAAGGGCTAAATTAATTTTTACTGGCGGGCGCGATAACAATTTAATCAGTAATGCTGAAGTGGCAGCAAAAGTCGCACTGTCGTTAGGGGTACCAGAAACAGCCATAATTAACCTTAAGCACCCCCAGAGATACCCAAGAAGAAGCTTTCGAAGTAGAAAAAATCGTTGGCCAGCAACCTTTTCTATTGGTGACTTCAGCTAACCATATGGCACGCGCTGAACGTTTTTTATAGCTAGAAATATGCATCCCATTACAGCACCCGCCAATCAACTTGCCATTACCTCACCATTACAACCCTGGGAAAAATTTTTCCTATCGATTTACTTTTTTTCCCACTCAGAACCCGCTTGGTATGAATTTATTGGCTCAATATGGCAGTCAATAAAAATTGACAATACCCAACCTCTAATGCTGAGTTCCAGTGTAGTGGAATAGTTAGCTTTTTATAATTGGTGACATCAGAATAATTTTAACTAGGGAAAAATGCTTTCCGAACAGCATCGAGATCCTGCTGATTATCAACCCCAGGCCATGGTGTTTTAAGTGCCAGGGCTACATGAATTTTTTCGCCGTACCACAGTACACGTAGCTGCTCAAGCATTTCTATCGTCTCTAACGGACTTATCGACCATTGGATATAACGACGAATAAAACCGGCCCGATAAGCATAAATACCGATATGACGCAAAAAATGCTGGCCAATTTCCATTTTGCTAACTGCAAAGCGATCACGCTCCCAGGGAATAGCCGCTCTGGAAAAATATAAGGCATTGCTCTGTTTATCCGTCACAACTTTTACAATAGCCGGATCAAATACTTCCTGTGGATCGTTTATCGGTGCCGCTAATGTTGCCATGCCGACGTTATTTAGCATCAGATTACTAGCTAATTGATTAATTATTTCTGGTGGGATTAAAGGTTCGTCACCTTGTACATTGATAATAATTTCATCGTCAGAGAATTTATATTTTTCAATAACTTCCGCTAATCTTTCAGTGCCTGATTGGTGGTGAACGTCGGTCATGCAAACCTCTCCATTGGCCGCTTGCACCACATCAAATACGGCCTGATGATCAGTCGCCACAATAACTCGCGTCGCATCTGACATTAGGGCTCTTTCCATTACTCTAATAATCATAGGTTTGGCATGAATATCAGCTAACGGCTTGCCCGGTAAACGATTAGAAGCAAAACGCGCCGGAATAATAACTGTAAACATGTTACTTTTCTTTATCTAAAGGCAACTCACGAGCTTCTTCTTTTAATAATACCGGTATGTTATTACGCACAGGATAAGCAAGATGATCAAATTTACAGATAAGCTCTAAATTTTGTTTATCATAGACTAGTTTGCCATGACAAATAGGACAAGCAATGATATCAAGTAGACGGTGATCCATGTATTCCTCATCAAAAACGTAATTTACGATGAAACAAGAATAGCATAAGCATGCATCAGCGTTAACTTTAATATCTGCTCTAATGTGTATTTGTTAGTAATCTGAGAAATTGGCAGCTAACATTAGGTTAAAATTCATAAGCGATAACATTAGCGGCAGCAATGCCATAAGCGTTACGCGTAACAAAAAATTCAACACACTGGCCTTCTTTAAGCCATTTATTTTTAGTGTTCGCAATAGCTCGACGATTAACATAGATATCTTGACCCCCATTGACTGGGGAGATAAATCCATAGCCTTCTTTTACATCAAACAATTTTACGCGACACATTTGTAATTGTAATGTCATAATAACACTCCTTTTGTTCACTAGGTGAAAAAATTTCATTTTCTCCTAGTGCTCCCTACTCTTTCATTAAGGTTTCGATAGAAACCCCATTTTTTCTTTTACCAAATACCTTTAATGTCAGAGTAGTATTATTATATTAAAAAAACACCAACTCAGTAATTTCTGTCGCTATTTAGGATCTGTTTAAACATCAAACAACATAACACATGCCAAATTATTCATTACTAGAGTTTATCAAACAGATTTGATACTAAATAAAATTAAAGGATTTTTTATTAATGAAATAATAGCTGGCGTGGTATAATTGAAATGAAGTCACTACAATGAAGTCACTACTATTCCTAATATTTCTAACTAGATTCCACTTATAGATAACATGATAATGTTATTATTTCAATCATTTTTACCAGACTTGACCAATTCACTAATGGCGGAAAGGGTTTTTTCTGCACCAAGCTGTGCAAGTTGGGCATTTACTGGCAGATACCACCAATTTAATTGAGCAAAATGAAAACATTTCACTGCGTCCTTTTCAGTCATTAATAATGTTTGATGTTCAGTTAATAAGGTTGTTAGTTTAGAAAACTCATAACACTGGTGATCAGCGAAAGCGTGTGTTGCAATTAATGGCACTCCTTTTTGTTCAAGACTTGAAAAAAAACGTGCTGGGTGCCCAATTCCTGCAATGGCAACAACTTGCTCCAATTCACAGACTGAGCGTTTTTCACCGGTCAACATATTGATAGCAATATCGCCTGTTAAGTGCATGGCAATCTCTCCATACTTAGCGATACCACCATTAGTAATAACAGCATTAACGGTATTCAAACGATATTGACATTGTCGTAATGGACCAGCAGGCAGTAACCAACCATTGCCAAAACGACGGATACCCTCGATAACAACGATCTCAAAATCCCTTTGTAGGGCGTAATGCTGAAGACCATCATCAGCAATAATAACATCCAGTTTTTGTTGCTTTAGTAGCATCTTAACTGCGTCTACTCGTTTAGGGGCAACTGCCACTGGCACACCAGTTCGCCGATAAATTAACGCAGGCTCATCGCCGGTTTCTTTTATTGATATACTTTCATTAACTAATAGCGGATAAGAAGTTGCTTTACCGCCATATCCACGGGATACAACACCAACACGATAACCCCATGATAAAAGCTGCTCAACTAACCAAATAACAACCGGCGTTTTACCATTACCGCCGACAGTCAAATTACCCACAACGATAATAGGTATCGGCGCTTTCCAACTAGAGAAAATTGCCAAATGATAGCCAAGGCGCCTTAATCCAATAATCATGCCATATAATATCGACAACGGTAGTAGCAAAAGATATAACCACGAACCACCTAACCATATTTTATCAATCATTATTTAAATTGTATGCTATAAAGTTGAGCATATGCCCCATCGCACTTAAGTAGAGTTTGATGGGTACCTCGTTCAATAATTTTACCATCCTGAATAACTAAAATTTCATCTGCATTTTCTATTGTCGAAAGACGATGGGCAATAATAATCGAAGTCCGATTTTTCTGTAATTCGTCCAATGCTGCCTGAATCGCTCTCTCTGACTCAGTATCAAGTGCAGATGTAGCTTCATCAAGAATTAATATAGATGAGTTATGTAATAAAGCACGCGCAATCGCAATTCGTTGTCGCTGCCCACCAGAAAGCATTACACCATTTTCACCAATAACGGTATGTAGTCCATTATTCAGTTTTTGAATAAAGTCCATTGCATAAGCCATCTTAGCGGCTTTTTCGATCGCTTTTCGACTGAAACGACCATCGGTTGCGTAAGCAATATTATTGGCAATAGTATCGTTAAAAAGATAGACATGTTGAGAAACGAGTGCGACTTGGCTACGTAGAGAGCTTAAAGTGTATTCACGTAAATCATGATCATCAAGCAGTATTTTCCCTTCATTAACCTCATAAAAGCGGGTAATTAGATTCGCAATAGTTGATTTTCCTGAACCTGATCGTCCGACTAAGGCAATGGATTTTCCTGCCGGTATTTTAAAACAGACATCATGTAATGCAGGATGCTCTTTTGTTGCATATTTAAAGGTAACATGTTTAAACTCTATTTCACCTTTCGCTTTTTTTAAGGTTAATTTACCCTCGTCTTTTTCCTGCTCCATCTCTAAAATGGTAAACAATGTCTGGAATGCGGCCATACCTCTTTGAAATTGTGTATTAACATTTGTTAATGACTTTAATGGGCGGATTAATGCAAACATGGATGAAAAAACCACACCGATAGTCCCTGCTGTCAATGTTTGCATAACTTCAGGAAAACTCGCGATATAAAGCGTGAATGCTAATGCTATAGAGGCTATCAGTTGGATAATAGGATCAGAGATAGAAGATGCCGTCACCATTTTCATCGTTTGCCGACGCATATGATTACTCACTTTGCTAAAACGCTCAGTTTCAACTTTTTGCCCACCAAAAATCAAAACTTCCTTATGGCCTTTTAACATCTGTTCCGCACTAGCAGTTACTTGTCCCATGCCAGTTTGCATACTTTTACTAATATTCCTAAAGTGTTTAGAAACCGAGCGAATGGTTAACGCAACAATAGGAGCAATAACAATTAATATTAGTGAAAGATGCCAACTGTAATAAAACATCAGCCCAAACAGACCGATAATGTAAGCGCTTTCTCTAACAATAGTGATTAACGCGCTAGAGGAAGATGAAGCGACTTGCTCAGAATCATACGTTATGCGAGAAAGTAAAGTTCCTGTCGACTGCTGATCAAAAAAAGAAACCGGCATCCCCATCATATGGCCAAACAAACGCCTACGCATATTCATTACAACTTTACCAGAAACCCAGGCAATACAATAATTGGAAATAAAACTCGATATTCCTCTTATCAGCATTAGCCCCAATATAGCAATGGGTAACCATTTTAGTGTGCTGTTATCAGCTTTACCGAAACCTTCATCAAGCAAAGGTTTTAATAAGGAGATCATGAATGCATCGCCGGCAGCGTTAATAATTAACGCAACAGCAGCTACACTTAATCCCAGTTTAAATGGCAAAATCATAGGCCATAGTCGGCGAAATGTTTTCCATGTAGAAAGATCTTTATCATTCATTATCATTGTCTTATTAAATACCCATAAAAATAAACCGTTTATTTTACTTGAGAAATCTCTAAATACCAAACTGCTGATGATACCAGCGAGGATAAACTTCCTGTCTATAACGCATTATTTCAATTTTATAGCTAAGCGACTTAATTTTGATTACACCATATTGAGTGCGAACAAAATATCTGTGTCGCATCCGAGCGCTCTTCTTTTGCATTTATAGCTGGGCGACTTTAAAATGATTACAAGTAATTACTCTATATCAGTAAATTTATATTGGAGAAAAACATATATTTTGTAATCAAAATTAAGA
>NZ_CACTIE010000124.1 GCF_902713415.1 Arsenophonus endosymbiont of Bemisia tabaci Q2
CACAAGCTAAATGCAAAAAAAGAGCGCTCGGATGCGACACAGATATTTTGTTCGCACTCAATATGGTGTAATCAAAATTAAGTCGCTTAGCTATATTGGCCAATTACCATTGTTAACCGCTAGCCAGATTGCAGCTAATGTTAGTTTTAAAGAGGCAAGTAATGGTTAAAGAGTGGGCAACGGTTGTGTATTGTCATAATGGTCGAGTTGTGTTGCGATATGGTTCTAATTCCGGTTGTGGTAGTTGTGCTGCTCGCGCAACTTGCGGATCTTATATTCTCAATAAAATAGGACCGAAAACTCAGTATCAATTAGAACTTGAGGTCAGTCAGCCTCTGATAGTTGGTCAGAAAATTGAAGTCGGGATCCCTGAAGCCAGTTTATTACGTTCAGCAATGCTTGTTTACCTTACCCCATTACTTGGCCTTTTTATCGGCAGTGGGGTTATGCAATTTCTTTTTTTAAATCAATTTATTATCTTTTTAGGTGCAGTTTTTGGTGGCAGTGTTGGCTTTTTTCTGGCAAAAAAAATTGCGCATTATTGGGAAAAAGAGACGCTATATCAACCGATCATTTTACAAATAGGTTTACCGCCTAATGAATTAAAACAGCAAGTATGAATGACATAGTAAGCCTAAATGCCTATCATTAGTAATTACATATCGTCACTAATCTATGCCTATAACCGCCTTATTCATAAAAAGGACTTTTTCATTATCAATGATTCTTTGAGTTGTTTGTCGCTTATATGTAAAATGCATTCCCAAGATTGTTATAATAGCTTTTATTAGTTTTAGCTTTGTAGGGGGCTAAGCTATCGCTAAAACTGATGTTATCAGGCCATTTAGAAGAAGATATAACCTTGAAAATCAAACATATAAGAAATTTTTCCATCATCGCTCACATTGATCATGGTAAATCGACTCTGTCGGATCGTATTATCCAGATCTGTGGTGGCCTTTCTGATCGTGAAATGGCAGCCCAGGTATTAGATTCTATGGATTTGGAGCGGGAACGAGGGATCACAATAAAAGCGCAAAGTGTTACCCTGAATTATAAAGCCAGTGATGGTGAAACCTATCAGCTTAATTTTATTGATACGCCTGGCCATGTTGACTTCTCTTATGAAGTATCCCGTTCATTAGCTGCTTGTGAAGGGGCATTACTGGTTGTTGATGCAGGGCAAGGTGTGGAAGCGCAAACCCTTGCTAATTGCTATACCGCAATTGAAATGGATTTAGAAGTTGTTCCTGTACTTAATAAAATCGATTTACCTGCGGCAGAGCCTGATCGGGTAGCTGAAGAAATTGAAGATATTGTTGGCATCGATGCTCATAATGCTGTTCGATGCTCAGCAAAAACTGGATTAGGGGTACAAGACGTTATTGAGCGGCTGGTTAAAGAGATCCCACCACCAGAAGGTGATCCGGCAGCGCCTTTGCAGGCATTAATTATTGATTCGTGGTTTGATAATTATTTAGGTGTTGTTTCGCTGGTACGGATTAAAAATGGTACGCTTTGTAAAGGTGATAAAATTAAAGTGATGAGCTCTGGCCAACTTTATAATGTTGATAGCTTAGGAATTTTCACACCCAAACGAATTGATCGTCAACAACTAGATTGTGGTGAAGTCGGTTGGCTGGTCTGTGCCATAAAAGATGTTCACGGCGCACCGGTTGGCGATACATTAACTGGCGCTCGTCATTCTGCAATACAGGCGTTGCCTGGTTTTAAAAAAGTAAAACCGCAGGTTTACGCCGGTTTATTCCCCGTTAGCTCTGATGATTATGAAGCATTTCGTGACGCTTTAGCTAAATTAAGCTTGAATGATGCTTCGTTATTTTATGAACCAGAGAGTTCAACTGCATTAGGTTTTGGATTTCGCTGTGGTTTCCTTGGCCTACTTCATATGGAGATTATCCAGGAGCGTTTGGAACGTGAATATGATTTGGATCTTATTACAACCGCGCCTACAGTTATTTATGAAGTTGAGTTAACAAATGGTGATGTCATCTATGTTGATAGTCCCTCTAAATTACCAGCACTTAATAATATAAATGAATTACGCGAACCAATTGCAGCATGTAACATGCTAACGCCTAAGGAATATCTTGGTAATGTTATTACGCTCTGCGTAGAAAAACGCGGTGTTCAGACTAATGTGGTTTACCATGGTAATCAGGTCGCATTAACTTATGAAATTCCTATGGCTGAGGTGGTGTTAGATTTCTTTGATCGCTTGAAGTCTACTTCTCGAGGATATACTTCATTGGATTATGGCTTTGTCCGCTTCCAGGCGGCTGATATGGTGCGTTTAGATGTGTTAATTAATGGTGAACGAGTGGATGCCTTAGCATTGATTACCCATCGTGTAAATGCACCATATCGTGGTCGTGAGCTAGTTGATAAAATGAAAGATCTGATCCCGCGCCAACAGTTTAATATTGCAATCCAGGCTGCAATTGGTACTCATATTATAGCGCGTTCAACGGTGAAACAATTACGTAAAAATGTATTAGCTAAATGTTATGGTGGTGATGTTAGCCGTAAGAAAAAATTACTACAGAAACAGAAAGAAGGTAAGAAACGTATGAAGCAGGTTGGTAATGTTGAACTACCACAGGAAGCGTTCCTTGCTATTCTTCACGTAGGTAAAGATAACTAACCGTTGTAAGGAGTGATAATGGCTAACACTTTTTCTTTGATCTTGACGCTGGCGACCTTGATTACAGGGATTATCTGGGGTATTGATCGTTTTAAATTAGCACCTCGTCGTAAGAAAAAAATGGCGAAGCAGAAAAAAGTTACTGAGGGAAGCGTAGAGCAGACGCATTTAGCTGAAAGTATTCATAAACCATCATGGGTTGATACTTTTTCATCTATTTTTCCGATATTAGCGATTGTATTAGTGATACGTTCATTTATTTATGAGCCATTTCAAATCCCGTCAGGTTCAATGATGCCTACCTTATTGGTCGGTGATTTTATACTAGTAGAAAAGTTTGCTTATGGATTAAAAGATCCTGTTACCCAAACGACATTATTGGAAACAGGAAAACCTAAACGTGGTGATATTGCGGTATTTAAATATCCTAAGGATCCTAGTGTAGATTTTGTTAAACGTGTTATTGGTCTACCTGGTGATAAAATTGTTTATGATCCTGAACAAAAAGAGTTACGTATATATCCGAATTGTTCAATTTCAAACTGTTTTCGAGCGTTACCAATTATCTATTCTTCATTAAAAGAGAGTGAATGGTCTTTATTTTTTAATATTCACTCTATGGTCGAAAGTCAGAAAGGAAGTTATAAAATTCCATTGGGCGAACCAGTACCAAGTAACGCATTACGTCAAGCGGAAAGAATCGAAAAATTAGATGATACTAGCCATGAAATCTTAGTCATCCCACAAGTATATACCCAGTCACGTTACCAACAGCCTGGTTTACCAGACAATGAATGGATTGTTCCCCCTAAACACTATTTTATGATGGGAGATAATCGGGATAATAGTGCAGATAGCCGTATGTGGGGTTTTGTGCCAGAAGAAAATTTAGTTGGGCGTGCAGTTATTATCTGGTTTAGCCTTGATAAGCATGAGGGTGAATGGCCAACTGGAGTACGTTTAAGTCGTATTGGTGCAATCAACTAATAAAATAATGAGATAAACTAATCATTAATGCTAAATTGATTTATATCGTAATCGATATAGAATATAGCACGATAATCAAAAATGATGGTTTCTTGAACGATATCAGGAAACCTGCCAACGCAACACTTTTGTAAAAATTTATTTTTCAGATCTGTTGCGTATGCTTTTTGTAATTTGATAATGAAATAATTGGTAGCACATGAATTCTTCTTTAATTAAGTGGTCAGAGCGACAAGAAATTAAACAGCTACAGCGTAAGCTTGGCTATACTTTTAAACAAATTGAATTATTAAAGCAAGCGTTAACTCATTGTAGTGCCAGTAGTAGTCACAATGAGAGATTGGAGTTTTTAGGCGATTCAATTCTTAGTTTTGTAATTGCCAATGATCTTTATCATCGTTTTCCTAAGGTTGATGAAGGCGAGATGAGTCGTATGCGAGCAACATTGGTCAGGGGTAATAGACTGGCTGAGCTTGCACGAGAGTTTGATTTGGGAGAATGTTTGCGTTTAGGGCCAGGTGAATTAAAAAGCGGTGGTTTTCGTCGAGAATCAATATTAGCAGATACTATCGAAGCGTTAATTGGCAGTATTTTTTTAGATAGTGATATTCAAACGACTGAACAAATTGTTTTAGCTTGGTATGACACTCGATTAATAGAAATTAGCCCCGGCGATAAACAAAAAGATCCTAAAACACGTTTACAAGAGTATTTACAGGGACGCCATTTACCTTTACCAAGTTATTTGGTAGTTGAAGTTTGCGGTGAAGCACACCATCAGGAATTTACTATTCATTGTCAGGTTAGTGGTATAAATGAACCGGTTGAAGGAGTGGGTTCAACTCGTCGTAAGGCTGAACAAGCCGCAGCTGAACAGGCATTAAAAATATTGGAGCTTGAATGAGCAAACAGAAAACCTATTGTGGATTTGTAGCTATTGTAGGACGCCCAAATGTGGGTAAATCAACATTATTGAACCAATTACTTGGGCAAAAGATTTCTATTACTTCACGTAAACCACAGACAACCCGTCATCGCATCATCGGCATTGAGACAGAAGCTAATTATCAAACAATTTATGTCGATACTCCAGGATTGCATGTAGAAGAAAAGCGCGCAATAAATCGTTTAATGAATCGGGCAGCAAGTAGCTCAATTGGTGATGTGGAACTGATTATTTTTGTTGTTGAAGGCACACATTGGACAAACGATGATGAGATGGTAATAAATAAGCTGCGTCATTTGCCTTGTCCGGTATTATTAGTGATCAATAAAATTGATAATGTGGTGGATAAAACCCGTTTGCTGCCCCATATTGAATTTCTTAGCAAGCAAATAAATTTTCTGGATATTGTGCCAATTAGTGCAAAAAAAAGTACTGGTATTGATATTATTACTAAAATTGTCCGCCAACATATGCCAGAAGCAGCACATCATTTTCCAGCGGACTATATCACTGATCGCTCACAACGTTTTATGGCCGGTGAAATTATTCGTGAGAAATTAATGCGTTTTCTTGGCGATGAGCTCCCTTATTCGGTCACAGTTGAAATTGAGCAATTTGTGCTAAATGAACGCGGTGGCTATAACATTCATGGCCTCATTTTGGTTGAAAGAGATGGCCAGAAAAAAATGGTTATTGGCAATAAAGGTAGCAAAATTAAGAAAATTGGCATTGAAGCTCGGATGGATATGGAAAAACTTTTTGCTACTAAGGTTCATCTTGAACTTTGGGTGAAAGTTAAAACCGGATGGGCTGATGATGAACGTGCACTGCGTAGTTTAGGTTATATGGACGATCTTCATTAAGGCGGGTTTCCGTGGACGGTTGGCAACGTGCATTTGTACTTCATACTCGCCCTTATAGTGAAACGAGTTTACTGTTAGATTTTTTCACCGAAAATGAGGGCCGTATTCAACTATTAGCCAAAGGTGCTCATAGCCGTCGAGCTAATTTAAAAGGCTGCTTACAATCTTTTACGCCATTCCTGATCCGTTGGGGAGGCAAGGAAGAAATGAAAACGTTGCGTAGCGCAGAACCTATTTCTCTAGCGCTACCATTTACCGGTACCCTACTGTATACCGGTCTATATAGCTAAGCGACTTAATTTTGATTACACCATATTGAGTGCGAACAAAATATCTGTGTCGCATCCGAGCGCTCTCTTTTTGCATTTAGCTTGTGCTCATTTATGTTCAATTGGATTAAGATCTGGCAAATAGGTAGGCAAATATTTCACCATATGCTTCGCATCGATGATGACTTGTTGAATTACTCTGTTTCTTGTGAAAAGTTGCATTATCGATCATGATTACACTTTTTTTAGGAAGTGCTGGGATAAGGACTTGGGTGACCTATGCATAGAAAACATCGCTGTTAATATTGATATCAAATAATCCGATAGCAAACAGCGTTGTGCCCAATAAAGCGCCGATAACATTTGTTCTTCCTTTAGCTCCCCAGTTCTTGAGACCAACACACCGTTGACTTTTCGGGGAATAGCCGTGAGTCCGCGGGGTATCGTGTGAAAAACCACTTTCATCAATAAAAACATT
>NZ_CACTIE010000125.1 GCF_902713415.1 Arsenophonus endosymbiont of Bemisia tabaci Q2
ATATAGAGTAATTACTTGTAATCATTTTAAAGTCGCCCAGCTATACATTAAGAGCAGCCAAGCGTTTTACCCCTATTGCGCTAAAGCCTTATCTGGGCGGAAGTCCATTAAAAAGCCGTGAGCTTTTTTACCAGGTCATATTGGCTAAAACGCGTTGAAGCGAGGTTATTAAAACCTCTTTGAATATATTATGATTCCATGGATAAACGAAATTCAAACTATGAAATGGATAACAGGAGTTAAATATGTCAAAGTTATTATTAGGCGTTAATATTGATCATGTTGCCACGGTGCGAAATGCGCGGCGAACACAATATCCTGATCCACTACATGCAGCATTTCTTGCTGAACAAGCTGTGGGGCAGATGGGATCACTGTTCATTTGCGTGAAGATCGCTGTCATATTACTGATCGCGACGTTAAGTTACTTCGCCAGACGTTACAAACCCGGATGAATTTGGAGATGGCAATAACGGATGAAATGGTCAATTTTGCCTTTCAGATCAAACCTCAATTTTGTTGCCTGGTACCGGAGAGACGCGAAGAAGTTACGACGGAAGGTGGGCTTGACCTTGTTGGGCAATAAGCATTAGTCGCAACGGCGGTCAAACGATTAACCGAAGCAGGTATCACGGTTTCTTTGTTCATTGATCCTAAAGAACAACAAATTGATGCAGCAGTGGAAATTGGTACGCCTTTTATTGAAATTCATACTGGTGCCTATGCTGATGCTAAAAGCGAGTTAAAGCAGCAAGAAGAATTTAAACGTATCAAGCAGGCGATAAGTTATGCCACTGAAAAAAAAATTAAGGTCAATGCCGGTCATGGGTTAACTTATCATAATGTTCAACGTATTCCTCAATTGCCTGATATATATGAACTTAATATTGGCCATGCGATTATTGGGCGAGCACTCTTTAGTGGCATGGCGACAGCTGTGACTGATATGAAGAAAATTCTTCGTGAGGCGCGTTGTTAATGGCGATTATTGGATTAGGTACTGTGATCTGGTTGAAATTGTACGTATTGAGCAAATTATCAAGCGTTTAGAGGAACGTCTGGCGAAGCGTATATTGTCCGCGCAAGAGTGGCGACAATATCAACATCATTCTCAGCCAGTCCGTTTTTTGGCTAAGCGTTTTGCGGTCAAAGAAGGAGCAGCAAAAGCTTTAGGCACGGGGATCCGAAACGGTTTAGCGCTTAATCAATTTGAAGTTTTTAATGATCAATTAGTTAAGCCAGGGCTTAATTTATTAGGACAAGAAAAAATATTAGCTGATTCTTTAGGTGTACAACATATCCATGTATCATTATCTGATGAGCAAAATTATGCTTGTGCCACTGTGATTATGGAAAGTTAAATTTTATCGGCATGATGTAATAGGACAAATTTATCCCATAACTGTTCTTCTGTTTCAGGATTATCAGGATCTTTTAAAATGGTATTGTTGATCGGACAAACAGATTGGTAAGTTGGCTTATCATAGTGGCCAATGCATTCAGTACAAAGATTGGGATTGATTTGGTGGTAAAATTCTTCTCCCATTGAAATCGCTTCATTTGGGCATTCTGGTTCACACATATCACAATTGATACAGCGTTGAGTAATTAATAAAGACATAGCAATATCTTATAAGTAATTTGAGTAAATGTTAGTAAATTATGCATTAAAAACATAATGTTATTTGTAACTCATGATTTTGTACAGTATATATTCTATTGAAAAACCCAATTCAGTAATACAAAGCTGCAACCCAGATCGATTTTACTCTCTTTACAATGATAAGGGTATGAGCGTTACATCGACTGTTTGTTCAAAAAGCAGTTTAATAGCAGCTAGAAGAGTACACCACAGACAAAAAACTGAGTGTTGGCGCTTTGATGTAAACTCATAGCTAAAATCTATGTTGCAGCAGCTAAATCTATTTTAAAACACTTTGCTAAATCGTGTCGATCTAAAAACTCAAAAGAATATAATCAAAGACTGGATTTTAAATTGAAATCCAGCAATATTTTTGCTAAATAATTGTTATTTTTCCAAGGGAAAAGGTAAAATATTTTCATTATCTGTTAGCACTCGATCATATTCTCTTTCGCTTCTAAGAATATTTTTATCAATGTCATAGCCAAGCAGTTCCGATAAAATATACTTATTCATCAAAGCACTCAAGTATTCGTCTTTATTACGAAAAGATTCGATAAAAGCACAATTAAAATGTTTATTGGTTGATTTATACATAAAGGGGATCAAATATTGTTCTCTTCCTTTTTCCAATCGATGACCAACATTGATTATCTCGCCGTGATCTGCGGTATAAATTAAATTAAAATCTATTTTTTTTTGCATTAATGACATTCATTATATCATTTATGATTCTGTCGGTATGATGAATAGTGAGATCATAATCTGCTGCTTTTGGTAAAGCTTTTTTATCTATTGTATCATAGTTGTCATAGGTAAATGATTACCATAAAGATGAATAATGATAAATCTCTTTTGTGCATTATCAGACAACACTTTTGCTAGCAGGTTAGCTAATTTATTATCGTTATAATTGGTTAGCCTTAAATCATCACTTTTTTGAGCGATAAAACCATATTTTGAACCATGCAGACCTTGTATTTCTTGGGAACCTAACCAATATGTTTTATATCCATTGGATTTTGCCATTTCAAGAATAGATTTATTGTTGAACAGGGTTTCTTCATTTTCCGGTGTGTGAAAGGCTAGTGTCATTGACACTGAATCTCGGGTTATTGGTGAACTGGAATGGGGATTTATTTAAGATGCAGCTATTTTCGGTTGAAAATATTTTTGTCATATGTGGCGTTGTATTTAAATGATAGCCATATCCACTATAGCGGGAGTAGAGTGAGGGTTCCCCCATGATTAATATAATATTTTTATTATTATTGTCTTTTTTAAATAATATTGCATTATTAAATTTTTCAATTTCGG
>NZ_CACTIE010000126.1 GCF_902713415.1 Arsenophonus endosymbiont of Bemisia tabaci Q2
ATGCGGGGCATATGCTGGAATCTTTGCCTAACTATTAGCCAGATCTTAATCCAATTGAACATAAATGGGCACAAGCTAAATGTAAAAAAAAGCGCTTGGATGCGACACAGATATTTTGTTCGCACTCAATATGGTGTAATCAAAATTAAGTCGCTTAGCTATAATTAGTATTAAAGAGTGATTAAATCATAACATAACTTGATTTATATTATAACTATTTTTGCGATTTAAATTAATATTTGAGGTTTTTATTCGTGGATCAAGCCCAAAAATATGTTTATTGGATGCGAAAAGCTATTTTACTAGCCAAAAATGCTCAAGAAAAAGGTGAAATTCCTGTTGGCGCGGTATTAGTACATGAAGATGAATTGATTGCAGAAGGTTGGAATCATCCTATTTTGTCTCATGATCCATCTGCTCATGCGGAAATTTTAGCTTTGCGGGCAGCGGGTCAATCTTTACAAAATCATCGCTTACTCAATACGACGCTTTATGTGACACTCGAGCCTTGTATTATGTGTGCCGGAGGTATGATCCATGCGCGCATCGGTCGTTTGGTATATGGCGCCTCTGATCAAAAAACTGGTGCTGCTGGTTCAATTATTGATGTTTTTAATCATCCGGATATGAATCATCGTATTCTGGTATTGGGAGGGGTTTTGGCCGATGAATGTTCGACGATGTTAAGTGGTTTTTTTCAACAACGGCGAGCAGAAAAAAAATTGGACAGGAAAGGACAGCGCTGATAAATTAAATCTGTCTAAGTCGCTTAGTAAGGCGGCTTAGGCAGAAATAGAAGCTAATACTGTTTGTAATGATTAGCTAAATTAGTCACTACTTTTTTCTTTGCTGCTGGTTCTAGAGAATAATAGCGGATCCCTGCCAGCGAGCTGCATATTTTGATTTATTTCGTTATTCTGTAGGTAACCAACCAAACTTTGGTAATAACAGCGGATATTTTCCACATAGCGATAGGCTTCATAGCCACGTGCATAACCGTAGGTTAATTTAGGAAAATATTTTTTCTTGCTAAGTAGCGGCAGTCTGGCTTTCACATCTAACCAACTGTTTGGATCTCCGCCTTGTATGCGTGTCAGTTTCCTGGCATCAAGCATATGTCCCAACCCCATATTATAGGCCGATAAGGCAAACCAAATACGATCATCAGGCGCAATAGTAGCTGGTAAGCGCGAAATCAGATATTGCAAGTAAGCGGCGCCACCTTTAATACTTTCCTCTGGATCCAGTCTATCTGACACACCTATAGTTTGTGCAGTAGGTACTGTTAGCATCATTAAACCACGAACACCAGTGGGTGATTTGGCTAGTGGATCCCAGTGTGATTCCTGCCAGGAAATTGCTGCTAGTAGACGCCAATCTATATCTTTTGCATATTTTTTAAATAGATGCTTATAGGTTGGCAAAGTTTTATTAATTGCAGTAATAAAAGAAAGCGTATCAAAATAGTCAAAAGTAGCAACATGGCCAAAATATTTTTCATCTAAACGTGTTACAAGTTCTTCTTCATTACTTTTATTCAAGAAGTCTAACATTGCTGCATTTAGACTATTATCTTTTGAGCGTTTCATATACCAATTAAGGCTATGATCGTCGCTAACATTAAAAGCGACAGCAATGTTTGGATGAATAGGTTGCTGCATAGCGACGACAATAGAATTTTCTAAGGCATAATCAATTTTCCCTTCAGCTAGCAGTTGCAATAACTCAGTCGCATGATAATGACTGGTTTCTTCCCATTGTAGATTTGGATATTTTTGCTTCAACTGTTGCAGCGTATTAGCGTTTACTGAATCAGTGGAAACGACAAACTTTCCTTTTACATCGTTCAAAGAGCGTGGACGAGTTACCCCTTTGCGATAAATTAGCTGCTGGGAAACGGTATAGTAGGCAGGGCCAGGCTGTGCTTTATCGAGGCGCTTCTCATTATAAAGAAGTCCTGCAGTAATAAAGTCACTGTTACCGTTTTCAAGGTCATTAAAAAGTTGATTGATATTTGAACGTACATTGATACGTATATTTATGCCAAGGTAATCGGCAAAGCGTTTAGTCAGTTCGTAATCAAATCCGCTTACTTCTTGCTTATCGTTAAAGGACATAAGGGGTGAATTAATGGTACTTACACGTAATTCACCGCGAGAAATAATTCTCTTCACCTGGTCTTGCTGCTGGTTGGGCCACTCAATATTAAGTGTAATGACACTAATAGAAATTATAGAGACAATAACGATAAAAAGATAATTAATTCTGATATTAATCAAATGGTTATATCTCGTTAGTTAAACATATTTTCTTAATTAAAATGACCAAATTATGGCCAATTTTTTAAGAGCCCAACATTCTGCTTAACAAAAGTAGAATTTGCAACTTAATTTAATCTATTTTAGATATCTTTAATATTTGCGGGTGCGTGATAAATGTGCACGCAAACGGTTTTGTATTGGTTCATGATGATTTATAATAGCCTTCCAGTTTTCCTGATAGATATCCTTTAGGCCAGTTTTATAAGTTAAGAGAATCTATTACTATGGAAATTCTGCGTGGCTCACCCGCTTTATCGACATTTCGCATTACTAAGCTTCTTTCCCTATGCCAGCAGCAGCAACTACCGGTTACTGACATTTATGCTGAATATGTACACTTTGCTGAACTTGGTGCGCCATTAAATCAGGATGATCGACAAAAACTAAGTCAATTGCTTCATTATGGCCCTTCATTAACTGAGCAACAGCCTGCTGGCCAGTTACTCTTGGTTACTCCTCGACCAGGCACTATTTCACCTTGGTCGTCAAAGGCAACGGATATTGCTCATAACTGTGGATTACAGCAGGTTATCCGGCTTGAGCGTGGAATTGCTTATTATATTATTTATTCCTCGCCATTGGATATATCAAAATTGGATGATTTATCTGTCATTTTGCATGATCGGATGGTTGAAATTGTTTGGACTTCTTTCAAGCAAGCAGAATCACTCTTTATGCACCATAAGCCGGCACCGATGGTGAGGATAGAAATATTAAAAAACGGTCGTCATGCACTTGAATTGGCAAATATTGAATTAGGGTTAGCGTTATAGCTAAGCGACTTAATTTTGATGACATTATTTATATGAGCTATTCAATTGATTTTAGACGTAAAGTGATATTTACGATGGAAGAAGAAGGGTTAAGTATCCAAGAAACAACGAAGCAATTTCGGATTGGCTCTGCATCTGTATCGCGTTGGATTAATCAAATAGAGCCAAAAGCATCGACTACTCGTCAGCGAAAAATCGATAAATCCGAGTTGATAAAAGATGTTGAACAATATCCAGATGCTTACCAAAAAGAGCGTGCAGAGCGTTTTGGCGTTTGTCAGAAGGCTATTTGGCAAGCTCTTAAAAAAATGGGATTGACCTATAAAAAAACTCTACGTCATCCGAAAGCCGACGAAAACACTCGAAAAACGTTTCAACAAAAAAACAGTATGAAAAAGAAGGCAAGCATATTGTTTTTATTAATGAAAGTGGTTTTTCACACGATACCCCGCGGACTCACGGCTATTCCCCGAAAGGTCAACGGTGTGTTGGTCTCAAGAACTGAGGAGCTAAAGGAAGAACAAATGTTATCGGCGCTTTATTGGGCATAACGCTATTTGCTATCGGATTATTTGATATCAATATTAACAGCGATTTTTTCTATGCATGGGTCACCCAAATCCTTATCCCAGTACTTCCTAAAAACAGTGTAATCATAATGGATAATGCAACTTTTCACAAGAAACAGAGTATTCAACAAGTCATTATCGATGCGGGGCATATGATGTAATATTTGCCTACCTATTCGCCAGATCTTAATCTAATTGAACATAAATAGGCATAAGCTAAATGCAAAAAAAGAGCGCTCGGATGCGACACAGATATTTTGTTCGCATTCAATATGGTGTAATCAAAATTAAGTCGCTTAGCTATAGGATTTGGACACCCAGCGGTTACAGCTGGTTTAATGATGGCGCCAATGGCGATAAGCTCAATATCGGCAAAATCTGTTGTGACAAAAATATTAACTCAATATGGCTATAAAAAAACACTTTTTACCATAACATTTATTATTGGCTTAATTATTACTTAATTTTCATTGCAATCACCTAATATGCCAATTTATATTTTGATAATTCCTTTATTTTTACTGGGAGCGGCAATGTCGACCCAATTCATCGCTATGAATACACTTACTCTAGCGGATTTGACAGAAAACAATGCAATTTCTGGTAATAGTATGTTAGCTGTAACCCAACAACTTGCTATCAGTTTTGGAATTGCGAGTAGCGCTGCAATTTTACGCTTTTATGAATCGCTACCTTATTGTGATCATATTGATAATTTCCATTATAAATTATATTACTATAGGTATAATTACTCTGTCATCTTCACTTATTTTCCTTCTTTTGCAAAAAGAAGATGGACAAAATTTAATTAATAAAAAAGATCCCTAACAGTAAAAATTTCATCTAAATAGGATAAACCTAAAATAAATATAATTTATTTTTTTTGTTGAATTTACTAAAATTCAATAAATTAATTTGCAATAATTCTTTTTTATACAGGAGAAGAGTATGTGCAATTGGATGAACAAATAGCTCAATTGAGCAACTATCTAGAAACTGCCCTGTACGAGCGGCAGCATACTATTCGCCTTTTTTATTAGCAGCATTATTATAAGAAAGTGTTTTTCTACTAGGTCCACCCGGTATTGCTAAAAGCATGATAGCCAGGCGAATAAAACAAGCTTTTAAAACGGTTCACTCTTTTGAATACCTTAATGACTCGTTTTTCAACACCAGAAGAAATTTTCGGACCACTTTCCATTCAAGCATTAAAAGAAGAAGGACGCTATCAGTGTTTAACGACAGGCTATTTACCTGATGCCGAAATTATCTTCCTTGACGAAATCTGGAAAGCTGGCGCTGCTATATTAAATACTTTGTTAACGGCAATTAACGAAAAAAATTTAGAAATGCCTTTCACGAAGAAAATATTCCTATGAGCTTACTTGTCATTGCCTCTAACGAACTACCAGAATCAGATAGTAGTCTTGAAACATTAGACAATCATATTCTTATTCGTTTATGGTTAAATTTAAATAAGGTGCAGAAGAAACAGAATTTTAGAGCTTTATTAAATAGTAAAAAGTAAGAAAGTGAAAATATTCTTCCCAATCGACTTCAAATAAGTAATGAAGAATATGAAGAGTGGCAAGTAAAAATTTGTGAAATAAAACTACCAGATAATTGCTTTGAGATAATTTATCAATTACGGCAGCAAATTGATAATTTAGTTACATCACTTTATATTTCTGATCGTCGATGGAAAAAAGCTATCCACTTATTCCAAGCTAGTGCTTTTTTAATGGGAGTGATGCAATATCACCTTTAGATATTATTTTCTTTAAAGATTGCCTTTGGCATGATGTGCAATCGCTACAACTATTACCACAATTAATTACTACATTATTAATAGAAGAAGGTTTGTAACAACAAATGATCAATAAAAAAATTGATGATCTTCATAATGAATGGCAGCAATCAACTCAAATTAATAAGAATAAAACCGTTTTTAAATTAAAAAAAGAAAACCGTTTATTCAATCGCATTCTAAATTATTCTGTATCCAAGCAAATTAGCGAAAAAAATATAACATTATTTTTACATACGCCTCTTATTTTACATAATATAAAAGTTAATTCTGTTACCATAGATAAGAGTTCAATCAACCATACCTTAAATGAAGGAAAAATTTCTGCTCAACTTGATGGTATTGGTTATACTCAATTAATTTCAGCAAAAATTATAGCTAAGCGTCTTAATTTTAATTACAAAATATATGTTTTTATTCAATATAAATTTACTGATATAGAGTAATTACTTGTAATCATTTTAAAGTCGCCCAGCTATAATAGCAAAAATCAATTACAAGTGCTGGATGCAAGTAGAAAACCATCAACACTTTATTTATACGAAAAAACAGATCAAAATAAATTAGATAATAAATGGCTGGAAAAGCTCGAACAACTTAATCATTTAATTCAATAGCAAAAATCTTTATTTAGTCATCACCAACCTTGTTTTTTTATTAAAAATCATTTCCTAGCAACTATTGAACAAATTTTTTTAACTCTAACAAATAAATTAGCTCAATTAAGAACGCAGATGATGAGGTAATAATCTATGTTGAATCTCACAACGATTGATATGTTACTCTCCATTACTGGCCAAACCTCAATTAGTCATTTTTTGAGAAGTACCCTAATCTTAAAAAGATATTATTAAGAGATCTTTTCGCATGGAAAAATTTATATCACAAATTGAAAGA
>NZ_CACTIE010000127.1 GCF_902713415.1 Arsenophonus endosymbiont of Bemisia tabaci Q2
AACATAAATTTTTGTAATCAAAATTAAGTCGCTTAGCTATATAAAGATAAAGATAAGGTGACGTAGCACCTTGATAGAACAAGATTGGGATGACTACCGACAAAGTGTTGTTACCTTGCTCAATATGTCGCTGCATAGCTGCCACACTGTACCCTAGAAGCCTGAATGCCATTCGCTTTTCAGGGCGGCTCTGATGGCTCGACTACTCTCTATATATAGCCTTTTCCCGTATTCGTCTGCACAGAGTACAGCATATCTGAATATTAGGTACGGAAGTCATCTTCGATAAAGCTACCTGATTCCATCATCAAGGTGTTGAAATCGCAGCGCTCTCGAAGATGGGGCGGCAAATGTACTTCTAGAAAGTCCCGAGCTACAGCAATATCGCTAAGGAACTTTTTGAAAAGTGAATCATGTATTGAGAGTGATGATTTTGTCATAGGTATAGCTGGACGACTTTAAAATGATTACAAATAATTACTCTATATCAGTAAATTTATATTGGAGAAAAACATATATTTTGTAATCAAAATTAAGATGCTTAGCTATATCTCCTGTGGATAATGTAAGTTTTGAATCACTGTCATAAACTTGATTTGATAATGTTGGTGCTGGTCTTAATGATTTAATCCAATCAATTATTTTTTTATATTTCTCTTCCATATTTATTTCATTCATAAACACTCCATATTTAATAATGAAAAATTTAATATCAATAATATTTATTTTAAACTTATAAAAACAATCTAATAAAAATTCAAATTCAAATTTAAATTCAAATGAATAAATAAATAAATAAATAAATAAAATAATTACCATATTATTTCAATAAAAATTATATATGATAATCACTAATATCTTATTTTTTTTTGTTATTTATTTTAATTTTCATTTTATCACGGATAATAACATTGAAATGAATAACAATTTTTATTAATTATATATGGATTTATTGAATAAAAATAACTGATTAAAATAGTATTTAGTCAATTATGTTGGTTGCCATTTTATTATGTTTAATCAGCCAATTTTTAATAAAACAAACGTAAAAATACAATAAAATAACTTTAGTTAATTAATGTTTTTCCATAACGCACAAAGCTGGCTTTTACAACCTGAACTGGGATTTCATATTTTTTTATTTTTACAACCGCCTGCATGCCAATATTCAATCGTACTCGTGCTAAAGCTATACTTAAACCCAACGTAGGCGAAAATGTGCCACTGGTAATGATCCCTGCACATAACTCACCCGCTGTATTAAGTAAAACTAACTGCCAAATCAGTTTGCAATATTCCCCTATCAGGCATCACTAAATCAACTAATTTTTCTGTGCCTAACTGCCGTTGTCTCTTTAGCGCATCTCGTCCGATAAAATAGCGCTCTTCTGGCTGCCAGGCTATTGTCCATTCGATATTAGCCGCTAATGGTGACACCAGTTCACTCATTTCTTGTCCATAAAAATTCATTTCAGCTTCCAGACGAAGGGTATCACGTGCCCCCAATTCTGCCGGCTTAATATCTAAATCAATTAATTTTTGCCAAAGTTTGACAGCTTGCTCTTTCGGCAGCACTATCTCATAACCTAATTCGCCGGTATAACCTACAGTAGTAATAAACCAGTCATCAATCTGTTTACCATAAATCTGTTTACCATAGAAGAGTGGCATATCCATAACCGCAGTTTTCTGCTGGTCATTAAGCAGAGATTGTGTTTTACGTACCTGCACATCAATTAGGCAATTTTCTATATGTTGATTGATCCAAGCTAAATCTTTCTGCCGAGTGGCAGAATTAGCAATTAAGCGATAGTAATCATCATCAAAATAGTAAGATAACTAAATCATCGATCACGCCTCCCGATGCATTTAACATACCCGTATAGAACCCTTCAGCAGGCTCCTTCAGTTTTGCTACATCATTGGCTAATAAATAACGTAAAAAATCTCGACACATTTTACCATACAGATCAATAACTGTTAAATAAGAAATATCAAACACGCCAGGTGCTGTGCGAACAGCATGGTGTTCATCAATTTGAGAACCGTAATGCAATGGCATCAGCCAGCCATGAAAATCGATCATCGTTGCATTACATGCTAAATGCTGCTGATATAATGAAGTCTGTTTTATCGTCATTGTTCTATTTTCCTCATTAATAGGTATAGACAAATTAAATTGTTAAATCAAAGTACCTATTAGTAGAGTAAAACTTTAAGCTGAAAAATAGAGAACTACAGTAGTAAAAATAATAACCCAAATTGCTAAATTAAATTAATTAAAACAACTAGTTCAAACCAGCAGTGTTATTCCCTGTAAAACGATATATTAAAAGTAATGGCCCGATAAGTTACACTATTTCTGAGGAATTTGTCGTGACTTTTGCTAACCATTTAGGCATATCATGTGCTCCTAACGCATAGCTTAACAATTTTGGTTTTATGCCTGGTAGTCTACTAGCCAACAGTAATCCAACATCACAAACCATTTTTTTGACTGGATTATTGCCATCAAATAATTGTCGGAGCCCTTGCATACTAGCCAACATCAGTACAGCACTATGTTTACGTTTACGTTCATAACTTTGTAAGTAAAAATACTGCCCAATATCTTTACCTACGCTATTCAAACGCCGTAATTGTCCAATCAATTCTGCAACATCCATAAAACCTAAATTTACCCCTTGACCTGCTAAAGGATGTATCGTGTGAGCAGCATCACCTAATAAAGCAATACGTTGACTGGCAAAATTTCGTGCATACTGGCCAATAAGTGGAAAAATCTGACGTTCACTAATTAACTGACAAAAACCGAGGCGCATATCTAAAGCTACACTTAACTCTTTTTCAAATACAGAAACCTCTAAATTCAAGCGTCTATTCGCTTGCATTGCCGGTAATGACCAAACAATTGAGCAAAGATGAGGATCCTCTAGCGGTAAAAAAGCTAAAATGCTATCGTTATGAAAAGATTGACGAGCAGTTAGCATATGGGGCATCTCAGTTCGAATGGTGGCTATCAATGCCGTATGTTCATAATCCCAGAAGCTAAGCGGAATATCCGCTTTTTCCCTTAACCATGATTTAGCACCATCAGCACCAACTACCAACCTTGCCGTCAACATTTGCTCATTATCCAAAGTCATAAATACTTCATTCTCGCCCCAAACAACTTTTTGCAATCTATTATCTGTTAATAAAGTAATATCTTTGCTTGATTGAGCCTCTTGCCATAATGATCCACGAATAATCGAATTTTCAATGATATATCCGAGAGCAGGTAAATAATGCTGCTTGGCATTAAATTGTATATGACCAAAACTATCTTGCTGCCAAACCTTTATTTGCTGATAACTACCAACTCGTTTCTGCACGATGGTTTGCCAAACACCTAAATAATCGAGTAATTTTTGGCTTGCTGCATTGATAGCAGACACTCTGAGTGAAGGCGCTTGTTGCGGATCAAATTGATGTTGCACAGGAGAATTTTCAATAACAGCAATCTTCATCCCGCAACCCCGTAATCCAGAAGCCAGAGCAAGGCCCACCATACCACCACCCAAAATAACCACATCAAACGATTGCATAGTGAAATATTCCTTCTTAAATAGCTAGAGATGAAACGATCGTCCGATTGTTTGGTGGGCTAAAATGTCACGCATAAGTGGTAGTGTTTCCATTGCCATTAATCCAACATTACGGCCGATAGCACAAATTAGATGATTATTGGAAAATAAATGAACCAGGTTATCGGTTAACTTTATGGTGCTTTGACGATCATCATGACGCTGCATTTGATACTGGATAAGAACCGAGTAAGCTCCCATATCACCACCATGATTGGCTACTTCACTAATTATATTGGCAAGGATCATGACATCACGCATACCAAGATTAAACCCTTGACCCGCAATAGGATGCAAAGTTTGTGCTGCATTGCCAACTAAAACCAATCGATGGCTAATCAATCTTTTCGCTTGCGAAAGTAACAATGGAAAACAGTAACGCTCACTAACGGCCTTAATTTCACCTAACCGCCAGCCAAACAATTTTTGTAATTCTGTCATAAATTGGTCATCACTCCACTGCATAATAGACTGCTGCTTTTCCAATGGGTGACACCAAACCAACGAACTACACCCTTTACACATAGGTAACATTGCCAACGAACCATGTTGGGTAAAACGCTCAAAAGCTTGACCCTCTGGTGCTTGGCTAGTTAAAATATTAGCAATAATTCCACATTGTTGGTATGGCTCGCGCTGCCATTCAATTTGACTGATTTTACCTATGATGGAATCGCTGCCATCAGCAGCAACTAATAACTGTCCGGTTAAAACTTTACCACTCGTTAATTTGACTGATACATCCTCAATTGTGCGCTCAACAGCAATAACTTCATCAGGACAATATAATTCAACACCCGGCGCTTTTTTAAGCTGCTCAAATAAGTAATTTCCTGCATCCTGCAATTCAACAACATAACCAAGTGCAGGAAGGGAATAATCTTTGGCATACATATTTACCGCGCCAGCATGGCCATAGTCAGAAACATGAATATTAGTAATTGGCGTCACATACTTTTTTAATCCGTGCCAAACACCAATTTGATTAAACTGTTGGCAAGTGCCATAAGCCAGTGCAATTGTTCTGGCATCAAAACCAGGATGTACCTTATTAGGTAACCTTGCTTCAGTTAATGAAACTTTAACCTTTCCCTGAGTGAAGGCCGAAATAGCAAGTGCTAATGATGCACCTGTCATACCACCGCCAACAATAATTACTTTCATCGTTTCTAATCCCCTGCCTACTTTGCTGCTGCCATCAGTGCTTCTATCTTATCAGGATCTTTAATAACAGCCGCTGTCAGGTTTTCATTACCCTCTTCAATAATCATAATATCATCTTCAATACGTATACCAATTCCTCGATAAGCTTCAGGCACATTAGCATCCTGTGCAATATAAAGCCCCGGTTCAACGGTCAATACCATACCCGGCTCTAACGGACGATCGTGATTGTTTCCATAGTCACCAACATCATGGACATCAAGCCCTAACCAGTGACTTAAACCATGCATAAAAAAAGGCAAATGAGCTTTACTTTCGATCAGTTTATTTAGCTCACCTTGCAAAAGACCCAATTTAATTAAACCTTCGATCTTGATCTTTATCACCGCCGCCATCACTTGATGAATAGTGACCCCAGGTCGATATAAGGTTAAAGCGCTATTTAGTGCCGTCAATACAATGTCATAAATTTTACGCTGCGGTGGGCTGAATTTACCATTAACTGGAAAGGTACGCGTAATATCACTGGCATAACCTTGATATTCTGCACCGGCATCAACCAAAACTAAATCCCCTGCTTTCATCAGGGCATCATTTTCGGTGTAATGCAAAATACATGCATTTTGCCCACTGCCGACAATGGTAGTATAAGCAGGCGATTTTGCGCCTTGACTGGCAAACTGATGTTCAATTTCTGCAGCCAGCTGATATTCATACATATCAGGCTGGCAGGTTTCCATTGCTCTAAGGTGTGCATCAGCAGAAATTTTGCTAGCTTCACGCATTAGAGTAAGTTCTTCAGGTGATTTAAATAATCGCATTTCGTGCAGCATTGGCCGCCAATCCATTTGAGTAGATGGAGCTTTTAATTTTTGCCGACTACCTTGCCTTAACCGATTAAGTGCTGCACCAACAATCTGATCCGCATAAGCAAATTCACCTTGCGCATGATAAATAGCGGCTAAACCATTCAATAATTGATAAAGTTGTTGATCAATTTCGGCAAACGGTAATGCCCGATCCACGCCCAGTTTTGCAATCGCGGCTTGCTGGCCTAAACGACGACCAAACCAGGTTTCCATCGCTTGATCACGCACACGATTAAATAGTATGCTCTCACTAGAGGTTTCATTATATTTAATAATAACTAACGCGGCTTCAGGTTCACTGAAACCAGTTAAATAGAGAAAATCACTGTGTTGCCGATAGGGATATTCACAATCTGCATTTCGCAAAGCAGATGGAGCGGCAAAAAAAATACCCGCGCTGGTAAGTGCCATTTTTTTTATAAACTTATGGCGACGAGATATAAATGGTTGTTGAGTCATGCCTTCTCCCGCAAGCGATTAACAACAAAATAGGTTAGAATATTATTCCTATCAATGTAATGTTGGTTTATCGTTTTTTTGCTTTCATTCGCCGATCTTTTACCTCCATAAAGGCAATAAAACAGAGCTAAACTGCGACCTTAACATACTCAATGATCTCTTCCAAAGGCTGTTCTAACTCATTTTGATCATCATTTTGTGATAACCCAACATACCAATATTGCGTAAATCCGTAACAATTTCTTTTAATTCTTTTTTCTATCAACTGAGGTTGCGTAATCCCCAAGCCTAATAAAAAATGGTTAACCCAACCGGCTAAGGCATCAGCTCGCTCAGACACCTTATCATTTTTAGGTAACAACAAATTAAAAATAAAATCATTATTATCTAAAAATGCAAATGTAAAGTCATAAAGCTCACGGAGTGGATTAGTTAATATCTGTGAAAAAACTAATCCATCATTGATTAGTTCATAAATTGACTTTTTCTACTTATAATCGTGATTACCACCACAAATTAGGCCCGTAATTAAGCCGTGCATTTCTGCGGCTGTTAAATCAACATTCTGTTGTTGCAATAGTAGCTCAAGAGTTTGATAATTAGGTAAAGATTTCTGTATTGGCATGTCTGCTCAGTTACGTTAATAATATTGATATGTAATATGCTACCATCAAGGACGGTAGCTATACTAGATAAGTGCACAAATTGCACATATATTACTCAGAATTATTCTGATAGCATCAATACAATTATGGGCAGCGAAATATTACTAGTCTATTTCGTCTCCCCACATAATCAGGAAGGTATAATGTCTACAAAACCTGTTGATATTCAAATTTTAGGACGAACATTAAGGGTTAATTGCCCCAAAGAACAACAAAATACCTTAAAATCATCTGCGGCTGAGCTTGAGCAACGGCTAAAAGATCTAAAAAATCGAACTGGTGTCACAAATACCGAGCAACTTATTTTTATCGTCGCTTTAAACATTTATCATGAACTTGCGCAAAAAAAAATCAAAACTCAGGACTACACTGATAATATGGAACAAAAAATCCGTGTATTGCAACATACGATCGAACAGGCATTGCAAGAGCAAGCGCGCATTACTGGAAGAACAATTACTCCGTTAGAATAAAACCGATGAATAAAACAACATTGGTACCAAAATAGAGTAAGAATAGCTTGCTTTCTGTATTTACTTTCATACAATAGATTCTAAGATCTAGTTTAGAATTCTCTGAGATGCTCGTCAGCGGGTTAGTCCCCTGAGCCGATATTTCAAATCACTTAGAATGTGGCTACCTGTTTATGGTGTGCATGCCTGGTTAGCTAGGGAAAGCCTAGCCACCAGGAAGCCTAAAGTTAACGATACTACGTTCACCTTGAACCTCAAGTTCAAGGGTTACAGCCCGAAACGGCATCTTGGAGGTCCTCAATAAGCTATACTGTTATACTCACAATGTTACCATTCAAATATACTATCCTTCAGTCAATAAAAGTTGAATAATACAATTATAAAAAACCGTATTATTTTATTGCTGCCAAATTAATAATTCCCAATTTTATGTCTACTAATCTAGTCAAACGACAGAAAATTATCCGGCAAACAGTTCGCCAATATCGTCGACAATTAACATGCGAACAAGAAAATAGCGCAACAGATAAAATAACTTACCTGGTATTAGAACACGAGCTTATCCGATCTGCAGCCCATTTGGCGTTATTTTTTTCATTTGATGGTGAAATCAATACTCATCCATTAATTAAAAAACTTTGGACACAAGACAAAAAAGTTTATCTACCTGTTTTGCATCCCTTCAATCGCCATCAACTGCTGTTTTTACACTAGCGCCCTGATACTCAACTGATAAAAAATCGCTTTCATATTGCTGCTGAACCAGCACTTAATGTCATGGATGTTATGCCAATAGCACAGTTAGGTATAACTAAGTGTCTTAATTTTGATTACAAAAATATATGTTTTTCTCGAATATAAATTTACTGATATAGAGTAATTACTTGTAATTATTTTAAAGTCGCCTAGCTATATTCTGTATTCTGTTCGTGCCACTAGTCGCATTTGATAAACAAGGACAACGATTAGGTATGGCTGGCGGATTTTATGATAGGTTGCTTGCCAATTAGCGTAAAAAAACACTTTTATCCGATTGGATTGCCGCATAACTGCCAATTGGTTGATAAAATTCCTACCGCACCATGGGATATGCTATTACCAGAAATAATTACATCTTCAAAAAGATGGCGTTGGTAAACAATTTAACCTAGATTAACCAGAGTTATATTAAAATCAGCAATTGATCTTATGGTCAAATAGTTGTTATTAACTCTTTCTTTCCCCTAACAATATTTTGTTTCAACATAGCAATATTATGCTGATAAGAATTACGATAAATATCATAATGGCCGTTTCCTTTATTTAAATATATTCGTTTACCCTGATATTTATCTAAATTTTTTCTATATTGTTAGATAAAATGCTTTATTTCATCCGAAGATAGGCTATCGATAGTTAATTTAATTTTTTATTAAAGTTTTTTATAGTTAATTATTTCTAACTGAATTGTTCGTGTTTTTTCATCCACGGTAATAAATTTTAATAATATTTTCTCATCAATTTTTATTTTTTGTTGACTATTAGTCAGTTTAGTTAATGCAATAATCGAAATTTCATTATCATTAACA
>NZ_CACTIE010000128.1 GCF_902713415.1 Arsenophonus endosymbiont of Bemisia tabaci Q2
ATTTAAAATACTTTTCTTTTAAGAGTACTATATTTTGATTAAAATCCTCAAAAATATGTTTAGTTTGACAAAAAATAATATCTGGCCTTTTCATTCCATTAATTGACATAATAACTTCCTTACGGTATCAGTTGCCTAGTTAACTAAATAAAACCTTAAATGAATTTAAATTACAATAAAATCAATAATAAATACTTTTTTATAAAATAGAATAAATTGGTTGCACTTTATATTCACAAATAAAATATGTTAAATTAAATATATTAATTAATAGGGTTATTAATTATAAAAATATTTATCTCTAGTCAAATAGACATGTTAATATACAATAAATAAAAATCAACCCGCCTTAACGGGCAATCTATTGAAAAAAGTAAATTAGTAAAATTTCTTAATTTAATAAAGAAGGCGTTTCCGGATCGTACCAGGTACAGACTTTAATTTTTTTAATAAATTTTTTGCCGTCGTTGCCGGTTGCGATGTAATATCAATCACAACATAACCAATATTGCCGGTGGTTTGCAAATATTCTGCCGCTATATTAATCTCGTCTTCCATAAAGATCTGATTAATACGATTTAACATCCCCGGGCGATTTTCATGAATATGCAATAAACGATTAGTATCGTCAGTATGAATAGGTAATGAAACTTCAGGAAAATTGACCGCCGATAAAGTAAAGTAGAACCATTATTAGAATATTTTGCTAACTTATTAGCCACTGCAGAACCAATATTTTCCTGTGCTTCTTGCGTTGAGCCACCAATATGAGGAGTTAAAATAACATTATCAAAACCTATTAACGGTGAGCTGAAAGGATCACCATTACCGGCTGGTTCTTTAGGAAATACATCAATTGCAGCACCTGAGATATGCTGACTTTTCAACGCCTCAGCTAAGGCCGGGATATCAACTACGCTACCACCTGAGGCATTGATCAAAATCGCGCCGGGTTTAATCAAGGTTAGTTGTTCTTTGCCAAACATATTTTTAGTACTCGCTGTTTCAGGAACATGTAAGCTAATCACATCAGTCATATTGAGTAATTCGGTCATAGTAGGAACTTGGCAAGCATTACCTAGCGGTAACTTATTTTCAATATCATAGAAATAAACATTTATTCCAATATTTTCAGCTAAGATCCCTAATTGAGTACCAATATGACCATAACCAATGATACCTAATTTCTTACCTCGTACTTCATAGCTTCCTTTGGCTTGTTTATTCCATATTCCATGATGGGCTTTCATGCTCGCTTCTGGAATACGACGTAAAAGCAATAGTAATTCGCCAAGTACCATTTCTGCCACAAAGCGCATATTGGAAAATGGTACATTAAAAACTGGAATGCCCCGCTTAGCCGCAGCTTGAATATCAACTTGATTGGTGCCAATGCAAAAGCAACCGACTGCAATCAATTTTTCAGCCACGGCTAAAACCTGTTCGCTAAGATAGGTACGGGAACGAATACCGATAAAGTGGACATCAGGGATCAATGCGATTAATTCTTCTGTTGATAATGCACCTTCATGATATTCAATATTGTCATAGCCTGCTGCCCGCAGATTATTAATTGCACTTTGATGCAGACCCTCTAAAAGCAAAAATTTAATTTTTTGTTTTTGTAAAGATACATTAACTATTTACCCCATCCTATCATTAGGATTACGGCTATCAGCTATTTTGTCATACAAACATAACAAAAATTTTCCCAGTAGCAATACTATCATTTATACAAGCAACGAAATAAATCTTAACTAAAACGCTACAACGAACAAAAAGGAAATTAAAGAGGCAAAAATAAGATTTTTATCATACTAAATCAATTATTATGATATAACTCACTAAATTTGAGAGTAAAAAATATAAATTAAATATAAGGAATAAGTACTACCTTAATAGCCGGTCAGCACTTTAAAAACCACCAAATAATTAGCTTTTAGCCGTTAATTTTTTTACTCCAGCTGGTGTTGCCAGCAAAATAATATCTGCTGAGCGATTGGCAAATAACCCTACCGTTACAACACCGGCAATCGCATTAATTTTATTTTCAAGCTCTATCGGATCTAGAATCTCTAAATTGTGAACATCAAGAATGACATTACCATTATCAGTAACCACATTTTGCCGATATTCTGGCATGCCTGCTAACCTTACCAATTGACGAGCGACATAAGCGCGCGCCATCGGAATTACTTCAACAGGTAATGGAAATTTACCTAAAATATCAACTTGCTTAGATTTATCAGCTATAGCGATAAATTGCTTAGCCATCGCAGCAATGACTTTTTCACGCGTCAAGGCAGCGCCACCCCCTTTGATCATCATTAGATCTGGATTAAATTCATCAGTACCATCAATATAAATATCAATACCATCCACATCATTACTATCAAGAATAGGAATGGCTAACGTGGTTAATTTTTCTGTAGAAGCAACCGAACTTGAGACTGCACCTTTAATTAAATGCTTTTGTGTCGCTAAGCCATCAATAAAATGCGCAACCGTAGAGCCTGTTCCAACACCAACCACCATATCTGGTTTGATATATTCCAAAGCAGCCCAGCCGACCATTTTTTTTAATTCATCCTGTGTCATAATTAGTTGCTTTATTATTTTTTATTGCTAAAACCTACTAATTAATTAGTATAACGAAATTTTCCCGGCTATCGATTGGAAAAATATTGCATAGTAAGATATAGAATAACATCTGAATTGAATTTTAAAGAGATTTTTTCGTGATTAAACACCCTGACTATCGAGCACTACAAGCATTGGACACTGTGATCCGTGAACGCGGCTTTGAACGCGCTGCGCAAAAGTTATGTATCACTCAATCTGCCGTTTCCCAACGAATTAAACAGCTTGAGAACCTATTTGGTCAACCATTATTAGTGAGGACTATCCTTCCTCAACCAACTGAGCAAGGACAAAAACTACTCGCGCTATTACAATCAAGTGGAATTACTAGAAGAGCAATGGCTTGGTGACGAAAGTAATGGCAAAACTCCGTTGTTACTATCAGTGGCAGTCAATGCTGATAGTTTAGCAACCTCGTTCCTGCTGGCTCTTAATCCAGTACTACATGACAAGCCCTATTCGCCTTAATATTCAAGTCGAAGATAAAACCCGGACTCAAGAGCTGCTACGTAGAGGAGAGGTCGTTGGCGCGATTAGTATTCAACCAGAGCCTTTACCTGGCTGCCTGGTAGATAAATTGGGTGCACTGGATTATTTATTTGTGTCTTCACCGATTTTTGCTGAACGTTATTTTCCTACCGGGGTAACAAAAGCCTCACTGTTAAGAGCACCTGCTGTCGCTTTTGATCATCTAGATGATATAGCTAAGCGACTTAATTTTGATGACATTATTTATATGAGCTATTCAATTGATTTTAGAAGTAAAGTGATATTTACGATAGAAGAAGGGTTGAGTATCCGAGAAACAGCGAAGCAATTTCGGATTGGCTCTGCATCTGTATCCCGTTAGATTAATCAAATAGAGCCAAAAGCATCGACTACGCGTCAGCGAAAAATCGATAAATCCGAGTTGATAAAAGATGTTGAACAATATCCAGATGCTTACCAAAAAGAGCGTGCAAAGCGTTTTGGCGTTTGTCATAAGGCTATTTGGCAAGCTCTCAAAAAAATGGGATTGACCTATAAAAAAAACTCTACGTCATCCGAAAGCCGACGAAAACACTCGACAAACGTTTCAACAAAAAAACAGTATGAAAAGAAGGCAAGCATATTGTTTTTATTGATGAAAGTGGTTTTTTACACGATACCCCGCGGACTCACCGCTATTCCCAGAAAGGTCAACGGTGTGTTGGTCTCAAGAACTGAGGAGCTAAAGAAAGAACAAATGTTATCGGCGCTTTATTGGGCACAACGCTGTTTGCTATCGGATTATTTGATATCAATATTAACAGCGATGTTTTCTATGCATGGGTCACCCAAGTCCTTATCCCAGTCCTTCCTAAAAACAGTGTAATCATGATGGATAATGCAACTTTTCACAAGAAACAGAGTATTCAACAAGTCATCATCGATGGGGGGCATATGGTGGAATATTTGCCTACCTATTCGCCAGATCTTAATCCAATTGAACATAAATGGGCACAAGCTAAATGTAAAAAAAGAGCGCTCGGATGCGACACAGATATTTTGTTCGCACTGAATATGGTGTAATCAAAATTAAGTCGATTAGCTATAGTTCTTTTGCTAACTGCCAAAGTTTTTTCCGTGTTTCATGTAATGCTCTTCCAGCAGCAGCAATATTTTTTCCTGATTTTTCAATTGATCAAGTAAATGATTTTTCTCAGATTACTGCTGTTTAACACTTTTCTCTTTTTCTGCAATATTTGATAACAGATCTTTCAGTTTTACTTTATTGTCACTGATGGGATTAGTTGTGGTATAGCTGGACGACTTTAAAATGATTACAAGTAATTACTGTATATCAGTAAATTTATATTTAAGAAAAACATATATTTTGTAATCAAAATTAAGACGCTTAGCTATATTTCATTTAATATTTGCATACACCACTGTTCTATTCGTTCATCCGTTTGTTCAAATTGGTTGGTTTCATCGAGCGCTAGTCCGACAAATTGGCTACCACCAGTGGTTAATGGTTTAAGGCTACTAAAGGTATATCCTGTTGTAGGCCAAAAGCCGACAAATTTTACATCCATCTGTAATAGCTGCTCATAAAGCATACCTAGTGAGTCAAGAAACCAGTCGCTATAATCGATTTGATCGCCTAAACCATATAGGGATACAATTTTGCCAGCTAAATTTAACGAACAGAGTTGATCCGAAATTGCTTGCCAGTCTTCTTGTAGTTCGCCGAAATCCTAGGTAGGAATACCTAAAATCAGAATTTGGTAATTTTCCATTAATTGCGGCGAAATATCTTTAAGATTATGTAAATCAACTAATTCTTAACCTAGATTATACTGGATTTTTTCTGCAACCATTTCGGTGTAGCAGGTACCGGAACTATAAAAAAGACCGATTTTCATTTTGCGAGTAATAATAGAATATTATAGCAGAAAAACATTAAAAAATATTATAATTCAGTTAATTAAGGTTAATTTATCGGTTGAATTATAAGCCATATTATTTCATTAACCTTAATGTAAGATGACTGTTTTTTGATATGCCTCATATTATCATGAATAAAGATAGAAAATAATTATTTTTAACCTATCCTCTAATTAATCCTTCCAATTTCTACGCCTTATTTGTTCATTCTATTCTTGTTAGATAGAGACTTTCCCTGGTGTTGTGTTTGATATGTTTGCCAGTTAAAACTGGCTTTTTTATGCTATTTTCTATTTTTTATAATATTTAATCTTATTTTTTCAGATAATGGGATAAAAAACCAGATCTTAATTAGTCTAAAAGATAAATGTCGCGATCTGGTTTTAAGTTAATTTGCTAAAAAATTATCACATGGCAAGATATTATATTATTAGTGATCATGTTTAGCTCTTATTTATTGTAAACGTTTTTGTAATGTACTAATTGCTCGGCGTACATTAGGTAATGTACCAATATTTATCCATTTATTACTAGTTTGATGGCATCCTTGCGGTGTGCCTGTTTCGATTAACAGTGAACGCATGTCTTTTGGTTTAATAACCTCACCAATATTCTGTTTATACCATGATTGGATCGCCACAACAGCGGAAGCGACAATCGGCGTAGCAGATGATGTCCCGGAAAAAGTATGGGTATAATTATTATGCTCAACCGGTATTGTAGAGATCGTTATAGCCGGTTGTGACAACATTTAGCCCCCATCCTTGCACATGTATCATGCTACCATAAGTTCTGAAATCAGTGGGGATCAAGTATTTTTATCACCTGCACCAACACGAATTGCACCGTTATCAGCATCGTCATTACGATTTCTATATTCACTATATAATTTATGATCTAAATCTTCAGGGCCATTGCCAGCAGCCATAATGACAATAATGCCGGCATCAGTGGCTTCTTTTGTAATATCCCAAACCGCTTTTTGGTAATCGGCTGGGACATATCTATTAGGTGGTCCCATGGATTGTAATTCATAAATAAATACGTCTCCCGCTCTTAAGTATTTTAATGCTTTAGCAATTCCATTAACTCGTCCTGCTGGCGCTTCTGAAACACCATAAAAAGTATCTGCTCCATGCACTAATCCTTTTATACCCAATCCCATATCTTTGGGATACATTATTCCAGCAACTGCGGTGCCATCTTCATTTTTAAGTGGATACTCAGGTGATAGATTTATAAAACTTTTTCTTTGTAAATTATAGCTAAGAGACTTAATTTTGATGACATTATTTATATGAGCTATTCAATTGATTTTAGACGTAAAGTGATATTTACGATGGAGGAAGAAGGATTGAGTATCCGAGAAACCAGGAAGCAATTTCGGATTGGCTCTGCATCTGTATCGCGTTGGATTAATCAAATAGAGCCAAAAGCATCGACTACGCGTCAGCGAAAAATCGATAAATCCGAGTTGATAAAAGATGTTGAACAATATCCAGATGCTGACCAAAAGAGCGTGCAGAGCGTTTTGGCGTTTATCAGAAGGCCATTTGGCAAGCTCTAAAAAAATGGGATTGACC
>NZ_CACTIE010000129.1 GCF_902713415.1 Arsenophonus endosymbiont of Bemisia tabaci Q2
CCAGTACTTCCTAAAAACAGTGTAATCATGATGGATAATGCAACTTTTCACAAGAAACAGAGTATTCAACAAGTCATCATCGATGCCGGGCATATAATGGAATATTTGCGTACCTATTCGCCAGATCTTAATCCAATTGAACATAAATGGGCACAAGCTAAATGCAAAAAAAGAGCGCTGGGATGCGACACAGATATTTTGTTCGCACTCAATATGGTGTAATCAAAATTAAGTCGCTTAGCTATAGTTGGTGATGTTGCTGATAAGATTTGTGAGGTTGCGTTGGAAAAGTTTTCTGAGCAACATCAATCGTTACTTGTTAGTCTGGAAGCTTTAGGCGGGCATACTATTCAAATGTTACATAATGTGTTGGATGCATTTGCCCGTATGGATCTGGATGCGGCAATTCGCGTTTATCTCGAAGATAAGATAAAAGGTTGATGAAGAGTATGAAGGTATTGTTCGCCAACTGATGACTTATATGATGAAAGATTCTCGCACTATTCCTAGTGTATTAACAGCGTTTTTTTGTGCGCGCTCTATTGAGCGAATAAGTGATCGTTCCCAAAACATTTGTGAATTTATTTTCTATTATTTAAAAGGGCAAGATTTCCGTCATTTAAGTGGGGATTTTGTAGAAAAAATGCTAACTAAGGGTGGTCATTAAAACGCTTTTCAGCGATTATTGAATGATTATTTTTTAGCTCACGCTTATTCCTATTTTGGAATAACCATAGATTTTTATATTATTTCATGTTCTAATTGCGAATTGATAATTTGACTTGAATAAACATAGATATACAAAAATTGACAGTAAAAGGTAATAGTGAAATGAAATTCAATCTTATTGCAACTGTATTATCTGTCACATTAGCCTTGGTTACCGGGTTGGCAAAAGCAGATAAATTGGAAAGTATCAAAAAAGCCGGTGTGATCCGTATTGGTGTTTTTGATAGTAATCCTCCCTTTGGTTTTATTGATGCTAAAACTAAAAAATTGGTGGGTTATGATATTGATATTGCAGAAGCGATTGCTAAAGATTTTGGTGTTAAATTAGTATTGCGTCCAACTAATCCAGCGAATCGAATACCGCTATTGACAGCAGGTAAAGTGGATCTGATTGGGGCTAATTTTACCATCACCAACGAACGTGCTAAGCAAGTTGAGTTTTCAATTCCTGATTTTGCTACTGGGCAGAAATTTATCGCACGTATTGGGGTATTAAAAACAGCTAATGATATTATTCCTTTGCGTATCGGTGCAGATAAAGGAACCGTGCAGGAAATTACCCTACGTGAACGCTATCCTAATACTAAAGTAATATCTTACGATGACACCCCGCTTGCTTTTGCTGCATTACGAAATGGCAATGTACAAGCTATTACGCAAGATGATGCCAAACTGATTGGTTTATTGGGGAACTTACCGGCAAAAATTAAAGCAGATTATGAAATCTCACCTTTTAGTCTTACACGTGAATATCAGGCATTAGCAGCAGCTAAAGGTGAAACCAATTTAATTAAAACGGTAAATAATACTTTATTGAAATTAGAAAAAAATGGTCAGGCAGAAATAATTTATGATCGTTGGTTTGGTCCAGAAACTAAAGCAGCACTATCTCGTGGTGATTTTAAATTTGCACCATTAGAGAAGTAAAAAATATTATTTTTAATAAAAATACCTAAATGAGTACTTCATCATAACATAAATAGGTTGCATAAATGTTTGAAGATTTTTTCTCTAGTCAGCTATTAGCCCCTGAATATCTTGATTGGATTGGGCAGGGCTTACAAATTACTATTTGGATCTCATTTTGTATCATAGTTGCCTCAACCCTGCTAGGGTTTGTTGTCGTTTCTGCTAAAGATAGCCATACCGTATTTTTGCGTTGGTTAGCAATTAGTTATATTTCACTATTTCGTAATACGCCATTATTAATACAGCTTTTTTTTTGGTACTTTGCTGCTGGAACGATATTACCAGAATCAGTTATGCAATGGCTAAATACACCCCATCAGCTGGCTATTCTCGATATTAAGCTCGCATGGCCATCATTTGAATTTTTGGCAGGTGTGATTGCCTTAACTCTCTACTCTACGCCTTTTATTGCTGAAGAATTAAGAGCCGGTATTTATGGTGTAAAGCAAGGACAAAAATTTGCTGCATTAGCATTAGGTTTATCTGGCTGCCAAGCCATGCGTTATGTGGTTTTACCTCAAGCGCTAAAAATCGCAATGCCGCCTTTATTGGGGCAGTATATGAATATTGTAAAAAATTCTTCCCTAACCATGGCAATTGGTGTTACTGAGCTTTCTTATGTTGCTCGTCACATTGAAAGTCAAAGTTTACAAACCTTTACGGCGTTTGGTGTGGCGACAATTCTTTATATTGCCATTATTGCCTTGATGGAAGCTTGGGGACAATGGCGTCAGCAGCGTCTATTAATAAAGGGACACTAACATGGATTTTACAGTGATTGCGGAAAATTGGCGCTATCTGTTATTTGGTACATTTCCTGATGGCCCTTTAGAAGGTGGAGCACTGACTCTGTTAATAAGTTTATTAGCAGGAAGTATCTCTATTTTTCTCGGTATTGCTGGTGGAATTGCATTGGCGATGTTAAATGGTTGGTGGGCAAATTTACTGGCAGCTGTGTTAGGTTTTTTTCGGGCTATACCTGTCATCATGTTAATTTTCTGGAGTTACTTTTTATTACCTGTTTTACTAGGTACGGATATTCCTGAATTGACGACCGTAATTTGTGCTTTAGCTTTGATCACATCAGCTTATTTAGCGCATGGAGTAAAAGCAGGTATTTTGGCTATAGGTCAAGGGCAATGGCAAGCGGGGATGTCGCTAGCTTTTACCCGTTGGGCGGTATTCTGGAATATTATATTGCCACAAGCGTTACGGATGATGATCCCCTCTTTTATTAATCAGTGGATTGCATTAATTAAAGATACTTCATTGGCTTATATTGTGGGAGTAGCAGAATTATCATTTTTAGCCACTCAAATAAATAATCGAGAAATGATTTATCCAATGGAAATTTTTCTATTTGTTGCTTTAATCTATTTCATTATGTGTTTTTCACTTGAGCTGATAGTAAATCAAATCTTACGTCGTTTAGAAAAAAATCGGTCACAGGCTCTATTATCAGGCAAGCCAAGCAAATCAGTTGGTTTGTTCTAGTGTCCGTTATTCTTTCTTGTGACTTTTAGAGGTAAGTGAAAGATTGGTAACATGGGTGGTTGATTCGTTGTTATTTATATCGCTCTCTTTTTGATTCCACGAAGTCTTATTTTAACGTAATGACTGTGTTGAATATTCATTCGCATAATTATGTCAGATATTGTTTTCCTTTTTCCTTTTTATAATTAACTATTTGGATTAATTTTATTGTAGGATAGAGTAAAAAAACTTTTTTATTAGGCTAAATATATCAACAAAACAGATCCGATCAGACGACAGAGTCTGCTTCAGCGCATGTTTAAATTACATGAACATGGTACGATAGTTCGAACAGAAATCATTGCCGGATTGACGACGTTTTTGACAATGGTTTATATCGTTTTTGTTAACCCACAAATTCTATCAATGCCGGGAATAAATATTAAAGCTGTTTTTGTCACTACCTGCCTGGTTGCAGCGTTAGGTATAGGTATTATGATGGGGCTCGTCGCCAATTTACCGGTTGCTGTTGCGCCTACGATAGGATTAAATGCCTTTTTTGCTTTTGTCGTTGTTGGTGCTATGGGCTATTCCTGGCAAGTGGCGATGGGAGCAATTTTCTGGGGAGCACAGTTGGTTTATTTCTTTTAACACTTTTTCATATTCGCTACTGGATCATTGCGCATATCCCTTTAAGCTTACGGGTTGGTATTACCAGTGGTAATTGGTTTATTTATTGCCATGATGGGATTGAAAAATGCTGGCATAATTGTTGCTAATCCAGATACCTTGGTGGCGATTGGTAATTTTTCCCAATCCAATGTGTTATTGGGGATCTTGGGATTTTTTATCATTGTCGTGTTAGCGGCGCGCAATATTCATGCTGCGGTGCTTTTTTCTATTGTGATCACCACGCTGATTCGTATGATTATCGGTGATGTCCAATATAATGGTGTTTTTGCGCTACCACCTAGCATCATGACGGTTGTTGGACATGTTGATATGATTGGTTCACTAGATATTGCTTTGTCTGGCATTATTTTCTCTTTCATGCTGGTTAACCTATTTGATTCTTCAGGAACCTTAATTGGTGTTACCGATAAAGCGGGTTTGGCTGATAAGACAGGTAAATTTCCGCAGATGAAACAGGCGCTTGATGTTGATAGTTTAAGTTCGGTCGCAGGCAGCGCAATGGGAACATCTTCAGTAACTGCCTATATTGAAAGTAGTTCTGGGGTTGCGATAGGTAGACGTACTGGATTAACCACAATTGTGGTTGGCGCGCTATTTTTATTAACAATTTTTATTTCACCGCTAGCTAGTATGGTACCGGCCTATGCAACAGCTGGCGCACTGATCTATGTTGGTGTCTTATGACATCGAGTCTAACACGTGTTGCGTGGCATGATTTAACCGAGTCAGTACCCGCTTTTATCAAAGCGGTTATGATGCCTTTTAGTTTTTCCATCACTGAAGGTATCGCGTTAGGTTTTATTGCTTACTGTGTCATAAAAATATCAACAAGACGGTGGCGTGAAATTGGTTTGGCAGTCGTTATTGTTTCGCTGTTATTTATTGCAAAAATTATTTTGATTGATGTGTAATAGCATTGATAAATAACTGAATAATTTATTTACATTACTTCGATAATTATTATACCGAAGTTTTTATTTATTCTAATTTTACCGTATCTAGTATAAGTCATCCACATATCATATTATTGTGTTAAATATAGAATTAAAAATCAGCAATGAGAGAAAACCCGTTATGTCGGAGCATAAGAAAAAAGCAACTAATAAGATGAAAAAAATCGTGAATCGCTAAATTTAGCCAGTCGTGAACGAAAAAAACAGAAAAAAAGCGCGGCCATATAGCAGGTAGTCGTTATCAAGAAAGATCTAATGCACAAAATAATAATTATCCATCAATGGAGAAAGATCCGCGCATTGGTAGTAAGAAACCGATCCCTCTACTCATTGATGCTAAAGAAGAAAAAGCCTTAAATACCAACAAGCAAAAAATAAACAAGGTAGAAAAATCAATATTATCACCCGCAGAAGAGTTGCTATTATTGGAAAATGATGAACGTCTGGCCGCGTTATTAACTGATCTTGAAGAAGGTAAAAAATTGGCCAAAGATGAAATGACTTATGTTGATAGTAAATTGGATCGCATTGATACTTTGCTGAAAATAGTTGGTATTGAGCTTGATGACGAAGAAGATGATGATAAACCAGATAATATTATGCGGCTTTTAAAAGGGAAGTAAGCATTGTTTGTTTCATAACTATTTAATAGTAAAAATGCCTGTTACTACCTAATAAAATAGTAATATTTATTATTGATTAATCATAAATAATTTATCAATAATTATCTTTGATTACAATAATTATCTTTGATTATCAATATTACTGATTTTAAATAGTTTGGTTAATTGGATTATTATTCCATTTACATCATCTTATGATAATCTCTCATCAGTTAAGATAGTGGCAGCGAATACAGTAATGTGAGTCTAGCTATAAGATAGCAGATAGTTATTATTGAAGGATAAAAATATGTCAGAGCAGGGTATTATTTGGGATCTTTCCCTCATTCAAAAATATAACTATACTGGGCCCAGATATACATCTTATCCAACTGCGTTAGAATTTAATCAACACTACAGTGATAGTGATTTTGCTATTGCTGCCAGTCGCTATCCTGAAAGACCGCTGTCTCTTTATGTACACATTCCGTTTTGTCATAAGCTGTGTTATTTCTGTGGCTGTAATAAGTTGGTGACTCGTCATAAACATAAAGTAGATAATTATCTGCTGGTTTTAGCAAAAGAGATCATAAAACAAGCGAAATTATTTACTAATCGTACTGTTACCCAAATGCACTGGGGCGGTGGGACACCAACCTATTTGAGTAAATCCCAGATCAGCCAACTACTGGCAATGTTGAAATCACATTTTTATTTTGCCACCCATGCCGAAATATCAATTGAAATTGATCCGCGAGAAATAGAATTGGATGTTATTGATCACTTGCGCTACGAGGGTTTTAACCGCTTGAGTATGGGCGTACAGGATTTTAATAAACAGGTACAGCATTTAGTTAACCGCCAGCAGGATGAAGATTTTATTTTCGCTTTGATTCAACGAGCCAGAGACACGGGGTTTATTTCTACCAGTATCGATTTGATTTATGGTTTACCGGAACAGAAAGAGGAAACGTTTGCTTTTACTTTAGAGCGAGTATTAGCCCCTTTCGCCTGATCGTTTAAGTGTGTTTAATTATGCCCATTTACCGGCTCTCTTTGCTGCACAACGCAAAATAAAACCGCAAGATTTACCGACAGCGGAACAAAAACTGGCTATTTTGCAGCAAACGATTTTCACCTTAACACAAAATGGTTATCAATTTATTGGTATGGATCATTTTGCTAAACCTAACGACGAACTGGCTATTGCACAACGTAATGGGATTTTACATCGTAATTTTCAGGGCTATACCACTCAGCAAAACTGTGATCTACTCGGGCTTGGCGTGTCAGCAATTAGCATGTTAGGCGATCATTATGCACAAAATCAAAAAGATTTAAGCGCTTACTATCAGGCCATTAAAAATCATCAACATGCATTGTGGAAAGGTTTATCTTTGACACAGGATGACTGTATTCGACGTGATGTCATCAAAACTTTGATCTGCAATTTTCATTTAGATTATGGTCAAATTGAAGATTGCTATCAGATTGATTTTAAAAATTATTTTTGTGCAGATTTACAGTTATTACAACCGATGATAGCAGATGGTTTGGTGATTGTTGGTCAAAGACAGTTGCAAATTACCCCTAAAGGCCGATTATTAATTCGTAATATATGTATGTGTTTTGATATTTATTTGCGCAACCAAATGCGTCAACGTCAATTTTCACGTGTGATTTAGTTGGTTACAGAGAATAGTCTAGCTGTACACTTCAGCGCTTTTTTACTACTCGATACTAAATTCTTTCAATTTACGAGTAATAGTATTTCTCCCCCAGCCGAGTAAGCGAGCTGCTTCTTGTTTATGACCTTTTGTATGGATTAAAGCCCATTCAAGCATTGTACGTTCAATCTGCAGTAAAACTTCCTGTAGTAAATTCTGTTTATTATTTTCGAATGCGGTTTTTGTCCAATTGGCAAGTGGATCAAGCCATATTTCGTTATTTGCCGCAGGTTTCTTTTTAGGCGAATAGAGAACTTGTTGATTTTATTGCAAATCTCTAGACAGATCTTGCGGCAATATAGCTAAGCGACTTAATTTTGATGACATTATTTATATGAGCTATTCAATTGATTTTAGACGTAAAGTAATATTTACGATGCAAGAAGAAGGGTTGAGTATCCGAGAAACAGCGAAGCAATTTCGGATTGGCTCTGCATCTGTATCGCGTTGGATTAATCAAATAGAGCCAAAAGCATCGACTACGCGTCAGCGAAAAATCGATAAATCCGAGTTGATATAGCTGGGCGACTTTAAAATGATTACAAGTAATTACTCTAT
>NZ_CACTIE010000130.1 GCF_902713415.1 Arsenophonus endosymbiont of Bemisia tabaci Q2
TAAGCGAACTATAGCTAAGCGTCTTAATTTTGATTACAAAATATATATTTTTCTCCAATATAAATTTACTAATATAGAGTAATTACTTGTAATCATTTTAAAGTCGCCAAGCTATAATTTTCATATGCTTCACGATTTTGAGTTTTGATTGTCGAGGATGAAGTAAGCCGCGGCTTTTTTTAATATGTCATTATCCCTCTGAGCACGCTTAAGTTTTGCTTCTAATTCTTGTATGCCCTGTTGCTCGGGCGTTAACGCTTTTGATTTTACAGGCGTATTCCCATTTAACTCGGCAAGATATTGTTGCTTCCAGCGCGATACGGCAGATTTACCCGCACCGGATATTTTTTCAACTTGGATATTGCTATATCCACCTTCAACCATGAGTTTTGCATATTCCAGTTTTTGCTTTGCGCTAAAGGTCACTTTTACTTTTCGTGACATACTTATACCTATAAGATTTTGCTTAATTATAAGCTATAAATCTCTACAGTTTTATTAGACCACTACAGTAGTTCGTGGCAGACTATCGGGATTAAATATATGAACTTTGTATTGACTAGGAGGCGTTTTGGACAAGATTTTTGTTGATGAAGCGGTTGCGGAACTACATACCATCCAAGATATGTTGCGTTGGGTAATTAGTCGGTTTAATGCAGCAAATATTTATTACGGTCATGGAACAGATAATTGTTGGGATGAAGCTTTACAACTTGTTTTGCCATCACTTTTTTTGCCCTTAGATATCCCTCAACAATTATGGGTTTCTCATCTGACTTTAAGTGAACGTCATCGTATCGTTGAACGGGTGTTACGCCGTGTTAATGAACATATCCCTGTTGCTTATTTAACTAATAAAGCCTGGTTTTGCGGACATGAAATTTATGTTGATGGACGCGTTTTGATCCCACGTTCTCCTATAGGAGAACTGATTAATAAGCATTTTGCCGGCATCATTGATTATGAACCTGTAACTATTTTAGATATGTGCACGGGTAGTGGATGTATTGCTATTGCCTGTGCCTATCAATTTCCGCAAGCGCAAATTGATGCAGTTGATATTTCTGCTGATGCATTGGCGGTAGCTGAACAAAATATTGCCGCTCATGGGTTCTCTGAACGGATAGTACCTATTCGTTCAGACTTGTTTTTGAATATGCCTATGATTAAATATGATTTAATGGTTACTAATCCACCTTATGTGGATGCTGAAGATATGGCTGATTTACCAGCTGAATATCTGGTAGAGCCTAAATTAGCCGTTGCAGCGGGCTCTGATGGTTTAAAACTTGTTAGAACAATTCTAGCTAATGCTTCACGTTTCCTAACGGACAATGGGGTGCTTATTTGTGAAGTAGGTAATAGTATGTTACACCTTATTGAGCAATATCCGGATATTCCTTTTACTTGGTTGCAGTTCGAACAGGGTGGCAATGGTGTATTCATGCTAACGCAGAAACAACTTATTGAACATCAAGAGAAATTTAAATTATTTATCGATTAACGGGTAATTACATTTTTTCGTACAATAAAATAATTTATTAATTACTTATTGTAATGAATGATAAAAAGAGGAAACAAAGGGGATGGCAGGAAATTTGATTGGACAGCTTTTTCGTGTTACCACTTTTGGTGAATCGCATGGTTTGGCGTTAGGCTGCATTGTTGATGGCGTTCCGCCTGGTATGGCATTATTAGAAAAAGATCTGCAAACCGACTTAGATCGTCGTCGGCCTGGTACTTCTCGTTATACAACTCAACGACGTGAACTTGATCAGGTTAAAATTTTATCCGGTGTTTTTAATGGCATAACGACAGGAACACCCATTGGTTTGTTGATTGAAAATCAGGATCAACGGTCGCAGGATTATACTGAAATCAAAGATATTTTTCGTCCTGGGCATGCAGATTATACTTATCAACAAAAATATGGTTTACTTGACTATCGTGGTGGTGGGCGATCTTCAGCACGTGAAACGGGGATGCGTGTTGCTGCTGCGGGCGCGATCGCAAAAAAATATTTGCAACAAAAACTAGGTATAACCATTCGGGCTTATTTAAGTCAAATGGGAGATATTTGTTGTGAACTGAAGGATTGGGATTTGGTTGAACAGAATCCTTTCTTTTGTCCTGATCCAACAAAATTGGAGGCAATGGACGCTTTATTACGTTCATTGAAAAAAGAAGGTAATTCTATTGGTGCTAAAGTAACCGTCATTGCTGAACATGTCCCGGCTGGATTAGGTGAACCTGTTTTTGATCGATTGGATGCGGATATTGCCCATGCAATGATGAGTATTAATGCAGTTAAAGGGGTTGAAATTGGTGCTGGTTTTAAGGTGGTTACATTAAAAGGGACTGAAAATCGGGATGAAATAACCCGTGATGGATTTGTCAGTAATCATGCCGGTGGCATCTTAGGTGGCATAAGTAGTAATCAACCGATTATTGCCCATTTAGCCTTAAAGCCAACTTCGAGTATTAGCATACCGGGTAGAACGATTAATCCGGCAAGGTGATGGGGTCGAAGTGGTTAAAAAAGGACGTCATGATCCCTGTGTTGCTATCCGGGCGGTACCGATAGCAGAAGCGATGATGGCTATCGTGCTTATTGATCATTTTTTACGTCATCGGGCTCAATGTGGTGAATTAGCTTTTAATCGTACGATATAAATATTAATGAAAGAACATAATTATAATCATCTAATTAACATTTTTAGTATTTGTTTTGAGAAAGAGTATCGCACACGTTTAATTAAAGGAGATGATGAACCTATCTATTTACCTGCAGAGGATAAGATACCGTATCATCAGATTATTTTTGCTCGCGGCTTTTATGCTAGTGCTTTACACGAAATTTCCCACTAGTGTATTGCCGGAGAAACTAGACGTCAACAAATAGATTTTGGTTATTGGTATTATCCAGATAGGCGAAATGAGAAAACACAAAGCGCTTTTGAGAATGTTGAAGCGAGTATTGACAAAGCAAGTAAGGCGGGTGAATTAAGTCCCCCTGATCAACGATTGATATTAAATACTTGGCGGATGTTGTTAGAAAATGCCGCTCGATAAGCAAAAAAGCAAATAAATTAAAACAACGTATTGTTGCACTTTTTTAAAATGGGTTACGATGTTGGTAAGGTTGGCAGTATCCGATGAAGCAGAAAAGTTAGTCAATATTGAATGTTCAGCAGCAGCCATATTCCGTAAAATTCCAGCGCTTCCTTGGGTTGCTGATCCACAAAGCAAATCCGTTAACCAACTTTAGAATTTATTTTTGATGGCGATTGTTGGGTGCCAGTTGAGCAGCAGCAGCTTGTTAGTTTCATTGAGGTTGAAGTAATGTATCAAGCTTTGCATATTTGGGAATTATCTGTTGATAGCCGATGGTAAAGAAAAGGAATTGGTAAGGCTTTACTGCAAAAAGTTATTATGCAAGCAAAACAACTAAACTATGATCATGTTACTTTAACCACTTTTCGTGATGTTGCTTGGAATGGTGTTTATTATCAGAAATTGGGCTTGACAATTATTCGGGCTGAAAAGTTAACTCTGTCACTACAAGCTATCTTAAAAAAAGATGTGGCTTATGGGTTTACTGCATCCTCACGTTGTGCAATGCAGTACATCCTTTAATGGAGATTACATTTTTTTGCTAGAAAGTTAATTATCCAGTTTAACCGCCCGGCCTTGTATTAATTTTCTGATCCAAAAACGGTTAGAATTGAGATTTGCCAGTATATCATCGTCAAAAGGCAATGAATGGGTTCAGCAAAAATTTGACTGCAAAGCAGCTCTGCGCAAATTGGCGCATTACATAATCCTCTTGCGCCTAATGCGCCTAATGCGCCTAATGCGCCTATAACAAATAGATTGTCATGAATTGGGGCTTGCAAAATATGCTGTTGCTCACTGAGCTGTTTATCTATAGCTAAGCGACTTAATTTTGATGACATTATTTATATGAGCTATTCAATTGATTTTAGAGGTAAAGTGATATTTACGATGGAAGAAGAAGGGTTGAGTATCCGAGAA
>NZ_CACTIE010000131.1 GCF_902713415.1 Arsenophonus endosymbiont of Bemisia tabaci Q2
TTCTCGGATACTCAACCCTTCTTCTTCCATCGTAAATATCACTTTACCTCTAAAATCAATTGAATAGCTCATATAAATAATGTCATCAAAATTAAGTCGCTTAGCTATATTCACAAAATTATCTACAATATTTTAAATAATCAGCCAATTTTAACGAATTTAACCTGAGTGCGCTAGCTATCGCAAAATATAAAAGTTAGCCAAGATAATATTTTCTACAAAATTTTACCTGATCGGACTTGTTCAGCTTACAAGTGTAAGCTAAAGTAACAGGCTAAGCTTCCGGTAAATCAATTTCGATTATGAGGTAATATAAGCAATGAAGCGTGCAGTCATCACTGGTCTGGGCATTATCTCCAGCATAGGTAACAACCAGCAAGAGTTACTGGCTTCCCTGAAAGCGGGTCGTTCTGGCATCCGGTTTTCAGAAGAATTTAAAGAAATGGGTTTACGCAGCCATGTCTGGGGTAATATTCAGCTGACGCAAGATGATATTAAACAAAAGATTGATCGAAAAATTCTTCGTTTTATGAGTGATTGCTCTATTTATGCCTACTTGGCGATGGAAGAGGCAATTCAGGACGCTAAACTGACAGAAAAGCAGATCTCAAATATTCGTACCGGTTTAGTTGCTGGTTCTGGTGGCGGTTCGCCCCGTAATCAAGTGGCTGGTTCTGATGGTATGCGTGTCAGAGGATTACGTGGTGTTGGTCCCTATATGGTGACCAAAGCAATGGCTTCTGGTGTTTCAGCTTGTTTAGCCACACCGTTTAAAATTAAGGGCGTTAATTATTCTATTAGCTCCGCTTGCTCAACCTCAGCCCACTGTATTGGCCATGCAGTTGAATTGATCCAATTAGGTAAACAGGATGTTGTTTTTGCTGGTGGAGGTGAAGAACTAAGCTGGGAATTAACCTGTGAATTTGATGCAATGGGAGCATTATCTACCAAATATAATGCAACCCCAGAAAAAGCTTCTCGTACCTATGATCAGGATCGAGATGGTTTTGTGATAGCTGGTGGTGGCGGTATCGTTGTGGTGGAAGAGTTAGAGCATGCTTTGGCACGTGGCGCACATATTTACGCTGAAATTGTTGGTTATGGAGCGACTTCAGACGGTTATGATATGGTTGCTCCGTCAGGTAAGGGTGCAGTACGGTGTATGAAAATGGCATTGGCAAATGTCGAACAGGTTGATTATATCAACACTCATGGAACTTCAACGCCAGTTGGCGATACAAAAGAGCTAGAAGGAATTACTGAAGTGTTTGGTACTAATACCCCAGCGATTTCAGCGACTAAAGCAATGACTGGCCATTCTCTGGGCGCGGCTGGGGTACATGAAGCTATTTATAGTTTGTTAATGTTAGAGCATGGATTTATTGCTCCAAGCATCAATATTGATAATTTGGATGAAAAAGCGCAAGCAATGAATATTATTACGCAACCCACTGATAAGAAATTAAATACTGTAATGTCAAATAGTTTTGGTTTTGGTGGAACTAATGCGTCGTTGGTAATGAGTAAATACCATTCATAATTATTTTATCAAGAAAAACAACTAACTACTGATAATCTATCAGTAGTTTTTTATTTTTTGATATAATTAATTGATTTAATAAGTTATTATTCTTTTTTATTAGTATTACAACGGAGATGGTTAAAAAACTGCGTCATTGGCGTACATAATTGCTCCGCTAAAATATAGCTAAGCGACTTAATTTTGATTACACCATATTGAGTGCGAAAAAAATA